>NZ_JBIAVW010000010.1:325957-341458 GCF_042894785.1 Streptomyces sp. NPDC001502
CGGGGCTGGGAGAGGGGGGCTCCGCCCGGGCCCCCCCGCGCCTCAAACGCCGGCGGGGCTGAGAGATCGGGGCTCGGCCCGGGACCCCCGCGTCTCAGGCGCCGGCGGGGCTGGGAGAGGGGGGCGCTGCCCCCGGACCCCCGCGCCTCAAACGCCGGCGGGGCTGAGAGATCGGGGCTCGGCCCCGGACCCCGCGCCTCAAACGCCGGCGGGGCTGGGTGGGGCGGCGGGGCTGGGTGGGGCGGCGAGGTTGGAAGATGCCGGGCTCCGCCCCGGACCCCCGTGTCTCAGGCGTCGGCGGGGCTGGATGGGGTGGTGGTGACGCGGAGTTCTTTGATGCCGTTGAGCCAGGCTGCTCGGAGGCGGCGTGGGGGGGTGTTCGTGAGGTGGAGGTTCGGGAGGGTGTCGGCCAGGGCGTTGAAGATCAGGTCGATCTCCATCACCGCCAGCGACTTGCCGAGGCAGAAGTGCGGGCCGCCGCCGCCGAAGCCCAGGTGGGGGTTGGGGTCGCGGGTGATGTCGAAGGCGTCCGGGTTCGTGAAGACCTCGGGGTCGTGGTTGGCGGAGGAGTAGAACATCCCCACCCGGTCACCCGCCTTGATCTTCGCGCCGCCCAGTTCGGTGTCCTGGGTGGCGGTGCGCTGGAAGGACACCACCGGGGTGGCCCAGCGGACGATCTCCTCGGCGGCCGTCGACGGCCGGGTCGCCTTGTAGAGCTCCCACTGCTCGGGGTGGGTCAGGAAGGCGTGCATGCCGTGGCTGATGGCGTTGCGCGTGGTCTCGTTGCCCGCGACCGCGAGCAGCAGCACGAAGAAGCCGAACTCGTCCGAGCCGAGGTTGCCCTGGCCCTCGGCCGCCACCAGCTGGGTGACGATGTCCTTGGCCGGGCATTCCTTGCGCTGGGCGGAGAGGTTCATCGCGTAGCCGATGAGCTCCATCGCCGCGTTGGAGCCGACCTCCTCGGTGATCGCGTACTCCGGGTCGTCGTAGGCGATCATCTTGTTCGACCAGTCGAAGATCTTCGTGCGGTCCTTCTGCGGTACGCCGATCAGTTCGGCGATGGCCTGCAGCGGAAGCTCGCACGCCACCTGCGTGACGAAGTCGAAGCTGCCGTCGGCCGCCGTGGCCGCGGCCTCCTCGACGATCTTCCGGGCGCGGTCCCGCAGGGCCTCCTCCAGGCCGCGGATGGCCCGAGGGGTGAAGCCCCGCTGCACGATCTGGCGTACGCGCGTGTGTTCCGGCGGATCCATGTTCAACATGATCAGACGCTGGGCATCTATCGCATCACGCTGGATGTGCTCGTTGAAGCGGATGATCGCGGTGTTGGTCGTCGAGGAGAACAGTTCAGGGTGCGTGGAGACGTACTTGACGTCCGCGTGCCGGGTCACGGCCCAGTAGCCCTCGTCGTCGAAGCCGGTGACGCCCCGCCGCTGCGGGCACCACCACACGGGTGCGGTCTGCCGCAGCTGCGCGAACTCCGGGAAGGGGACGCGGCTTTGGAGCAGGTCTGGGTCGGTGGCGTCGAAGCCTTCGGGCAGTGCGGGGCAGGACATCGGGCAACTCCAAAGTCTGACGGACCATCAGAAGTTGGCTTGAAGGTAGTAACGAGTTCTAGAAGTGACAAGGGTCCTGGCGCCAACTGTTGCGTGTGGAATCCGTGCAGGCCGCGTGCAAGACCCTTGCGTGCCGGGGCCTCAGGTCATAAGACTGCGGGGAGAACTAGAACGCGTACTAGTTCGGGCGGGGCGCCGGGACGGCCCGCCGTGCTGACGCAGTGCAGGAGAGGACGAGCTCATGGCCGCGGAACCCGTCATTGTCGAAGCCGTACGCACCCCCATCGGTAAGCGCGGGGGCGCTCTCGCCAACCTCCATCCCGCCTACCTGCTCGGTGAGACCTACCGCGAACTGCTGGCCCGTACCGGAATCCAGCCCGACTGCGTCGAGCAGATCGTCGGCGGCACCGTGACGCACGCCGGCGAGCAGTCGATGAACCCCGCCCGCAACGCCTGGCTCGCCATGGGGCTTCCGTACGAGACCGCCGCGACGACGGTGGACTGTCAGTGCGGCAGCTCGCAGCAGGCCAACCACATGGTCGCCAACATGATCTCCGGTGGGGTCATGGACATCGGCATCGCCTGCGGCGTCGAGGCCATGAGCCGCGTGCCGCTCGGCTCCGGATCCAAGCACGGCCCGGGCAAGCCCTTCCCGGACGAGTGGAACGTAGACCTCCCCAACCAGTTCGAGGCCGCCGAGCGGATCGCCCGCCACCGGGGCCTGTCCCGCGAGGACGTCGACCGGCTCGGGCTCCTCTCCCAGGAGCGGGCCGCGGCGGCATGGGCCGAGGAGCGGTTCAAGCGCGAGACCTTCGCCGTGCAGGTGCCGACGACCGAGGAGGAGCAGGCCGCCGGACAGGGCATGTGGCGCCTGGTCGACCGGGACGAGGGGCTGCGGGACACGAGCATGGAGGCGCTGGCCCGGCTCAAGCCGGTCATGCCCACCGCCGTGCACACCGCCGGAAACTCCTCGCAGATATCCGACGGCGCCGCCGCCGTCATGTGGGCCTCGCGCAAGATGGCGCGCGCCCTCAAGCTCAAGCCGCGCGCCCGCATCGTCGCCCAGACGCTCGTCGGCGCCGACCCCCACTACCACCTCGACGGGCCGATCGACGCGACGCGGGCCGTGCTCGGCAAGGCCGGGATGTCGCTGCGGGACATCGACCTGGTCGAGATCAACGAGGCCTTCGCCTCCGTGGTCCTGTCCTGGGCGCAGGTCTTCGACCAGGACCTGGAGAAGGTCAACGTCAACGGCGGGGGCATCGCGCTCGGCCACCCCGTCGGCGCCACCGGCGCCCGGCTGATCACCACCGCGCTGCACGAGCTGGAGCGCCGTGACAAGGAGTTCGCGCTGATCACCATGTGCGCGGGAGGCGCGCTGGCGACCGGCACGATCATCCAGCGCCTGTGAGGCGCCCCTGAGTCCCGTGGGATGGGATGCAGAAGGCCCCGGAGGCCGGACCTGGGGAGGCCGGCCACCGGGGCCTTCGTATGTCTGCTGTGCGGTGCTTCGCTGAGCCGCTGCTGCTGGTGGCTTAGTACCAGTGGTTGGCGGACCAGAAGTTCCAGGCGCCGACGGGGCTGCCGTAGCGGTCGTTCATGTAGTCCAGGCCCCACTTGATCTGGGTGGCCGGGTTGGTCTTCCAGTCCGCGCCCGCGGAGGCCATCTTCGAGGCCGGCAGGGCCTGGGCCAGGCCGTAGGCGCCGGAGGAGGGGTTGGTCGCGGTGTGGTTCCAGCCGCTCTCGTGGGAGATGATCTTGTCGAAGGCGGCGAACTGGGCCGGGTCCTTGATCATCTGCTGTGCGATCGCCTTGGCGCTCACCGGGGCCGCCTGGGCGGGAACCGTGGCGAGCATGGAGCCGGCGACACCCAGGGCGACGACGGTGCCCGCGAGGGCCTTCTTGGAGGCGGCGATGCGGCGGATGATGGTGTTGGACACGGATTGACCTTCCGACGGGGACAAGGGCGGTCGCAGGCATGCCGAAGACATGCGTGAGCCACTCACGCAAAGGAGAGAGGTTCGTCGGCGGCGGGTGAAGTACCCCTGCCGCCTTGCGACTCATCCAGTTCTACAGACGCCCCGGCACCCTGGCAAAGGTCCCGCGTACTAGTGGCCCTCGCAGCGGGCCGTCCACCGACCCCCCGTGGGGACGGGTTCAGGGGCTCGCAGGCCTACTAGCCGCGCTCGTATGTGACCCAGGTCCTATGGGGCGGGTCACCGGGGGAGGCCCCGAATGTCACCCTCCGCTGCCGTTCGTACCCCTCCCGAGGGCGGGTTCGCGCTCGATTCCGGCCCCGGCCCCGGCCCCGGCCCCGGCCCCGGACCGACGGAACCGAAGGAGACCGGGGCGTCGAACGCAGCCTTGCGGGTCGCCCGGCGCAGCGCCTTCAGCAGCGTCGCCCCGAGAGCGAGGGTCAGGACGACCGTCAGGACGGCCCGGCCCAGGTCCCAGCCCACCGAGGTCGCCAGGCAGTACGCGGCGAACCGCGCCAGGTTCGCGGCCACCGGCTCCCCCGGATGGAAGGAGATGCCCTGGCCCATGCCCTGCAGCAGCACCCAGCCCTGCAGGTTCATGACCGTGCCGTACGCGAACGAGCCCACGAAGCCGTACGCGGCCAGCATCAGCAGCTCCGCCCGGCCCCGGATCCGCTCCGGCCCCGGCAGCAGCCCGGCCCCCAGCGCGAACCAGCCCATCGCCAGCATCTGGAACGGCATCCACGGCCCGACCCCGCCCGTCAGCAGGGCGGAGGCGAACATCGTCACCGAGCCCAGGACGAAGCCGAAGCCCGGACCGAGCACCCGCGCGCTGAGCACCATCAGGAAGAACATGGGCTCCAGCCCGGCCGTACCCGCGCCCAGCGGTCTCAGCGCCGCCCCGACGGCGGCGAGCACACCGAGCATGGCCACCGCCTTCGCGTCCATGCCGTTGTCGGCGATCGTCGCGACGACCACCGCCACCAGGAGCGGGAGGAGCGCGGCGAAGAGCCAGGGGGCGTCCTGCGCGTGGGCGAGGCCCGAGCCCCGGTCGGCGAGCAGCGGCCAGCCGAAGGCCGCGATGCCGATGAGGGTGACGAGGACCAGGGCGACGGCGGCGCGGGGACCGATCCGGACGGGGCGGGCGGGACGGGCGGGACGGGTGGGACGGGCGGGACGGGCGGGACGGGCGGGACGGTTCACGGGGCGTCCGCCGCGTCCAGGGCCTCGGCGACCTGGCGCACGGTGAGCCAGGGGTCCGGGGCGAGGACCTTCGCCACCTGCGGCGCGAAGGCGGGCGAGGAGACGACGACCTCGGCGGTCGGACCGTCCGCGACGATCTCCCCGCCTGCCAGGATCACCACGCGGTGGGCCAGCTCGGCGGCGAGCTCCACGTCGTGGGTGGCCAAGACAATGGCGTGGCCGTCGGCGGCCAGGCCGCGCAGGATCTCGACCAGGCGGACCTTGGCGGCGTAGTCCAGGCCGCGGGTGGGCTCGTCCAGGAGCAGCAGGGCGGGGCGGCCGGTGAGGACCAGGGCCAGGGCGAGGGCCAGGCGCTGCCCCTCGGAGAGGTCGCGCGGGTGGATGTCGTCCGGGACGTCCGGGAGCAGCGCGGAGACGAGAACCCGGCAGGTGCCGGCGGGCGCGGCGGCGTCGGAGTCGGCGGCCGCGCACTCGGCGGCGACCGTGTCGGCGTACAGGAGGTCGCGGGGTTCCTGCGGGACGAGGCCGACGCGGCGCACCATCTCGGGCGGTGCCGTGCGGTGGGGGGTGCGGCCGCCGACGGTCACCTCGCCGGTGGTGGGGGCGACCGTACCGACGAGGGTGGAGAGGAGGGTGGACTTGCCGGCGCCGTTGCGGCCCATGAGGGCGATGGTTTCGCCGGGGGCCACGGTGAGGGTGATTCCGTGCAGGGCCTGTACGCGGCCGCGGCGGACGGTGACCCGGTGGACCTCGGCCGTTACCTCCCGGGGGGCGGGGTCGGGGGTCGGCCTGCCGCGGCCTCGGCGCAGGCGTGCGAGGAGCCCGGGGGCTCCGGCGACGGTGGCTCCGCCCCCGGACCCCCGCGCCTCAAACGCCGGCGAGGCTGGAAGATCGGGGCTCTGCCCCGGACCCCGCGCCTCAATCGCCGGCGAGGCTGGAATGGGCGCGGAGCCCTGGGAAGCGGTGGCCAGGCGGGACCGGAGCGGAGCGGCACGGCGGCGGGCGTCGCGGATCGAGAGGGGGAGCGGGGACCAGCCCGCGAGGCGGCCCAGGGCGACCACCGGCGGGTGGACCGGGGAGAGGGCCATGATCTCGG
This sequence comes from Streptomyces sp. NPDC001502, assembly GCF_042894785.1. NCBI lineage: Bacteria > Bacillati > Actinomycetota > Actinomycetes > Kitasatosporales > Streptomycetaceae > Streptomyces > Streptomyces sp. NPDC001502. The sequence continues at coordinate 331,786 of NZ_JBIAVW010000010.1, forward strand.
CCGGGGTCCCGATGACCGGGGCCGCGCCCGGCGACGGCAGGAGCAGGACCTGGTCGGCGTACTGGACGACCCGTTCCAGCCGGTGCTCCGCCATCAGCACGGTCGTGCCCAGGTCGTGGACCAGGCGCTGGAGGACCGCGAGGACCTCCTCCGCCGCCGCCGGGTCGAGCGCGGACGTCGGCTCGTCCAGCACCAGCACCTTCGGGTGCGGGGTGAGGACCGAGCCGATCGCGACCCGCTGCTGCTGGCCGCCGGACAGCGTCGCGATCGGCCGGTCGCGCAGCTCGTTCAGGCCCAGCAGGTCCAGGGTCTCCTCCACCCGGCGGCGCATCACCGCAGGTGGCAGCCCCAGGGACTCCATGCCGTAGGCGAGCTCGTCCTCCACCACGTCCGTCACGAAGTGCGCGAGGGGATCCTGGCCGACCGTGCCGACCACGTCCGCGAGCTCGCGCGGCTTGTGGGTGCGCGTGTCCCGGCCGGCGACCGTGACCCGGCCCCGCAGGGTGCCGCCCGTGAAGTGCGGGACCAGTGCGGAGACCGTCCCCAGCAGGGTGGACTTGCCGACGCCCGACGGGCCGACCAGCAGCGTCAGCTCCCCCTCGGGGATCACCAGGTCGACGCCCTGTACGGAGGGGGCGGACGCACCCTCGTAGGTGACCGACACCTGCTCGAAGCGGATCACTGCGACGCCTCCTTGGGCGGTACGGGTGCCACGAAGGCGGGCAGCAGGCCGATCAGGACCGCGGCCGCAGGCCACAGCGGGAGCGTGGGGGCCGCGAGCGGGACCACGCCCGGGTGCAGGGCTGCCGGGTCGACGGAACCGGCGTGGATCAGCAGGGCGGCCACGGCCGCGCCCGATCCGGCGACCAGCCAGGCCCGCGGCCCCCAGCGGTCGGGCCGGTAGCGGGTCCGCACCGACCGGCGCCCGCCCAGGCGCAGGCCCGCGACGGCCAGGGCCGCGCCGACGCCGAGCACGGGGAGCCCGTACGCGGCGCCCTGCGCGGCCAGCAGGCCGTACGTGCCCGCGCACATGCCGATGAGGCCGCCGAGGGTGAGGGCGTTGGTGGTGTGCCGGACGGCGGGCGGGACCTCGGCCGTGCGGCCGTAGCCGCGCGCGTCCATCGAGGCGGCGATGGCGACGGAGCGTTCCAGGGCGCCCTCCAGCACCGGCAGGCCGATCTGGAGGATGGCCTTCACCCCGCCCGTGGGCCGGCCGCGCAGCCGGCGGGCGGTCCGCAGCCGGACGACGTCGGCGACCATGTTCGGCGCGAAGGTCATGGCGACGACGACGGCGACCCCGGCCTCGTACAGGGCGGCCGGAAGCGACTTCAGCAGCCGCGCCGGATTGGCGAGGGCGTTCGCGGCGCCGACGCACACCAGGAGCGCGGCCAGCTTCAGGCCGTCGTAGAAGGCGAAGACGAGCTGCTCGGCGGTGACGCGGCCGCCGAAGCGGATGCCCTGGGCCCAGGCAGGGAGCGGGATCTCCGGGAGCGTGAAGAGGGTGTGCGAGCCGGGGATGGGGGAGCCGAGGAGCATGGAGAAGAGCAGGCGCAGGCCGATGACGAAGAGGCCGAGTTTGAGGAAGGCGCCGTAGGAACGCGCCCAGGGCGCGTCGGTGCGGCGGGCCGCGACCACGTACCCGGCGACGCCGACGATCAGCCCGAGCAGCAGCGGGTTGGTGGTGCGGGAGGCGGCGGTGGCGAGGCCGAGGGCCCACAGCCACCAGGCCCCCGCGTGCAGGGCGGTGGCCCGAGCGGCCTGCGGGGGCCTCCAGCGTTCGTACGTCGACCGGTGCGCGGGATCCTGCGCCGCGGGCGGGCTCCGCCGGGCCGGGGGCACGCCGTCGGGTGCGGCTCCGGTGGGGGCGCGGTGGGCCTGCGGCCACGCCCGGCGAGTACCGGTGCCCGTGGCCGTGGTGCGGGTCGTCCCGGCGGCCGGCTTGCCGTCGGCGGTGAGGGGCGCGGCCCGGCAGGTACCGGTGCTTGTGGTGCGGGTCGCCCCGGCGGACCGGGTGGTTGGCGTGCCCTCGGTGCCGGTGCCGGTGCCGGTGCCGGTGCCGGTGCCCGTGCCGGTGCCCGTGCCGGCACCGGTGGCGGGCGCGGTGCGGGGTGTGCCGGTGTCCGTGGTGGTCGGCTCGGCGTCGTTTCCGGGGTGCGCCGCGGCGCCGGGGCCGGTCATCGTGTGCGGCGGCGGGACTGCCAGACGCCTGCCGCGGCCAGGGCGGCCACCGCGGCGATGCCCGCGAGCAGGCCCGCGGACGGGCCCCCGCCGGAATCCGGAGCGGCGGACTGCGCCGGGGCCGACGGAGCCGGGGTCCCCGCCGTACTGTCCGCGACCTGGTCGCCGCAGCCCTGCTTCGGGTAGCCGGAGATCGCGCACAGCAGCGCCGCGCTGTTGTAGCGCAGCGGCTTGGCGACCGAGGCCAGTGCCTCGGCCGTCGTGGCCTCGGGGGCCACCTGCGCGCAGGCCGTGCGCGGGGCGGTATCGGGCGGGGTGTCACCAGCCGGGGCGTCCGCCGGGACGCCGAAATCGATGACGAGCGCCACCCGCTTGGTGCCCTCCGTCGGCGCGGTCGCCCCGCAGACGGTCTCGAAGTCGGCCGCCGCGCGCGGCTGGGCCGCCTGCTCCGCCGCGTCCTTGCTCACCGAGAAACGGAAGCCCTGGACGGCACCGTCCGCGGGTCGGGCCATCGAGGGGCCCTGGGTGGCGTAGGACCACCGGCCGCCCGCCGAGCCGTCCCAGAACGACCAGTAGCGGTAGCCGGCCGCCAGCGCCGGGGTGGCGGCCAGCATGGCCAGGGTGATCCCGAGAGCGAGGACCACGGCGGGCAGGCGGCGGCGCATCAGGAGTGGTTCTTCTTCCGGCGGCCGCTCAGCAGGATGCCGATGCCGATACCGGCCGCGGCGCCCGCGCCGACGATCCACCACACGTTCTGGCCGCCGGAGGACTTCTCCTTCTTGCCGTCCACCTCGGTCGCCTCCGTGTCCGCGCCCTGCGGGGCCGGGCCGGTCGCGTTCAGCGCGGCGACGAGGTCGGTGCCGCCGAAGGACTTCGGGTCGTTGCCGGTCGCGTGCGCGGCGAGGACGAGGGTGCCCAGGGCGGCCGGGCTGCCCTTCGCCCACTCGGCGGAGTTGGTCTCCAGCCACTTCAGGGCGCCCGCCGCCGACTCCTTGTGTCCGGCGGCGGCCAGGGCCAGTACCGCGTCGACGGTGTTGCCGGTGTCGGGGGTGGGCTGGTCCGCGCCCGGGGTGACGGCCATGAGGTGGCCGTCCTTCTTGAGGGCCCCGGCCAGGTAGCCGGCCGCGCCCTGGGCGGCGGCCACCGGGTCGGCGGCGTTCGCGGCCGGGCAGGCCAGCGGGGCCGCGGGGGTGTTCTCGGCGGACGGGACGACGGCCGCGCCCTTGCCGAGGCCGGCCAGGGTGGCGGCGGCCGTGGCGTCGGCGTTGGCGAGGAGCTTGCCGTCGGCCGGCTGGTAGGCGAAGGCGCCCCGGTCGGCGGCCGGCTCGGCGGTGCAGCCGAGCTGGAAGGGGAGCAGGCCCTCGTAGGCCGACTTGCCCGCCTTCGACTTGACCTCGGCCGGCTTCTCGCCCGCCACGGACAGGGCGCTGATCACCACGGCGGTGGAGTTGGCGTCGCTGGGGGAGCTGGGCCCGGGCACGTAGCTCCAGCCGCCGTCCTCGTTCTGGACGGACTTCAGCCAGTCCACGCTCTTCTTGACGGCCGCGTCCTGGCCGCCGAGCGCCTTCAGGGCCTGCACGGCCGCCGCGGTGGCATTCGTGTCGTACATCGTGTTCGCGTCGCACGCCGTGGCGGCGTTCGGGCGGAAGGAGGCGAAGCCGCCGTTCTCGCACTGCTGGCCGAGCAGCCAGACCACGGCCTCGCGGGCGGGCTCGACACCGACCGTGTGCTGGGCGAGCAGCGCGAAGGACTGCCGCCACACGCCGTCGTACGTGGGGTCGCTCTTGCCGTACAGACCGGAGGGGATGACCGGGGGCGCGGAGGGGGAGGCGGGCGGCGCGGTGTCGGCGAGGGCTGCGGGGGCGGCGCCCACGCAGAGCACGGCGGAGGCGGCGAGCGCGGCTGCGCTGCGACGGACGTTCATCAGGGGGGTGGTGCCTCTCGTACGGGGGAACCGGCAGCAGGCACGCACAGGCACCGGGCTCCGGCTCCGTTTACCTCGACGGTGCCGGCCGCCGGCGGCTCCGGCGGCACGAGCCGCGCACCTGCGGTACGGGGCATTCCGGCTTCCCGCCCGGGCGGTGCCGGGTGTGGGTCACGGTTGCGGGTCAGCGCCGGAATTGCACCGGCTTCCCCCCGTACAGAGGTGTGGACGACAGGTTCACTCTACCGGCCCGTAACCGGCGGGCCCTGGGGCTCAGGGGCCGGGCGCCCCTTACAGGGCCCGGTACGTGACCGGGTCAGTGCCCGGCACCGCCTCGGCGCGGCCCTGCTTCACCAGCCGCCGCACATGGGCTTCCGCTTCGGAGACGGCGATGTTGCGGGAGCCGTACGGGATCTGCTCCCAGGGCCGGTTCCACTCCATCCGCTCGGCCAGGCCCCAGGGGGTCAGTGGCTCGGCCAGCAGCGTCCACAGGCCCGTCAGCCGTTCCTCGTGGTGGTCGAGGAGCTCCCGTACGCGGGCGGGTGCGTCGGTGAAGGCGTGCTGGTGGGCCGGGAGCACCTCGGCGGGTCCGAGGCGGCCGATGCGTTCGAGGGAGTCGAGGTAGTCGCCGAGGGGGTCGGTGACACGGGGGTCCTCCGGAGCCTCGTACAGGCCGATGTGGGGGGAGATCCCGGGCAGCAGGTGGTCACCGGAGAAGAGGCGGCCGTTGCCGGGGAGGTTCGCCGGGTGGTCTTCCTCCAGGTGCAGGCAGACGTGGCCGGGGGTGTGACCGGGGGTCCAGATCGCTCGCAGCCGGCGGCCGGCGAGGGGGAGCAGCTCGGCGGGGACGATCTCCCGGTCGGGGACGGCGGCGCGCAGGCCGGGCAGGGTCCGCATGCGGCCGCTCGCGCGGGCGGCGCGCAGCGGGGCGATGTGCTCCTCGGGGGCTCCGGCGGCGGCGAGTTTGGTGCTCATGTAGTCGAACCAGACGCCGGGTTCGGAGGCGCGGGTCCGTACGACGACCTCGGTGTCGGCGGCGTGCATGGCGATCCAGGCGCCGGAGGCCTCGCGGACCTGGCCGGAGAGGCCGTGGTGGTCGGGGTGGTGGTGGGTGATGACCACGCCGTGGATGTCGGTGACGGCGGTGCCGAGTGCGGCGAGGCCGGCGGCGAGGGTGTCCCAGGAGGCGGGGTCGTCCCAGCCGGTGTCGACGAGGACCGGGCCGCGGTCGGTGTCGAGGACGTGGACGAGGGTGTGTCCGAGGGGGTTGTCGGGGATGGGGACCTTGATCGCCCACACGCCGCCGCCGTGATCGGTGACGTGTGGTGTGTCGCCGGCGGCCGGCGAGGTGTCCTCCGTGACCTGCGGCGTTTCCTCGGTGACCTGTGGCGTGTCCTGCGTCATGCGCCCGTCCTCCGTCATGCGCCCGCCCTCCCCTGTTCTCGCCCTCGGACGAGAACGTGTTTCAGTAGTAGCCCAAGTCGACCACTTTCCCGGCTCTCTGACTAGTCGTTCGATCTTCTCCGCCGCAGTGGCGGAGGTTCCGTCCTGGCCGTGGACTCCTCTAACTAGAACTGGTATCAGTTCTGCAACGCCAAGCCGCAGGAGGCCTCAGCCATGACCGAGCTCGTGGAACACGGAAAGCTGTTCATCGGCGGGGAGTGGACGGATCCGCTGGGCACCGACACCATCCAGGTGGTCTCCCCCCACACCGAGCAGGTCATCGGATCCGTCCCGCACGCCTCGAAGGCGGACGTCGACCGCGCCGTCGCCGTCGCGCGCAAGGCGTTCGACGAGGGGCCCTGGCCGCGGATGACCCTGGACGAGCGGATCGCCGTCGTCTCCCGGATCAAGGACGCCATAGCCGTCCGGCACGAGGAGATCGCCCGTTCCATCAGCTCCCAGAACGGATCCCCGTACTCCTGGAGCGTTCTCGCCCAGGCGCTCGGCCCGATGATGGTCTACGACGCCGCGATCACGGTCGCCCGCGCCTACCCGTACGAGGAGCACCGGCAGGGCGTGCTCGGGCCCATCCTGGTGCGCCGGGAGCCGGTGGGCGTGGTCGCCGCCGTCATCCCGTGGAACGTCCCGCAGTTCGTGGCGGCCGCCAAGCTGGCGCCGGCCCTCCTGACCGGCTCGACGGTGATCCTCAAGCCGTCGCCCGAGGCACCGCTCGACTCCTACATCCTCGCCGACATCGCGCGCGAGGCCGGACTTCCCGAGGGCGTGCTGTCGATCCTGCCCGCCGACCGAGAGGTCAGCGAATACCTCGTCGGGCACCCCGGCATCGACAAGGTCGCCTTCACCGGCTCGGTCGCGGCCGGCAAGCGCGTGATGGAGGTCGCCGCGCGCAACCTCACCCGCGTCACCCTCGAACTCGGCGGCAAGTCGGCCGCCGTGGTCCTCCCGGACGCCGACGTGGCGACCGCAGTCGCCGGGATCGTGCCCGCGGCCTGGATGAACAACGGTCAGGCGTGCGTCGCCCAGACCCGCATCCTCGCCCCCCGCAGCCGGTACGAGGAGGTGGCCGAGGCCCTCGCGGCGGCGGCCGGCGCGCTGGTCGTCGGCGACCCGCTCGACCCGGCGACCCAGCTCGGCCCGCTGGTGGCCAAGCGGCAGCGGCAGCGCTCGCTCGACTACATCCGGATCGGGCAGGAGGAGGGCGCGAAGGTCCTGGCGGGCGGCGGCCGCCCGGCGGGCCTGGAGCAGGGCTGGTACGTGGAGCCCACCCTCTTCGGTGACGTCGACAACTCCATGCGGATCGCGCGCGAGGAGATCTTCGGCCCGGTCGTCTGCCTGATCCCCTACGGAGACGAGGCCGAGGCGGTACGGGTGGCCAACGACTCGGACTTCGGTCTCAGCGGCAGCGTCTGGACCGCCGACGTCGAGCGCGGCATCGACTTCGCCCGCCGGATCCGCACCGGCACCTTCAACGTGAACACCTTCAGCCTCGACATGATGGGGCCGTTCGGTGGCTACAAGAACAGCGGCCTGGGGCGGGAGTTCGGCCCGGAGGGCCTGAGCGAGTACCTGGAGCACAAGATGATCCACCTCCCGGCCACGTATTCAGCCGGCGCCGGCGAGGCGGGTGCCTGATGGGTGACCGCTGGCAGGTCGAGGTGGACCGGGGGGTCTGCATCGGCTCGGGCATGTGCGTGAACCACGCCCCGGACGGCTTCGTCCTGGACTCGGCACGCCAATCCCACCCGCGCACACCCCAGTCGGACGCGAACGAACCGACCCTCACGGCGGCGGAGGGCTGCCCCGTCGAAGCCATCATGATCACCTTGGCCGGCACCGGCGAACCGGTCTTCCCGCCGGAGGAGTAGCGACGGGGGCCGGGGGACGGGGGTGGAGACCTCCGTTTCCGTCCCCGGGCCCGCCGACGCCCCGCACCTCACCGGTGACGACACGCCGGCCGGACCGAGCTGCCGGTCGTACGCGACCGCCGGCGACGCGGGACCCCACTCGGCGAGGGGGTCGGGGACCGTGAGCTCCACGAAGGCGTCGGTGCCCGCGCGGGACGCCGGTCTCCCATCCAGTGGGCGACCGCGCTTCCGTGCCCGTCCGTGCAGCGGAAAGCGACCCGCCCGTCCTTGACGACCCGGTTCACGAAGACGCGCACGAGGGGCTACTTCCGCTCGGCGGCGCTCTGCTTGACGCAGAACTCGTTGCCCTCGGGGTCGGCCAGGGTCACCCACCCGGTCCCGTCGGGCCTGCGGTGGTCGCCGACGACGGTTGCGCCCAGCGCGAGGATGCGCCGCCTCGGGGTCCCCGGGGAAGTCGTCGTCGGCGAGCGAGCCGTCCAGAACGGCGGCCCAGAACTGCCCGAGGCTGTAGGCGTCGGAGCAGTCAACTGTGATGTGTCGTACGAGAGAAGCCATGGGCGGGACCATCGAACGGCCCGCCGACCCCTGTCCACGGGCTTTCCCCGCTGGGTTAAAGGCGCCGTACAGGCGCGGCATCTTCCGGCGGCCCGTCGACTCGGCCACGCCGAACGCGCCAGCTCCACACTGTGTGCCCGATGAGAGCCACGGCGGCGACGCATGCCGCAACGCGAGTTGCGTTCCAGGTCAGAGCGAAAACCGCCCCCTCCGAGTCCGCCTCCACGCTCAATCGCTGAGTCGCTTCGAAGAAGGCGGTGAGAGGAACAACCAGACGGAACAAAAGGCCACCGACTCCGGGCGTTCTGGCTACGTTCCCCATGAGTCCCACGGGCGCGCCGAACACGAATGCCGCTGCTCCCCACAGAAAAATCTGCCCCTGGCCGGAGGTGTCGGGCTCCATTCCGGCCGGAACGGAGGTGGCTGCTTCCATTCCCGCAGGAATGGTGGGATTCATGTCCTTGAAAACATAGTACGTGACTACGCCGATGGCCAACCCCAGAGATGCCAGCAATGCCGACTCGATCTTGGATCGACGGGAGTAGCCCACCATCAATGCGTAGCAGGCCCACGGCCAGCCGCTGGAAAAAACAATACTCACGGCGACGCAAAATGGATTATCCCATTTCCCGGCAACGGGGCCCACGAGGCCAAGCAGGAGACCGGCTCCGAGAGACGCGGCGACCGGTACAACGCGAGCACGTGTTGAGCGTGTGATCGTTCTTCCCCCGTTCAATGGGTGAGCCCGACGTGGAGGTGGCGCCGCCCTGGGGCTGCCCGGGCGACGAACAGCCCCAGAGCGACTCACCAACCTACCGCACCCTCCGAGGAGTTACTGCTTGGTGCGGTGATCGGAACCTAGTCCACGCTGTAGTAGGTGGAGCAGGTGTAGGCGAGACCCGCGGTGAGGTTGGCGTTGGTGGTGCCGCCGGCTGCTGCCCAGACGCGACGCGTACTGCCCGCGAGCTTCACCGTCGACGAGTGCCCCTTCGTCGCCTGGTAGTAATTCGAGTAGCAGTACTTGTTGATCACCCCGGGGCTGACCTCTCTCGGGTACCAGCCGTAACACCAGTTGCCGCCGGTGGACGGGCTGAGGCATGCCTGCCCCTGCGTGCTGAAAGAGCCCGCCGAAGCGTCCATCCTGAACGTCAACACTCCCCATTCGGAGGGGTTGCCCAGCTCCGCGGGCGGCTGGGTGCCGTCGCCGCGGTGGTGGACGGTGACGGTGGCTCCGGAGACGCTGGCGGCCGCGGACGCGTCCGCGGTGGCCGGCGTCGCGAGGCCTAAAGCCGCAATGGCTGCGCCCGCGAGGGCGAAACTGGCGGATCTACCGGCAATCTTCATGAAATTCCCTCCCCTGATTCCCCGTGTTGGGAACGGGAGAGATCCTTCATGGCTCCCAATCGGTCGGCAAAGGAATATTGAATCTGTTGACTCAAAATTATCTCGTCTGATTCATGCGCCATCATCTGGATATTTCACCGTTTGCCATCGCATGCTTTGAGGTGATTAACGTGATAAGGGTGCCGATTTCGCCAGTTCAATCATCCTTGCCCCAGTGTCGATCGGTGGCCGATAGCCAGCGCTCGGCCTAACAACGGCTAACACAATGAGGTGGATCGGCTCTGACAGCAGTGCCCTGGGTGGAAGTTGAGCGTTCACCCCGGCGTGGGGAACTTGCCGTGGA
>NZ_JBIAVW010000011.1:0-33344 GCF_042894785.1 Streptomyces sp. NPDC001502
TTGAGTTCTCAAGGAACGGACGCTTCCTTTGTACTCACCCTCTCGGGCTTTCCTCCGGGCTTTCGTTCTGTTCTTGCGTTTCCGACTCTATCAGATCCTTTCGGGCCTGACCCCCGGTCAGCGGGGTTTGTCTTCCGGGCTGTTGGGCCCTTCCGACTCCCGAACTCTAGTGGATTTCCCCGGCGATTCATAATCGGCCTTCGGAAAGGAATTCGGGCATGCCGAATTCGTTCCCAGTGGGAGATCGTGCTGAGTTGGGTGCCGCAACGAGGCGGCGGGATTCGTTGTCGCCAAAACCTTCCGGCTCTGGGACAACTCGAAGAACCTTACGGACCCACCGGGCTCGTGTCAACCCCGGTGGTCAGCTGGGTGACTGGAGGTCTTCCACGCGCTCCAGCAGGCGGGCGAGCATGTCGCCGAGCACCCCGCGCTCCGCGGTGGAGAGGTCCTGGAGGAGGTCCTCCTCGAAGACCGTGGCCGCGCGCATCGCGTCCAGCCACTTGCTGCGGCCTTCGTCGGTGAGCTCCACGATCACGCGGACCCGGTTGGACTCGTCCCGCTCGCGGGTGACCAGGCCCTCCGCGGTCATGCGGTCGATCCGGTGGGTCATCGCCGCCGGCGTGAGGCCCAGCTGCTTCGCCAGTTCGCTCGGGCCCATCCGGTAGGGGGCGCCGGAGATGACGAGGGCCTTGAGGACCTCCCACTCCGCGTTGCTGATGCCCAGGGCCGCCGTCTGGCGGCCGTACGCGACGTTCATCCGGCGGTTCAGGCGGCTCAGCGCCGAGACGACCTTCTCGACCTGGGGGTCCAGGTCCTGGAACTCGCGCTGATAGACGGCGATCTGTTCGTCGAGGCTCGGCTCGTGGACGGGCGCAGTGCCGTCGGGGGTGTCACCCATGGGTCGAAGTATCGCACGAGCTCGTTGGCATCTAACTCCTTCGGTGTGTACTGTTAAGGCTTGAAGTTTAGCTATGAAGTCTTCAGGCTTCAGGTCTCAAAGGCAGGTGAGAAGTGACCAAGGTGATGGGCGCTGCGATGCGGCGGATCCAGGCCGGGAACGCGCTGACCGCGTTCGGCATCGGCTTCACGGTTCCGTTCCTCTACATCTATGTGGCGCAGGTGCGGGATCTGGGTTCCATGGCCGCCACGTGCGCGTTCGTGGCCTTCGCCCTCGGCGCTCTCGTCGCGCTGCCCTTCACCGGTCGGGTCATCGACCGACGTGGTCCGGTGCCCGTGGTCATCGGGGCGGCCGTCATCGCCTCGGTCGGTGCGCTCTCCCTCGGGCTCTCCACCGGCATCGCGGGGATCCTCCTGTCCGCCCTGGCGCTCGGCGCCGGGCAGGCCGTGATGCAGCCCGCGCTGGCCACGATGATCGTCTGGTGCTCCACGCCGTCCACCCGGACCCGTGCCTTCGCCCTGCAGTTCTTCATGCAGAACCTGGGTCTGGGCATCGGCGGTCTCATCGGCGGCCAGATCGTCGACGAGAGCCGGCCCGGCAGCTTCACCCTGCTGTTCGGCATCGAGGCCGTGATGTTCCTGGTGCTGGCCGGCGTCATCGCCACCGTGCGTCTGCCGCAGGTGCAGGGGTTCAAGGACGCCCGGCCCAAGGACACGACACAGGCGGGCAGCGGCTGGAAGCGGCTGCTCCGGCACAAGGCCATGGTGCAGCTGTGCGTGCTGGGCTTCGTGGTGTTCTTCGCCTGCTACGGACAGTTCGAGTCGGGTCTGGCCGCCTTCGGTACCGAGGCCGCCGGGATCTCGCCCTCCACCCTCGGCTTCGCGCTCGCAGCCAACACCGGTGCGATCGTCGTCGCGCAGTTCGTCGTGCTCAAGCTGGTCGAGAAGCGCCGCCGGTCCCGGGTGATCGCGCTCGTCGGGCTGATCTGGACCGTGGCGTGGCTCATCGCCGGGTTCTCTGGTCTGGGGCACGGCAGCGCCATGATGGCCGCCGCCGCGTTCATCACCACGTACGCGCTCTTCGGCATCGGCGAGGCCATGTTGTCGCCGACCCTGGCACCGCTGGTGGCCGACCTGGCGCCCGAGGGCTCGGTGGGCCAGTACAACTCCGCCTTCGCGCTGGTCAAGCAGATGGCGCTGGCGCTGGGGCCGCTCGGGGTGCCGCTCGGTGCGGGGGTTCCGATGCTGTACATCGGGGTCTTCGTGCTCGTGTCGCTCGGGATCGCCGCTCTCGCGCTGCGGCTCGGCAGGCGGCTGAGTCCGATGCAGGACAACCCGTGGGTGGCGAGCCGGGTCGTGGCACAGGGTGGCCTCGTCGCCGAGGTCGCCGAGGTCGCCGAGGTCGCCGGCAAGGACGTCGTCGTGGAGCGCGTGCCCGCGTAGGGATGCACGACCGTACGTATATATGTGCGGTAAGCAGGAAGGCCCCGATCCGGGTGGATCGGGGCCTTCCTGCTTACCGCTGTTCGGCTATTTGTCCGGCAGGGCGAACTCGCACCAGACGGCCTTGCCTCCGCCCGGAGTGCGGCGGGAGCCCCAGGAGGAGGCGATGGTCGCGATGATCGAGATGCCGCGGCCGGTCTCGTCGGCCGGTTCGGCGCGGCGGCGGCGCGGGAGGTGGTCGTCTCCGTCGGTGACCTCGATGATCAGCCGGCGGTCGGTGCGGCGCAGCCGTAGGCGCATGGGCGGGGTGCCGTGCTGGAGGGAGTTCGCGACGAGCTCGCTGGCGGCCAGGACGCCGAGGTCGCAGAGCTCGACGGGGAACCGCCAGGAGGCGAGGACGCCCTGGGCGAAGGCCCGGGCGCGCGGGGCCGCCTCGATGCCGCCGAGGAGTTCCAGGGCGGCGTTGTGGAAGAGCTCGGCGTCCGGTCCGGTGCGGGCCGGCTGCTGGAGGACCATCACGGCGACGTCGTCGTCGTGGTCGGCGTCCACGCCGAGGGCACGCATCAGGCGGTCGCAGATGACGGCCGGGGTGCCCTGGGCACCGGAGAGGGCGCGTTCGAGAGCGGCGACGCCTTCGTCGATGTCCTCGCCGCGGCGTTCGACCAGGCCGTCGGTGTAGAGGACGGCGGTGGAGCCGGGGCCGAGGGCGATGGTGCCCGAGGTGTGCAGCCAGCCGCCGGTGCCGAGCGGTGGGCCGGTGGGGTCGGCGGCTCTGCGTACGGTGCCGTCCTCGTCGCGGACGAGGATCGGGAGGTGGCCGGCGGAGGCGTACGCGAGCAGCCCCTCGTTGGGGTCGTGGACGGCGTAGACGCAGGTGGCGATCTGGCTGGCGTCGATCTCGGCGGCGAGGCCGTCGAGGAGCTGGAGCACCTCGTGCGGGGGCAGGTCGAGGCGGGCGTAGGCGCGGACGGCGGTGCGCAGCTGGCCCATGACGGCGGCGGCGCGCACGCCGCGGCCCATGACGTCTCCGATGACGAGGGCGGTGCGGCCGGCGCCGAGGGTGATGACGTCGTACCAGTCGCCGCCGACGGCGGCCTCGGTGCCGCCGGGCTGGTAGGTGGCGGCGATGCGCAGGTCGTCGGGCTGTTCCAGCTCCTGGGGGAGGAGGGAGCGCTGGAGGGTGACGGCGGCCTCGCGCTGGCGGCGCTCGCTGGCGCGGAGGCGCTCGACGGCTTCGGCGTGGTCGGTGACGTCGGCGAGGTGGATCAGGACGCCGGTGTGGTGGGGGTCGGGCTCGCCGTCGGTGTCGGACTTGGGGAACTCGACGGGGGTGCAGGTGACGGTGTACGAGCTGCCCCCGCCCGGTGCGGTGCGGTTCTTGGCGGTACGGGACTTGCCGCTGCGCTGGACCTGGTCGAGGAGCGGGAGGAGGCCGAGCTCGCCGAGTTCGGGGAGGGCCTCGTGGGCCGGGGCGCCGGGGGTCCGGGCGCCGAAGCCGGTGGTGTAGGCGTCGTTGACGTAGGCGACGCGGTGGTCGGGGCCGTGGACGAGGGCGACCAGGGCCGGGAGCCGGCCGAGGACCTCGCGTACGGAGAGCTCGTCGAGGGAGGGCACGGCGGTGAGGACGCCCCTCCGCCGGGGCGGGGACGCGGCCTGGGACGGGGACATGCCGGTGCCGGTGCCGGTGCCACTGCCGCTGCCGCCGCCGCTTCCGGTCCCGGAGACCGTGGGGTCGGCGGGCTGGCCTTCGGCGGGCGTGGACCGCTCGGCTCCGGGGTCGGCGCGGCCGCCGCGGGCTGCCGGGACCGCGCCTTCACCTCGCTTGGCCTGGGCGGCGGCGTGTTCGGACCGGGCGGCGGCGCGGCGCTGCGTTCCGGGAAACCGGGCGCTCCAGCGCGTGAAGTTCACTGCGTTCAAGCCTCGTGGTGTCGCGAGTGGTCGCTGTGTCGCTCGTGGGCGGTCGCTGACTGGACGATGTCACTCTGTGCAGGGGTGAGCGCACCTATGGTCACACGTCCAGTGTGGCCGACCGCACTGACAACGTCAGCCCTGGCCGTTCTGCGGGGGGTTGGGGGCGGGGGGCGGTGGAGGGGGCTTGGGGCCGCCGCCTGCGGCCAGTTCGAATTCTGCCCTGGGGTGTTCGAGGGAACCCAGGGAGACGATCTCACGCTTGAAGAGGCCTGAGAGGGTCCATTCGGCAAGGACGCGCATTTTGCGGTTGAAGCTGGGAACGCGGCTGAGGTGGTAGGCCCGGTGCATGAACCAGGCCGGGTAGGCCTTGAGCTTGCGGCCGTAGATGTGGGCGACTCCGCGGTGCAGGCCGAGCGAGGCGACCGAGCCCACGTACTTGTGGGCGTACTCGGTCAGGACCTCGCCGCGGAGGGCGGCGAGGAGGTTGTCGGCGAGGACCTTGGCCTGGCGGACGGCGTGCTGGGCGTTGGGGGCGCAGTCGCGGCCCTTCTCGGCGGCGGTGATGTCGGGGACGGCGGCGGCGTCGCCCGCGGCCCAGGCGTGCTCGACTCCTTCGACGGTGAGGAAGGAGGTGCAGGCCAGGCGGCCGTGTTCGTTCTTGGGGAGGTCGGAGGCGGCCAGGATGGGGTGCGGTTTGACGCCTGCGGTCCACACGACGGTGCGGGTGGGGAACTGGGCGCCGTCGCTGAGGACGGCGACGCGGTTCTCGCAGGATTCGAGCCGGGTCTCCAGGCGTACGTCGATGTTGCGCCGGCGCAGTTCGCGGACCGTGTAGATGCCCATCTCGGGACCGACCTCGGGGAGGATCCGGTCACTTGCTTCGACGAGCACCCATTTCATGTCCTCGGGCTTGATGTTGTGGTAGTACCGCGCGGCGTAGCGGGCCATGTCCTCCAGCTCGCCGAGGGCTTCGACGCCCGCGAAGCCGCCGCCGACGAAGACGAAGGTGAGGGCCGCGTCGCGGAGGGCGGGATCGCGGGTGGAGGAGGCGATGTCCATCTGTTCGATGACGTGGTTGCGCAGTCCGATGGCTTCTTCGACCGTCTTGAATCCGATGCCGTAGTCGGCGAGTCCCGGGACGGGGAGGGCGCGGGAGATGGAGCCCGGGGCGAGGACGAGTTCGTCGTACTCCATCTCGACGGGGCCGGTGCCCTCGTCGGCGGTGGCGAGGGTCTTGACGGTCACGGTCCGTTTGGCGTGGTCGATGCGCTTGGCCTCGCCGATGACGATGCGGCACTTGCCGAGGACGCGGCGCAGCGGGACCACGACGTGCCGGGGTGAGATCGCGCCGGCGGCCGCTTCGGGGAGGAAGGGCTGGTACGTCATGTAGGGCTCGGTGGCGACCACCGTGACCTCGGCTTCGCCGGCTCTCAGCTTTCGCTGGAGGCGGAGCGCCGTATACATGCCGACGTAGCCGCCGCCGACGATCAGGATGCGCGTACGGGGCGGGGTACCGGGGGCCGTGCCCCGTGAGTTAGCAGCCTTCACCATCCCATGACGCAACGTGGCCGGGAGTTTGTCCACAGCCCCGACAAATTGTGTGACCGGAGTGAGTGCTGGGGCGGGGTGCAAGAGGACGTCAGCTTGTGGCGAAAATCTGCAGGTCAGGACGCACGGAATGTGAGATTCCGGAGGCACGGATCGGAAAAGTGGGGGTGAATGCTCCGATCGGGCGGTGCTCCGTCCGGGGCTGCCTCTTCTGAATTGACTCTGGCTCAACTATGTTCGTATCTCGTCGAGGAGTAGGACCGGGCCCGAGACCGTGGCCCCCTCGGCGTGAAGGCGGGGAGTGTCTCCGGGGGGAGACAAATGATTACCGGGGGATACATATGAACATTTCCGATTTCCATGGTTCTGCGACCGCGCTCTCGGTCGAGAGCAACGGACGCGGTATCGCGGGCGGCACCACGCACGGTGTGGGCCGGTCCACGCCGCTGCGCGTCGATGCCCAGCGCAACCTTGAGCACGTTCTGCGGGCGGCCCGTGAGGTCTTCGGCGAGCTGGGCTACGGGGCTCCGATGGAGGACGTGGCTCGCCGCGCCCGGGTCGGTGTCGGCACCGTGTACCGGCGCTTCCCGAGCAAGGACGTCCTCGTGCGGCGCATAGCCGAGGAGGAGACCGCGCGACTGACCGAGCAGGCCAAGGCCGCGCTGGGCCAGGAGGAGGAGCCGTGGCAGGCGCTGTCGCGCTTCCTGCGCACCTCCGTGGCCTCGGGCGCCGGGCGGCTGCTGCCGCCGCAGGTCCTGCGGGTCGGCTCGGCCGTCGAGGACGAGGCCGAGGAGGCGGAGGCCGCCCGGGTTCCGCACCAGCGGCAGGCGGTGCCGGCCTCCGGCGCTCCCGACCTGCGGGTCGTGGGCACGCGCGGTTCCGTCGAGAACGAGCCCTCGGACGACTCGGGGGCGGGTGCGCTGCTGGAGGTCGTCGGCCGGCTGGTGCACCGGGCGCGGGAGGCCGGTGAGCTGCGTGCCGATGTCACGGTGGCCGATGTGCTGCTGGTGATAGCGACTGCGGCGCCCGCGCTGCCCGACCCGGCGCAGCAGGCGGCGGCCTCGACGCGGCTGCTCGACATCCTGCTCGAAGGGCTGCGGTCCCGGACGGTGTGACCTCGGCCGGTACCGGTGCGCGTGCAGGTGCCGGTGCCGGTGCGGGTCCCGTAGGGCGATTCGCCGGAATGTGCCCGGACGGGTGGATGGCGCGAAGAGAGGTTCGGTGCCCGTCCCCCGTGTGACACGCTTGCCCGGTGTACCGGTTGAGTGTGTCGTGCGGGAGCCTCCGCGATGAGCGTTGACGGTCGGGAAGAGCCACGCGGTGGCGGCGGCAGCGAGGTGGAGGCGGGCAGTCTGCCCGCCCGACAGGTGCCGGCCCAGCGCGACCCGGGTGGGCGGCACGCACGTCTCTCGGGCTCTTCCGGACCCGGCGGCACCGGCGGCGAGCTGCCGCCGTCCGACGGGGACTTGATCGCCCGGATGCGGGGCGGTGACGACGGTGCGTACGAGGAACTGTTCCGTCGGCACGCCGATTCCGTGCGCCGCTACGCCCGGTCCTGTTGCCGGGACGCGCACACCGCCGACGACCTGACCGCCGAGGTGTTCGCGCGGACCCTGCAGGCGGTTCGGGGCGGGGCCGGGCCGGACCAGTCGGTGCGGGCCTATCTGCTGACCACCGTGCGCAGGGTCGCCGCGGCGTGGGCGAAGACCGCCAAGCGCGAGCAACTGGTCGAGGACTTCGCCCTCTTCGCCGAGCAGGCCTCCACGGGTACGGAGGCCGGGGCCGCTCTGTCCGGGCTGTCCGGGATGTCCGGGGACGACACGCTCGAACTGGGCGCGGACGTCCGGGCGATGCACGAGGCCGAGCGGTCGCTGGCCATGCAGGCCTTCCGCAGCCTGCCCGAGCGGTGGCAGGCCGTGCTGTGGCACACCACCGTCGAGGAGGCGTCGCCGAGTGCGATCGCGCCGCTGTTCGGACTGAGCGCCAACGCGACCGCCGTGCTGGCCAGTCGGGCCCGGGAAGGGCTCAAGCAGGCGTATCTGCAGGCCCATGTGAGTTCGGCGCTGAGCGAGGGCGGCGACTGCGCGCGGTACGCGGACCGGCTCGGCGCCTACGCGCGGGGCGGGCTGCGGATGCGGGCGGAGCGGGGGCTGCGCAAGCACCTGGAGGAGTGCGTGAAGTGCCGGCTGGCCGCCGGGGAGCTCCAGGACGTCAACGCGGGCATTCCGGCGCTGCTTCCGGTCGCGGTCATCGGGTGGTTCGCCGCCGGGTACGCGGGCAAGGCCGCCGGGGTGCTGGCCGGCGGAGCCGTCGTCGCGGGCGGGGCTGCGGCTGCCGCCGGCGGGTCGACCGCGGGGGCCGGGACGGCCGGGGCGGGGGCCGCGGGTGGCACGGCCGGAGCCGGTGGTGGGGCCGCCGGGGCCGGGGGGTCCGTGGCCGCCGAAGGGCTCGGGCTGCCGGCCAAGGCCGCCATCGCCGCCGGGATCGCGGTGGCCGCGGCCGCCGGAGTGGTGTTCGCGCTGGCCGGGGACGACACCGATCCGCGGGTCCGGGCCAAGCCCGCGCCCAGTGTGGCGGCGCCGTCGCTGCCTTCGGCGCCGTCGGTGCCTTCCGTACCGAAGGCTCCCGCCTCCACCTCGGCCTCGGCCGAGCCGGATCCGCCCGCGCAGGAGGCGCCGGCGGCGCAGGGCTCCGTAGCTCCGCGGCCCGGACCGACGCCCTCGGCCGCGGCCTCCGCCGCGCCCGGGCCCGTGCCCTCCTCGTCCCCGTCGCCCTCGCCCAGCCGGGAGAAGGCCTCCCCCACGCCGTCCCCGGAGCGGCCCGCGCCGAAGCCGACACCGCCGCCGCCCCCGAAACCGCCGCAGGGGTTCCAGCTGGCCGGGCTCCCCCACTCGGTCTACGGGGACCACAGCGGCCCGGAGCTGCAGACCTGGCGCAGCGGCTGGGTGTGGCAGCGCCACGGCCTGGAGGTGGGCGGCCGGCGCTTCGCCCACGGCATCACCGTGAACGCGCGTTCCTCGGTGGAGATCGCCCTCAACCGGCAGTGCACGAGCTTCTCGGCACAGGCGGGGGTGGACGGCCTGTCGCTGTTCACGGACGGCACGGTGCGGTTCTCCGTATACGCCGACGGGGAGCGGGTGTGGCAGTCCGCCGCCCTCGGGCACGAGGACCCGCCCGCGGCCGTGCAGGTCTCCCTCGCGGGGCGCAAGACGCTGCGGCTGGTGGTCGACAAGGCCGGGCCGGGCAGCCTGCCGACGCTGGCGAGCTGGGCCGACGCCGTGCTCAGCTGCCGCTGAACGCCGTGGTCAGCGTCGTGGCGAAGGCGGCCGGAGTGAGGGCCGCGCCGGCCTCCTCCTCGCGGCGGTAGCGGTCCGGGCCGAGCAGGGCGCGGGTCCGCTCCGGGAGGCCGTCCACGGCTCCGCTTTCCGGAACCGAGCGCGGATGGCCCGCGCGCCAGGCGGTGGCCGCCGCGAGGGCCCGTGCGGCCTCGGCCGGCCGGTCGGCGTCGGCCAGAAGCAGGGCCGCCGCCTCGGCCATGCCGGCCAGGACGCGCTCGGCGCACCGGGCGTCGACGGCGGCGGTGAGGGCGGGCCCGATCCTGGCCAGAGCGGCCACGGGGCCCTGTTCGCGGCCGGTGAGGACGGCGTCGACGGTGGCCAGCCCGGCGGTGAGCTGGGCGGGCACGGTGAAGCGTTCGGCCTCGGCGCGGGCCCGGTCGCACTCCTCGCGCGCCCGGACGTCGTCGCCGCGCTGGAGGGCGACGAGGGCGGAGAGGAGCCGGGCGAAGGTGCTGACGTCGTACACACCGCCGTACCGGTCGGACTCCTTGTCGGCCTCCGCCAGCAGCTGTTCGGCGTCGTCGAGGTCCCCCGCGCAGTAGGCGGTCTCGGCGATCCGGGCCATGGCGAAGGGCGCCTCGACGCCGGCCCCGACCTCGCGGGCGAGGCGCAGGCACTCCTCGTACTCGATGCGGGCGTCGGCGTACCGGCCGCGCGAGAGGGCGGCCTCCCCGGCGGCGCTCGCCACCTGGGCACGGGTCCAGCGGTCGCCTACGCGATGGGCGAGCTCGTGCAGCTCGGCCAGGTCGGCGTCGACGTCGGCGAGGCCTCCGGTGACGTCGATGGCGACGTGGGCGCGGAGCATGAGGACGACACCGAGTTCCCATTCCCCGGCGTGGACGCGGCAGTTCGCGACGGACCGGTCGAGGTCGGCGTGGAAATCGAGGGAGGTGCCGGTGAGGAACGTCGTCGCGGGCCAGAGCATCCCGGGGAAGCGGGTGGTCTCCGGGGAGCCCTGCCGGAAGGTTTCCTTGATGCGGGTGGCGAGGTCCCGGTAGTCGGAGGTGCGGAACTTCTCGGCGGAGTTGCTCTCCGCGAGCAGGAACATGTCGAGGACGAGCAGGCGCATGAAGCGCCAGTACGCGGGGGTGCCCTCGGGGGGAACCTCGGGGGTGAGGGCGAGGGTCCGGGTGGTCCACTCGGCTCCCTCGGCGCGGTAGTTGCGCAGCCACCAGAACCAGCCGAGGGCGAAGACCAGGCGCTCGCCGGCCTCGGTGTCGGCGTTCTCGACGACAGTGCTGTGGAGGGCGGCCCGGAGGTTGTCGAGCTCGGTCTCGACGCGCCGGATCCAGGGGAGCTGGGCAGCGGAGCGGATCAGGGGTTCGGCTTCCTCGGCGAAGGCGAGGTAGTGGGCGGCGTGGCGGCGGGCGGCGGCCCGGGCGTCGGCGGGGTGGGCGGCGGCGCGCTCGGCGGCGTACTCGTGGATGGTTTCGAGCATGCGGTAGCGCATGCCGTGGCCGCCGGAGCCACCCTGACCGGTGTGTCCCTGACCGGTGTGTCCCTGCTCCGGTTCGGCCAGGACCAGGGACTTGTCGACGAGGGAGCCGAGGACGTCGGCGGGGTCGTACGGGGCCACGTCCGAGGGGTCGGCGCAGACGGCCTCGGCGGCGGCGAGGTCGCAGCCGCCGGCGAAGACGGACAGCCGGCGCAGGACGGTCCGTTCGGCCTCGTCGAGCAGGTCCCAGGACCAGTCGACCACGGCGCGCAGGGTCTGCTGGCGGGGCAGGACGGTACGGGCGCCGCTGGTCAGGAGCCGGAAGCGGTCGTCGAGGCGGTCGGCGATCTGGCGCGGGGTGAGCAGCCGCAGCCGGGCGGCGGCCAGCTCGATGGCGAGAGGCAGCCCGTCGAGGCGGGCGCAGATCTCGGCCACGGCGTCCTGGTCGTCGGTGGGACGGAAGCCGGGGCGGGCCGAGGCACCACGGTCGGCGAAGAGCTGGTGGGCGGGGTCGGGCGGCAGGGGCTCGACGGGGCGGACCGTCTCCCCCGGGACACCGAGGGGTTCGCGGCTGGTGGCCAGGATCCGCACACCGGGGCAGTGCGTGAGGAGCCGCTCGGCGAGCTCGGCGGCGGCGCCGATGACGTGCTCGCAGTTGTCGAGGACGAGCAGCAGCGTGCGGTGGGCGCAGTGTTCTACGAGGCGGGTGGTGGGGTCGGTGGCGGCCGGGGCCGGGGTCTCGCGGGTGACGAGGGAGCTCTCGCGCAGGCCGAGGGCACTGAGGACGGCGCCGGGAACGGCGGCGGGCTGGTCCAGGCGGGCGAGTTCGACGATCCAGCCGGCTTCGGGGTGGGCTGCGGCGGCGTGCTCGGCGAGGCGGGTCTTGCCCGAACCACCGGGGCCGGTGAGGGTGACGAGGCGCAGGCGGGTCAGGTCGCCGCGGAGGGCGGCCAGTTCGGGTTCGCGGCCGACGAAGGAGGTCAGGCGGGGGCGGAGGTTCCCGCGGGGGGCCTCGGGGGTCTCGGGGGTCTCGGGGGCGCCGGGGGCGCCGGGAGTCTCGGGGGCGTCGGGAGTCTCGGGGGCGTCGGCGAGTTCGGGCCGGGGCTGCGCGGGCAGAGCCTGCCGGGGCCGCGGGGGCCCGGGCTGCCGGGGCTGAGCCTGCGGCTGGAGGAGCTCCGCGTGCAGGGCGGCGAGTTCGGGGCCCGGGTCGGTGCCGAGGCCGTCGGCGAGGGCGCGGCGCGTGCGCTCGTACGCGGCGAGGGCCTCGGCGGGGCGGCCGGCGGCGCGCAGGGCGCGGAGCTGCTGCGCGCGCAGTGTCTCGTCGTACGGAGACTCCTGGACCAGGGTCTCGATCTCCGGCAGGAGCGCGGCCGGGGCGGTGGCGCCGCTGCGCAGGTCCGCCTCGATGCGGTGGCGGAGAGCGCCGGTGCGGCGGGCCTCGGCGACGGACGCATGGGCGGCGCGGGCGGGCTCGGGCAGGTCGGCGAAGGCGGGTCCGCGCCAGAGGGCGAGGGCGGTGCGCAGGGTGCGGGAGGCGGCGGCCGGGTCGGTGGCCAGTTCCCGGCCGCCCTGGACCGCCAGCCGGTCGAAACGGTGCAGGTCGATGTCGTCGCGGGCGGCGGCCAGGAGGTAGCCGCCGGTGGGGGCTGAGTGGACGGCGTCGCGGGCGCCGAGGGCGCGGCGTAGCCGGGCGACGAGGGCCTGGAGGGCGGCGGGGGCGTCCTGGGGCGGGTCGTCGCCCCAGACGTCGTCGACGAGTTCGGCGACGGAGGCCGCGCGGCCGGCCCGCAGGGCGAGGGCGGCGAGGAGCGCGCGCAACCGGGCGCCGCCCACGGGGAGAGCGGCGCCGCTGTCGTCGCGTGCCTCGGTGACACCCAGGATGAGATACCGCACCGGGCAATTCTGCCTGGCCCGTCGGGGCAGCGGCGCCCGGCCGGACACCTCAGGTGATCGAGGTGTCCCCGTTGTCCTCCAGGAGCGTGCGCAGGGCCTCGGCGACCGCGGCGCAGGTGGCGGGGTCCAGCGGGGCGAGCAGCTCCGCGTAGCGGCGCAGGTGCTCGGTGATCATCGACTCCGTCAGCGCGAGGCTCTGTTCGGTCAGCCGGATCCGCACCGTGCGGCGGTCCTGACCGTCCCTCACCCGCTCGACCAGGCCCTTGGCCTCCATGCGGTCGATGCGGTTGGTGATCGCTCCGGAGGTGACCATGGCGGCCGGGATGAGGGCGCCGGCGGTCAGCGCGTACGGGGGACCGGAGCGGCAGAGGGTGAAGAGGATGTCGAGCTCGCCCACCTCCAGGTCGTGTTCGGCCGCGAAGGCCTTCTGCTGCTTGTCGATGACGCGGGTCATCCGCTGGATGCGGGCCACCACCTCCACCGGCCACAGACCGGCGGCCAGATCCGGGCGCTCCGCCACCCACTGGCCGACGATGGCGTCCACTGCGTCGCTCATGCGCTGTTCCTCCCTCGCTCGTGTCCCTCGTCCCTCGCACCGCCAGGATATCTCAACGTTGAGACACTTGACGTTGAGAGGACCGGATGATTTTATCTTAACGTTGAGATTCTCAGCCTTGAGATGGATTGGAGGGCGCCACCCATGACCACCACCGCCAGCACGGCCACCACGGCCACCGCCGCCACCGCCGCCACCGCCCGCACCGCGCCCCGGATCGGCCCCGTTCCCGCCTTGTGGCTGGCGCTGATGGCCACCCCCCTGGCCGCCGGGGCCAACGCCCCCGTGCTGATCCTTCCGGACATGGCCCGCTCCCTCGGGGTGAGCGCCTCGACCGCCGGCTGGCTCGTCGCCTCCTACGCCTGGGCCATGGCCGTCGCCACCCCGCTCCTGGCCGGACTGCTGCGCCGCCGCGGCCTGCGGGCAGCACTCCGCCTGGCCGGCGCGCTCCTCGTCGGCGGCACCCTCCTCGTCGCCGTGTCCCCCTGGCTGCCGCTCACCCTCGCCGGACGGGCCACGCAGGCCGCCGGCGGCGCCGGTCTGGCGGCGGTCGCCATGAGCCTGGCCGGCTCGGCCCGCCGGATGGGCGTGATCAGCGCGGGCTTCGGCATCCTCGGCGCGTCCGGCCCGCTCCTCGGCGCACAGCTCTCACAGGCCGTCTCGTGGCGGCTCTCGCTCTCCATATCCGTGATCGCGATCCTGGCGGTACCCATGGTGAGCCAGTACGCGACGGCCACGGCGGCCTCGGCCGTCCCGGCGGCCCGGCCTCAGGGCAGGTTCGACGCCCGCGGCGCGGCTCTGCTGACGGCGCTCGCCACCGCCCTGGTCCTGCTGCCCCACGCGCCGGCCGCCGCCCTCGGCTCCTCGGCACTCGCAGCCACCCTGCTCGCGCTCCACATCCGCCGGCGCCCCGACGGATTCGTCCCGGCCGCGCTGATCCGGCGGCCCCTCTTCCTCGGCTCCGCGCTGCTCGCCCTCGTACTCTCGGGCTCGTACTTCACCCTGCTGTTCTCCGTGCCCCGGCTGCTCACCGACCGGGCGGGCTGGGACTCCGCCGGCGCGGGCACCGGTCAGCTCGTGGCGCTGCTCACCGGGTCCGCTCTCTCCTGGCTGCTGGCCGCGGCCTCGGCGCGCATGAGCCGGACGGCCGTCCGCGCGGTGCTCGTGGGGGTCGGAGCGTCGGCCGCGGCGATCGCGGTGTTCGCGAGCTGGGGTCCGCTGCTGCTGGTCGCCACCCTGGGCGGGGTATTCGCGGCGACCGGGTGCAACGCCGTGCTGTCCATGCACGCCGCATCCAGCGCCCCCGATCCCCAGCGCCCCACGGCCATCGGCCTGTTCGCCCTCTGCTACCAGCTGGGCGGGGCCTTCGGCCCGGCGATCGCGACCGCTCTGGTGCTCGCCGCCTGAGCCGGGACCGCCGAACCGAGGCCGCCGAACCGAGGACCGCGAGCCAGTGCCCCCGAGCCGGGGCCGCCGGCGTCCTCCGGAGAACAGGACCGTCAGGACAGCGCCGGGCGGTGCACGGGGACCCCCTCGGGCACCGCCCGGCGCCGCGCCGTGGAGGTACCCGTCCAGCAGGTGCCGCGCCGGGCCAGCAGACGGCCGAGCCACAGCTCCATCGAGACCAGTTCCGCCAGCCCGTCCAGCGGGACCGGGCGCCCGTCCGCCGCGTCGAGCAGGGCCTGGCGCACGACCCGGGCCTCGATCAGCCCGGCGTCGGCGAGCAACGGCGACGCGAACAGGTCCAGCAGGTCACTCAGCGCGGCGCGCAGCCCCAGCCGGGTCGCCGTCTCGTCCGGCACGCGGTCCGTCGCGCCCCAGCCCGGCGGGAACTCACGCACCCCCGCCGAGGACAGGACGCTGCGCAGGATCGCGGCCCGGGCCCCGGGCTGGACCCGCAGGGACTCGGGCAGGGCGCGGGCGGCCCGTACGACCTGGTTGTCCAGGAAGGGGGCGTGCAGCCGCTGGCTGCGGACCTCCACGGCCTGCTCGAAGACCCGGTGGTCGGCGGCGTGGCGGGCGAGCAGCGAACGGGCGCGGGCCTCCCCCGGCCGCAGCGACAGCGGCGGCCGGCCGGCCGCGACCGTCAGACGGATCGATACTTCCGCCAGCGCCTCCCCCGTGAGCCAGCCCGCCGCCGGTCCCGGGCGGGACCAGGTCAGGGCGGCGAGGGAGGCGTCCACCGGACCGGAGGATCTCTCGGTGACCCCGCCCTCGCGGAGCCGGGCCGCCGCGGCCTCCATGCCCGCGCGGTACGTCGTACGGGCAAGTCTTCGGGCCGCCGAGTACACGGTGAGCGGGACCAGCAGGGACTCCCCGGCGGCTCCGGAGGCGGAGGCCGACCGGGCCAGCGCCGCCACCGGGCGCAGCAGGTGCCGCCGCCGGCGGTCCATCAGGAGGTCGGCCATGCGGGCCGGGTGGGCGTCCAGGACCTGGCGGGCGCCGTGGCCGGTGAAGTGGTCGGCCGACCCGGCGGCCAGCCGGCGCCGCTCGCGGGCGGCGAAGACCAGCGAGGGGCCGGGTTCGTCGGTGAGCGGGCCGTCGAGTTCGGCGTACGGGAGGGCTTCCGCGGCGGCGGCCACCACGACGTGGTGCAGGCGCGGGTCGGCCGCGATGGCCCTGGCCCGTTCCAGTTCGGCCTCGCGCCCCTGCGGGGTGGCCAGGTCGTTGAAGGTGACGGCCAGCAGCCGCGCCCCGGCGGGGCTCAGCAGGGTGCCCGGCGCCCCCGGCAGACCGGCCGCCAGCAGCGCCAGCGTCGCGGAGGCGCTGCCGCCGGAGAGGTCGGCGCCCACCCCGGGGGCCGGGGCGCCGCGGGCGGCGCGCCGGTCGGCGGGGCCCATTCCGGGCACGGGGCCGGGATCGTACGGTGGCAGCGTGTCGGGAGCATGCCGCGGAGCCGTGAGCCGGGCGCGCACGGCGTCCACCAACGCTTCCCGTACGCCCTCCACCGCGCGCTCGGCATCGGCCTCGGGGGCGGCCACGGCGAGCGAGGCGACCTGCTCGTAGCCGGTGATCTCGCGGGAGCCCTCGCGCAGGATGAGCGCGTGCCCGGGCGGGATGCGCCGGACCCCGGCGTACGGTGTGCCGTCGCCCAGTGCCTCGGGACTGTCCGGGCAGGCCAGCAGGGCGGCGAGATGGCCGATGTCGAGCTGGGCCTCGATGAGGTCGGCGAGCGGGAGGGCGGCGGTGGCGTACGCCGTGCCGCTCGCCCAGGGGGTGTAGAAGACGGGCCGGGCGCCCGCGAGGTCGCCGACGACGGTGATGCGGCGGCCGGCCTGGACGACGGCGGTGTAGCTGCCGGACCACTGGGTGAGGTGGCGCAGCGCGCCGCCGCGGGCGGCGTAGAGGGCGCGGCGCAGTTCGGCGTCGGTCGCGCCGCAGCAGCCGAGGACGGCGAGTCTGGTGAAGGGGTCGGCGGGGTCGGCGGTGAGCGTGCGGATCTCATCGGGACGCCAGTCGCCGACGGCCCACAGGGGGTCGGGGTCTCCCCAGAGCAGCTGTGCGCCGACGGGGTGGACGGTGCGTTCCGCGTCCGCGCCCGGGTCGTCCGGATGGGCGGCGTCCGCGAGGCCGCCGCGCAGGGGCGCACCGCCGTCGCCGTAGCCGTCGCCGCCCTGGCCGTATCCGCCCTGGCCCGAGGCATGACCCGGGCCCTGGCCGGAGACCCTTCCGGCCGTGCCGAAGCTCGCGGCGATACTGCTCCAACCCACCAACCAGCGCACCGCCGCCTCCCCAGCCCGTGGGCACATGACCGGGGCACAGGCAGCACGGACAGCGCTGAGGGCGCGGCCGCGGGACCCCGGGTGGCTCGGGGTCCATGCTGCCACGGGACAGGCGTGCGAGAGTGGTTAAAGGGGGCGCACACGCAAACGAACACGCCCCGGCAACTCGGTATTTGGCGTTCCGTTCCCACCGCCCCATAGGTCGCTTTCAGCCATTCTTCGGCCGCCGGAAGGGCCGTCACGGGCGGCCGGCGCCCGACGCGGGGGCGCGGCCCGGGGGGCGCGTTCCACCCCCCGGACCGTTCCGCCACCCGCGGGGATTGAGGCAGCGGCATCCCCCGACCCGCCCGGTCAGGCGGCGGGCCGACCCACGCACCGCACATCGAATCGCCGGGTCCGGGGACCGGCCAGAGCGCACGGGCGGGCGCACGGCCACACGGGCGGAGCACGCGATGACACGTGCGCCCCGGCGCCGGGCCCGGGGCGGACTGTGCAAACGGACAACAATCCCGCCATACGGAAGTAAGGGCCTTAACGCTTGGGAGGCGGGGAACTACGCTGGGTTTACGAAATGCCGGGCGCCTATGCCCCGGCGGCGTCTGCGTTCCGCGTGTGACGAGGGGTGGCGCATGTCCAGGGAGCTCCGCGAGCCCAATGAGAAGCTCGGCGCCGTCCTCGCCCTCGCGGGCATCAGCAACGCCGGGCTGGCCCGGCGGGTCAACGACCTCGGCGCGCAGCGCGGCCTGACGCTTCGGTACGACAAGACGTCGGTGGCCCGGTGGGTGTCGAAGGGGATGGTGCCCCAGGGCGCCGCCCCGCATCTCATCGCCGCCGCCATCGGCGCGAAGCTGGGGCGGCCGGTGCCGCTGCACGAGATCGGTCTGGCGGACGCCGATCCCGCGCCCGAGGTCGGGCTGGCCTTCCCGCGCGACGTGGGCGCGGCGGTGCGCTCGGCCACCGACCTGTACCGGCTCGACCTCGCCGGGCGGCGCGGCGGTGGCGGGATCTGGCAGTCGCTGGCGGGCTCGTTCTCCGTGGCGGCGTACGCGACGCCCGCCTCGCGCTGGCTGATATCTCCCGCCGACAGCTCGGTGGCCCGGGAGCCGGCGGGCAGCCGGGCTCCGCACCTCACGGCCGGCGCCCCGGCGACCGGCGGCGCGACCACCGCAAGCGCGACGACGGACCACGCGGCACCCGGCACCGCGGCACCTGACGACGCGGCGCTCGACAGCGCGACGCCCGGCGACCCGACGGCCGGTACCTCCGCGGCGCTCGACCCCGCGGCACTCGACCCCGCGGCGCGGCACTCCATGGTCCAGAGCCCCGTATCAGCGACCCCCTCGGCTCACGGCACGCCGGCGCGCGAGGCGACGGCAGCACCAGGTCCCCGGTCCTCCCCGGACGGCCGCACGACCGGCCCGATGACAGGTCTGGCAGGACCGATGGCAGGCCCGGCTTCCGGACCGATGACGGGACCGGCGACAGGCCCGCCGTCCACCGTTGTGCCCGCCCAGCCCGGACCCGAAACGCCGCGCGACCACGGCCAGCGCGTGGGCCACAGCGATGTGTCGAAGCTGCGCGAGGCCGCCGAGGACGCGCGCCGCTGGGACTCCAAGTACGGCGGCGGGGACTGGCGTTCGTCGATGGTGCCCGAGTGCCTGCGGGTGGACGCGGCGCCGCTGCTGCTCGGCTCGTACACCGACGAGGTGGGCCGCGCGCTGTTCGGCGCGACCGCCGAACTGACCCGGCTGGCCGGGTGGATGGCCTTCGACACCGGCCAGCAGGAAGCGGCCCAGCGCTACTACATCCAGGCGCTGCGGCTCGCCCGCGCGGCCGCGGACGTACCGCTCGGCGGCTACGTGCTGGCCTCGATGTCCCTGCAGGCGACCTACCGGGACTTCCCCGACGAGGGGGTGGACCTCGCGCAGGCCGCCGTCGAGCGCAACCGCGGCCTGGCCACCGCCCGCACCATGAGCTTCTTCCGGCTGGTCGAGGCGCGGGCGCACGCGAAGGCCGGAGATTCGACGGCCGCCGGGGCGGCGCTGCGGGCGGCGGAGGGCTGGCTGGAGCGGTCCCGGGAGGGCGATCCGGATCCGACCTGGCTGGGTTTCTACTCGTACGACCGTTTCGCGGCAGATGCTGCAGAATGCTACCGGGATCTGAAATTGCCCCGGCAGGTAAGGCGGTTCACCGAGCAGGCCCTGTCGCGCCCCACCGAGGAGTACGTACGGTCGCACGGGCTGCGGCTGGTGGTGAGCGCGGTCGCCGAGCTGGAGTCGGGCAATCTCGACGCGGCGTGCGCGGCGGGCACCCGGGCGGTGGAGGTGGCGGGGAGGATCTCCTCGGCACGGACGACCGAATACGTACGGGACCTGCTGCACCGCCTGGAACCGTACGGGGACGAGCCGCGTGTGGCAGAGCTGCGGGAGCGGGCCCGGCCGCTGTTGGTGGCGCCGGCGTAGGACCTGTCTTCCGGGGGCCGCGTGGCCGGGTTGTCGGTGCCGGGGTGCAGTATGCAGGGGTGGGAGGTGTCAGCGTGGGTGGCGGCGTGGACTGCGATGTGCTGGTGATCGGCGGCGGAATCGTCGGCCTGTCGACGGCGCATGCATTGTCGCGCCTGGCTCCGGGGACCAGGGTCGTGGTCCTGGAGAAGGAGCCGGGCCCGGCCCGGCACCAGACGGGCCGCAACAGCGGGGTGATCCACAGCGGGATCTACTACCGCCCGGGTTCCCTGAAGGCGCGCTTCGCGGTGAGCGGGGCCGCCGAGATGGTCAAGTTCTGCGCGGAGCACGGGATCGCGCACGAGGTGACGGGCAAGCTCATCGTCGCCACGGAGCGGGAGGAGCTGCCGCGGCTGCACGCCCTGGTCCAGCGCGGCCGGGAGAACGGCATTCCGGTGCGCGAGCTCGGCCCGGCGCAGATCACGGAGTACGAGCCGCAGGTGCGGGGGCTGGCGGCGATCCATGTCGGCAGCACCGGGATCGTCGACTACGGCCGGGTGAGCGCCCAGCTCGCGGAGTCCTCCGGCGCGGAGATCGTCTACGGCGGCGCCGTGGACCTGATCTCCCGGCGCCCCTCGGCCGTGGCGGTCCGCACGACGTCCGGCCTGGTGGTCAGGGCGCGGGTGCTGGTGAACTGCGCGGGCCTCCAGTGCGACCGGATCGCCCGCCTCGCCGGGGACGACCCGGGCATGCGGATCATCCCCTTCCGCGGCGAGTACTACGACCTGGCGCGGCCGGACCTGGTCCGGGGCCTGGTGTACCCGGTGCCCGACCCGGCGTTCCCCTTCCTCGGGGTGCACCTGACCCGGGGCATCGGCGGCGGCGTCCACGTCGGCCCCAATGCCGTGCCCGCGCTGGCCCGCGAGGGCTACGCCTGGTCGACGGTGCGGCCCCGGGACATCGCGGACGAGCTCGCCTGGCCGGGATCCTGGCGGATGGCCGCACGGCACTGGCGGTACGGGACGGGCGAGATCCACCGCTCGCTGTCGAAGCAGGCCTTCACCCGGGCGGTACGGCGCCTGCTGCCGGCCGTCACCGCCGACGACCTGCGGCCCGCCGCGGCCGGGGTCCGCGCCCAGGCCGTGCTGCGCGACGGCACCCTGGTGGACGACTTCCTGATCCGCGACGCCCCGCGTACGGTCCACGTCCTCAACGCCCCCTCGCCCGCCGCGACGGCGTCCCTGCCGATCGGCCGGGAGATCGCCGGCC
Organism: Streptomyces sp. NPDC001502; assembly: GCF_042894785.1. Taxonomy (NCBI): domain Bacteria; kingdom Bacillati; phylum Actinomycetota; class Actinomycetes; order Kitasatosporales; family Streptomycetaceae; genus Streptomyces; species Streptomyces sp. NPDC001502. The sequence continues at coordinate 20,454 of NZ_JBIAVW010000011.1, forward strand.
GCACCCTGCGGACCCTCGGCTCGGCCTGAGCCGCTCCGGGGGTGCGGGAGCCGCTCGCGCGACGGCTCCCGCACCCCCCGTCGTAGAATCAGCGCATTGTGTCTGAGTCCCTGAATCCCCAGTCGCCCCGCCTCCCGGACGCCGCGCCGGAGACGAACTCGTACGTGCCGCCCAAGTGGCGCACCGAGCCCCGCTTCCCCGACGGGCCCGCGCCGGACCCGGCCGGCTCGCACCACGAGCGGCGGATCCGGAGCTTCCAGCCCCGGCGCAGCCGGGTCACCACCGGCCAGGGTGAGGCCCTGAAGCGCCTGTGGGGCACCTGGGGCCTGGACATCGACGGCCACCGGGTCCTCGACCTGGAAGAGCTCTTCGGCGGCCTCCCGGTCGTCCTGGAGATCGGCTTCGGCATGGGCGAGGCCACGGCCCAGATGGCCGCCGAAGACCCCGGCACCGGGATCCTCGCCGCCGACGTGCACACCCCCGGGCAGGGCAACCTGCTCGCCCTCGCCGAGCGCGGCGGGATGACCAACGTCCGGGTGGCCAACGGCGACGCCATCATCCTGCTCCGCGAGATGCTGCCGCCCGACTCGCTGGCCGGTATCCGCGTGTACTTCCCGGACCCGTGGCCCAAGGCCCGCCACCACAAGCGCCGGCTGATCCAGCCCGACTTCCTCACGCTGGCCGCCACCCGCCTGGCGCCCGGGGCCGTACTGCACTGCGCGACCGACTGGGAGCCGTACGCCGAGCAGATGCTCGAAGTCCTCACCGCGCACCCGGACTTCGAGAACACGCAGCCCGACGGCGGCTTCTCCCCGCGACCCGCCTTCCGGCCGCTGACCCGCTTCGAGGGCCAGGGCCTCGACAAGGGCCACCTCGTACACGACTTGCTCTTCCGTCGCACGGAGAACTGACAAGGTCACCGCGCGTGTCAGACCGGCTCGCTAGGGTCATGGTGTGTACCGAGCGCTCCACCTCGTGCTCCCACGTCCGTCCGGCACGGTCCGCACGTGCGTGCTCCTCGCCCTGCTCGCCGCGACCGGGGTCACCATCCTCGAACTCGTGCGGGAACAGACCGGCACCTCCGGCTTCCTGGTCGGTCTCGGACTGGCCCTGCTGCCGGTGGCGCCGCTCATGGCGGCCTTCCGGTGGCTGGGCCGGGCCGCGCCCGTGCCCTGGTCGCAGCTGCTGTTCTGCTTCGGCTGGGGTGCCTGCACCGCGGCGCTGATCGCGATACTGGCCAACAACTTCGCCACCCAGTGGATAGCCGCGACCACCACCGACGCCTCCGCCGCCGATCACCTCGGCTCGGTGGCCATCGCCCCGGTGGTGGAGGAGAGCGCCAAGGCGGCCGCCCTGCTGCTGGTGTTCGTGTTCCGCAGACGTCACTTCACCGGCCCCGCCGACGGGTTCGTGGTGGCCGGCTTCACCGCCACCGGCTTCGCCTTCACCGAGAACATCCTCTACCTCGGCAACGCCTTCGTGGAGGACCTGGCCGACCGCAGCGGCGCCCTGGAATCGGTGACGGCGGCGACCTTCTTCGTGCGGATAGTGCTGTCGCCGTTCGCGCACCCGCTGTTCACCGTGCTCACCGGGCTGGGCTTCGGCGTGGCCGCCGTCAGCGCCCGCCGCTCGCGCAGGATCGGTCCGCCGCTGCTCGGCCTGGCGCTGGCCATGGGCATGCACGCGCTGTGGAACGGTTCCTCGCAGTTCGGGGAGCACGGGTTCTACGTGGTCTACAGCTGCGTGATGGTCCCGGTGTTCGGGCTGCTGGTGTGGCTGGCGGTGCGGATAAGGCGCAACCGGTTGCGTGCCGTCGAGGGGGAGCTCGCGCTGTACGCGGCGGCGGGCTGGCTCGGTCCGGCCGAGGTCCCGGCCCTGGCGTCGATGCCGGCCCGGTCACTGGCCCGTTCCCTGGCCCGGCGCAGCGGGGGCCGGGCGGCCGGACGCACGGTCGCCCGCTACGAGGCGGACGCGGCGGCCCTGGCCCTGCTGCGGAACCGGGCGCGGCGCGGCGGCCCCGTACGGGAGCGGGATTTCGCGGGCCGGGAGCGGGAGCTGCTGCACCGGCTCTGGCAGTCCCGGGCGACGGCGGGTCCCGCGCTGGCCCGGGCCGCGGTCATCGAGGAGCTGATTCCGCCGTGGTTCGACCCTCTGGACCCGGGGGCCGCACAGGCGGACGTACCCGGGCCGCGGCGGACGGACCACGACCGTGGCGCGCCGGACCCGACCCGGGAAACGAAGCCGGGAACGAAGCCGGGAACGAACCCGGTAGCGGCCCCGGGAATGAACCCTGAGCCGGGACTCAGACGTTCAGGCCCTTGGAGTTCAGCCACGCCAGCGGGTCCTGTGTCGATCCGCCCTTGCGTACTTCCAGGTGGAGATGAGGTCCGGTGACGTTGCCGGTGGCACCGACGCGGCCGATGGTCTCGCCGGCGCCGACCGCACCGGAGGTCACCGACATCGAGGAGAGGTGGCAGTACCAGATCTCCGTGCCGTCCGGGAGCTCCAGCACGATCCGGTAGCCGTAGGCGCCGGACCAGCCGGCCGAGGTGATCTTTCCGGCGGCCACGGCCTTGACCGGGGTCCCGGTCGGGGCCGCGAAGTCGAGGCCGGTGTGGTGGCCGGAGGACCACATGGAGCCGGAGTCCCCGTAGTGCGAGGTGAGGGTGTAGGCGGAGGTGGGCAGGGAGTAACTGCCGGACGGCTTGGCGAGGCGCTCCTGCTCGGCCTTGGCCGCCGCCTCCTCCGCGGCCTTCGCCTCGGCCTCTTCCTTGGCCTTGGCCTCGGCCTGCGTCTTCGCCTCCTCGGCGGCCGTGCGGGCCGCCTCCAGCTTCTCCTTGGCCTCCTGGGCGGCGGCCTGCTGCGCGGCCTGTTCGGCCTCCGTCCGGGCCTTGGCCTCGGCGGCGTCCTGCTGGGATTCGGCCTGCTGGAGGATGCGGTTGCGCAACACCTCGCCCGCGTCCGCGCCCTGGGCGGACTGCTGCGCGATGATCCCCGTCCGCTCGCCCGTCGAGGCCGCCGGTCCGGAACCGCCGTCCTCCTGCTGCTGGGCCTTGCCCCCGGTCATCATGTCGGGCAGGGCCGGCAGGGATATGGCGACCTGGGGCCGGTCCTGCGCCGTGGCGATGCCGCCGGCGCCGACCGCCGCGATGACACCGACGCCGAGCACGGTGGAGCTGCGGGCAAGTCCCCCGCGCTGCTTGGCGACCCGGTGCTTGCCGCGGACCGGGCGCACCGAGTCCTCGGTGGGGTTCCACTCGCCCCAGGCACCCGCGGTGGGCGGCTCCTGGATCTCGATGCCTTCAGGGGCAGGCAAGTTGGAGGCCACCGGGGCACACTCCTCATCGACGCGCAGGACGCGCGCGCGCACGGTGCCGTCTCTTGCGACGGCTGGGACGACCGCGCTGCGTTATCGAAAGGTAATAGACGCAGGGGAGTGATTCCAAGCTTCTCCGCTTGATCGTTCCCACCAATCAGCCACGCACCGACTGGCTTTGGCTATTCCTTTTCACGTCAAATCGACCTCAACTCGGGCAAAACCCAAGCGACTCACCTATCTCTTCAGCCACAGGCCGGAAATGACGGCTCGTCAATCCACTTGCGGAGAGCACTCTTTCAATTACAGACCGTCACGTCATGTCACGTCGCGCGGGGTACCACCGGGACGGTCCGGCGCCGCTCCGGTTCCCGTTCGCCCGGACGGCCCACCGCGAGCAGCGCCATGTCGTCCGTCGCCCCGCCGCCCGTATGCCGGCGCACATCGCTGCTGAGCGCGCTGAGCAGCGCCTGCGGCCCGGGGAAGATCCGCCCGCGCAGCCGGGCCGCCGGATCGTAGAAGTCCCCCGCCCCGTCGCGGGCCTCGGTCAGCCCGTCCGTGTAGAGCAGCAGGGTGGTCCCCGGCGGGAAGGCCCACTCCTGCACCAGGTCCGGCCAGCCGCCCAGCTCTCCCATGCCGAGCGGCAGGGCAGGCTCCGCCGGGGCGAGGACCGCCAGCTCACCGTTCTCGTGCAGCAGCAGCGGCTCGGGGTGACCCCGGTTGAGCAGCCGCAGCACGCCGACGCCCGGCGGGATCTCCCCGAGCACGCACGTCGTGAACCCCTCCACCGCGTCCAGGCTGTCGCGCCGGGTGCCCTCGCGGGCCAGCGCCCGCTCCAGCCGCTGCGCCAGCGCCTCCAGGGTGGGCTCGGTTTCCGCCGCCTCCCGGAACGCCCCGAGGACCACCGCGACGGCCTCCACCGCCCCCAGCCCCTTGCCCCGTACGTCGCCCACCGCCAGCCGTACTCCGTACGGGGTCTCCTGGACCGCGTACAGGTCGCCGCCGATGAAGGCGTCGGCCTGCGCGGCCTCGTACCAGGCGGAGACGTGCAGCCCCCCGATGCGTTCGGCGGGCTTCGGCAGTACCGCCCGCTGCGCGGCCTCGGCGATCCCGCGCGCCGAGGCGAGCCGCTCGCCGCTGCGCCGCACCATGCGGTTGATCAGGAGCGCCAGCCCGGCGACGGTCAGTACGGTCACCAGCTCGGTCAGCGCCTCGACCTTCCAGCTGGTGCCGTTGAGGATGTGCAGCACGAACACCGCGAACACGGCCAGGCCGCCGGTCACGGCCGTGGCCCAGAGGGTGAACAGCGGGGCGGCGATCAGCGGGGCCGCCGTGAAGAACGGGGACCCCGTGAAGCTGGGCGGGGTCAGCACGTCGAAGACCATCCCGAGGGCGATCAGCGCACCCGGCAGCACCCGGACCACGCGACGGGTCACACCGTTCCCGCCCCCGCCCGCGTGCCCACCGCCGTTGCCCTGCCGGCCCAGCCCCGCCACGCTGCTCTCCTGCCGCCCGGTCCGCCGCACGGGTCCGGGCCCGCCGCCTCCTCGCCCCTCAAGGCTGGCGGCAGCAGCATCCGTACGGCGACCTGACGGCGGCCGGACGGGTGACGAGGTGTGAGAAAGCGTGAGAAGAGCGCCCGGCGGGCCGGAACACGACGAAGGCCCGGTTCCTCTGGAGGAACCGGGCCTTCGTACTGAGTAGCGGGGGCAGGATTTGAACCTACGACCTCTGGGTTATGAGCCCAGCGAGCTACCGAGCTGCTCCACCCCGCGTCGGTAAACACAACTCTACGCCATCCGGGCGGAGCCCTTCGCCAATTAGCGGCCGCACCACCCGCAGATCCACATCACCGCAGGTCAAGGCCCTAAAACCGGAACGGAACCGGCCCTATGCCCGCCCCCGCGGACGAAGATCATCTCTGTTGCACGGCAGTGACACTTCCAGGATGGTTCCGGGATCCGGTCCGGGCGATGATTCACCTGTCGCAAGGGCCAGGGGGAACACGAACCGGCCGGCGACCACGACCACACCTTCTCGGCCCGGCGCTCTGCCGGTGCCTTTGTGATTCCTGGGGGGAGTCCACCATGTCCGTTCGCACCGCAGCCGCCATCGCAGTCGTCGCCGGCGTTGTCACCACTCTGCTGCCGCTCTCGGCCACTGCCGTGTCCGCCGCACCCGTCGCCGACGATCAGGCCGTGCTGCGTACGGAGATGGGCGCTCCGGTCCCCAGCGGCCCGCTGACCCGCGGCGGCGCCACCGAGACCTTCGACCTGACGGTGAAGAACCCGACCGGCAAGGCGGTCCACTACAAGCCGTGGCTGCTCCTCGACCAGACCGGCCCGAGCCGGCTGCAGAAGGACGACGTGGTCTTCAAGGTCGACGCGGTGGACGCCCCGGCGACCAAGTCCGCGGTCGGCCGGCAGGACGGCGGATGGCAGGGCCTCTTCTACCCGGCGACGGCCGCCGGCATGGAGAGCGGTGCGGGCTTCGACATCCCCGCCAACGGCAAGATGACCTGGAAGGTCACCCTCGGCCTCGGCGCGAACTACCCCACCAACGATGGTGACTTCACGTTCCAGGCCACCAGCTACAACAACTCGGTGGCCCCCGGCGGCGCCGACTCCCACCGGTTCGAGGTCGACCCCAAGATCAAGGCGGGCGAGCTCAAGACCTGGTTCAAGCAGGTCAGCTCCGGCAAGGAGGACCAGGAGCAGCGCGCGTACCTGAACCTGAACTACCAGGCCACCGGTGACGGCACCTTCGGCACCGCTCTCGCGACCACCCTGAGCCTGTCCCACCCGGGCGCGCAGAAGGCCGACTTCCGGCTCCAGGCCCTGATCGACGGCCGCTGGCAGGACCTGCGGGGCGACGCCGACACCTACGAGCTGCCGCGGATCCCGAAGGGCTTCGGCGCCTTTGCCGGTGTCCGTACCCTGCCGCTGCGTGTCTCCCTGGGCGAGGACACCGGGCTGGCGAAGAAGACCGTCATCACGATGGCCGCCGAGGTCGGCCACGCCGAGGGCAACACCTACCCGTTCCAGGACAGCTCCGTGCAGTTCCCGCTCGCCCCGATCGTGAAGACCGTGCCGCCCTCCGGCGCCCCGTCCGGCACCCCGTCGGGCAGCGCCTCGCCGACCCCGTCCACCCCGTCGACCACGTCCTCGACCAGCCCTGTCGTGCAGCAGGCCGTCGCCGCCTCCACCGGCAACGCGAACCTGACCACCACCGCGGCCGGCGGCTCTCTCGCCCACACCGGCGCCGACTCGGCCACCGGCCTGTACGCCGGCCTCGCGGCCGCCCTGGTCGCGCTCGGCGCGGCCGCCGCCTGGCTCGGCCGCCGTCGCCGCACCGCCGCCTGATCGACCTCCGACTCCCGCACGCAGAAGCGCCCCACCCGGTCCCTCGGGTGGGGCGCTTCGCGTACGGCCGTCAGGCGACGGGATCCCGGCGGCGGGTCAGCACATGGGTCGTACTCCCGTCGTCCTCCCGCAGGTCCCGTACGCGGGTGAAGCCGATGCGCTCCAGCAGGACCAGGGAGGCCGTGTTGGCGTCGGCCACGGTGGCGTGCACCTCGGTCAGGCCCAGGAGGCCGAAGCCGTACGCGACGATCGCCTCGGCGATCTCGGTGCCGAGGCCCGCTCCCCAGGCCGCGGGGGCCAGGGCATAGATGATCTCGTGGCCGTCGACCTCGTCGGTCCGCTTGATCTCGGCGTGCCCGACCAGCCGGCCGTCCCGGCGCACGGCCCACACGTCGAAGAGGTTCTCTGCGTAGACCTTCGTGAAGACCCGTCCGAAGAGCGCCCGGTCCTCGGCCTCGGAGGTGGGACCGTCGCCCATCCACCGGGACACCCGGGTGTCCTGGAAGAGTGCGACGAAACCTTCCTCGTCCTCGGGGGTGTACGGGTCGAGGAGCAGGCGTTCGGTCCGGAGAACAGGCGTCATGGTCGGCGACGCTACCCGCACCGACCTGCGGGGGCACCGGATTTACCGGTACGGCGAAGCGCCCCACCCGAAGGAATTCGGATGGGGCGCTCCCGTACAGGTCCAGGGCCGGTCGAAGGCTGAAGGGCTACCTGGGCTGGCCCCAGTCGAGGGTGGTGAGGGAGCCGTCGTCGTTGCGGAGGTGGAAACGGCCCTGGGAAGGACGCCAGATACCGACGTTCGCCGCGGGACCGCCGTTGCCGCCGTCCCAGTTGGCACCGACCGGCAGGTCACCGGACTGACCCCAGTCCAGAACGGTCAGGCTGCCGTCGTCGTTGCGGAGGTGGAACTGGCCGGTCGAAGGCCGGAACACACCCAGATTGTCCGGACCCGAACCATCCCAGTTCCCGGAAACCGGCAGGTCACCCGCCTGACCCCAGTCGACCTTCGTGATCGAACCGTCGTCGTTGCGCAGATGGAAGACACCACTGCGCCACACACCCACGTTCGCGGCCGCGCCCCCGTCCCAGTTGCCGGCCACGGGAAGGTCACCCGCCTGACCCCAGTCCAGCTTCGTAAGCGAACCGTCGTCCATACGCAGGTGGAACTGACCCGTCGAAGGCCGGAACACACCCAGATTGTCCGGACCCGAACCATCCCAGTTCGCAGAAACCGGCAGGTCACCCGCCTGACCCCAGTCCACCTTCGTGATCGAACCGTCGTCGTTGCGCAGGTGGAAGACACCACTGCGCCACACACCGACGTTCGCGGCCGCGGCCCCGTCCCAGTTGCCCGAGACCGGCACATCACCATTGGTCTGCAGGCCGCTCCACAGCGCGCTGACGATGGTCTGGGCGTCGGCAGCCTGCGTCTGGTACCGGTCGGGGTAGGCGGAGATCTGGACCGCCTGGCAGACCTGCCCGATCGGTTTGGTCTCCCAGTTGCTGATCTTGACCATCTGGTTGAGGAAGGCGTTGGTCGCCCAGGCGGGATTCATCCGCTGGTCGAACGAGCCCCAGCCGGCCCGCTGCTGGAACAGGCCGACGCTGTCGAGGTCGATCATGTTCGGGTTGTTGTAGAGGGTGCTCTCGACGATGGCGGTGGTCACCGCGTTCACGGCGGCCCTCTGCGGGAGGCCGCGTGCCTGGACCGCGTTGACGATCGCACGAGCACAGGACACCCGGTAGGAGGTCAGGTAGCCGCGCAGGGTTCCGGTGAGCTGGCTGCTGAGCCGGTCGGCGGTGGCACGGTCGGCGCTGGTCTCCGTACCGCAGGAGTAGTTCGGAGAGTTGGCGGCGGCGACGTCGGCGGCGGAGGCGCTGAGGCTGGGGCGGTCGGCCTGGCCCGTCTCGGCTGCGGCGGCCGAGGTGACGAGGCCTGCGGTCAGTGCTGCTGCGGCGGTGAAGGCCGCAGCTATGTGTCGGCGCGCGGTTCGGGTCACGGTGAGGCTCTATTCCACTTCGATGGGGTCGATGACGGTCGATCAGGCAGTGCGCGTCCCGGGGGTGCGGTCGGCCGCACCCCGGGGACTGCTTGCTACCTGGGCTGGCCCCAGTCGAGGGTGGTGAGGGAGCCGTCGTCGTTGCGGAGGTGGAAACGGCCCTGGGAAGGACGCCAGATACCGACGTTCGCCGCGGGACCGCCGTTGCCGCCGTCCCAGTTGGCACCGACCGGCAGGTCACCCGCCTGACCCCAGTCCAGAACGGTCAGGCTGCCGTCGTCGTTGCGGAGGTGGAACTGACCCGTCGAAGGCCGGAACACACCCAGATTGTCCGGACCCGAACCATCCCAGTTCCCGGAAACCGGCAGGTCACCCGCCTGACCCCAGTCCACCTTCGTGATCGAACCGTCGTCGTTGCGCAGGTGGAAGACACCACTGCGCCACACACCCACGTTCGCGGCCGCGCCCCCGTCCCAGTTGCCGGCCACGGGAAGGTCACCCGACTGACCCCAGTCCAGCTTCGTGAGGGAACCGTCGTCCATACGCAGGTGGAACTGACCCGTCGAAGGCCGGAACACACCCAGATTGTCCGGACCCGAACCATCCCAGTTCGCAGAAACCGGCAGGTCACCCGCCTGACCCCAGTCGACCAGAGCCAACGAACCGTCGTCATAACGCAGGTGGAACTTACCGCTGCGCCACACGCCCACGTTCGCGGCCACGCCCCCGTCCCAGTTGCCCGACACCGGCACATCACCATTGGTGGCGACGTCTTCGACGATGTTCTTGTACCGGTAGGGGATGTAGGAGCCCGAGTTCTTGAAGTACGCGTAGGGGATCACGCGGCGCACGGCGTGCGGCGGGGTCTCCTCGATGCCGATGTAGGACGTCATCGAGGAGTCGGTCCAGCTCTCGAACAGGACGACGTGCGATCCGCTCACCGGGTTGGCGGAGTTGTGGAAGAGCAGCATGTCGCCCTTGCGCAGCTCACCCTTGGTGATCCGGTCGGCGTAGGTGTCGAGGTTGCCGGTCCAGGCGTTGGTCCCGATGTTCCAGGCCATGGACACCAGGCCGGAGCAGTCGGTGCGGTAGCCGTCGCGGTAGCTGCTCTGGCTGTACGGGACCTGGGCGTCGACCCAGGTCTTGGCCCGGGCTATGACGGAGCTGCGGGTGATGGGGGAGACACCGTCGGCGGAGAGCGCACCCGCCGGGCCGGGGACCGAGCCCTTGAGGGGGCCCGGCTGACCCTGGGGGCGCTCGACGTCGGGGGTCTCCTGCGGCACGGCGGCCGTCGAGTCGGCGGCCTGAACCGTCTGCGAGTGGGCCGGCATGCCGGACAGGACCAGCGAGGCGGCGCAGGCGGCGGTGACGATGCTCGCGGCACGGAAGGCCGAGGTCTTGATGGGCAACGCAACTCCTGGTGAAGAGGCAAGCGACAGGGAAGACAGCTGGGTTGTGCGAAGTTCTCGTGGGGCACTCGGTTTCCGTGTGCCGAGGTCGGCGAGCATGCCGAGCTCGGCACACGCCGGTGCCGGCGTCGTGCGGCGGAGCGGGATGCTCGGGCGGGCACCTCGTGGACCGCGCGGTGCCGTGGGAGGGCACGCGTGGCGGGCCGGGTGGTGCGCACCGCCGGGACGGCTGTCCTGCAGGAACAGCCGGTCACAGGCGGCCGGTCGGCGGCCGACGGCAGGTGCTGCGGGTACGGCGGACGCTGCCGGTTACGGGCTGGCGGTGTCCGCGTTCTGCGGGTGCGGGGCCGGGGGCAGATAGCGCCGGCGGAGTTCGTGTGAGTTCTGCTGGCTGCGCGTGATGAGGCCGTGTGCGCGGCGCAGCGGGGCGGGCGCGGTGGGCGCGTCCAGGGTCATGAGGTAGAGCAAGAGGTCGATCCGGTCGGCTTCGGGGCGTGCGCTGGCGTGCTGGAGTCCGTCGCCGGGCAGTGCGTGGGCCCAGAGTGCGTCCACGACCTCGGCCGCCTCACTCTCGTGCGAGGCCTCACCGGGCCGCCTCCGAGTCAGGCTGGCGTAGACGATCTCCACAGTGAACCGGTCAGCCCCAGCCGAGGCTGTCGGAGATCTGAGCGGTGGCCGGGGCGGGCGCCGTCGCGGTGGCGGCGGCAGCGCCGCCGCTCACGAGGATGACCCCGGTCAGGGAGAGGGCGACGACCGCGACGGCCTGGGCGATACGAGTGCGGATCACGACGGGATTCCTTAGCTGCTGGCTGGATGGCTTCCTGCACCGGTCGGGCGTCCCGCGGTTGACGCTTCGTCCGGCTGCCGGCCCGGGGTGTTTCCCTGGCGGCGATCAATAGCTTCGCCGTTCGCCGACACGGCCGGAAGGCCTTGAGGGTGTCGCCTACCGGCCTGTCGGGATCCGGACACAAGGTCATGCTCATGTCAATTTTACGTGGTGGACCGCTCGGAGTGCGATCGGTGTTGATCAAGACGGCATGGCGCTGTTTGTATAGGGGCCGATGGCCTGGCGGGATACGGCCGGCCTGTGATCTGGGGGGATCCGATGCTCGAAGTTCTGGGACTGACCCATGCTGCCGTGACGGTGTACCAGGTGATGCTGGATCATCCCGGCTACGACCTGGACGACATCGCCGCGCACTGCGCCCTGACAGCCACCCAGGTGCACGAACACCTCGACGAGCTGGCCCGGCTCACGCTCGTACGGGCCTCCGCCGAGCGTCCCGGCCACATGCGCGCGGTGAGCCCCGAGATCGGCCTCGCCGACATCCTCGCCGTGCAGGAGGCCGAACTCGCCGCCCGCCAGGCCCGGCTCGCCGCCTCACGCGCTTCCGTGACCCGCATGGTCGCCGAACGCGCCGAGCACCGCGCGCACCACGGCGAACGCCTGCAGGGCATGGACGCCATCCACAACCGCCTGGAACTGATGGGCCGCGCCGCCACCACAGAGGTCCTCAGCAGCCAGCCCGGCATCCAGCGCCCCGAGGACCTGGCAGCCAGCCGGCCCGCCGATGCCGCGGCCCTCGGCCGCGGCATCACGATGCGCACCCTCTACCAGGACACCACCCGCAACCAGCCGCACATCACTTCCTACGCGCACTGGCTGCTCAGCCAGGGCAGCGAGGTCCGTACCTCCCCCACGATTCCCCAGCGCATGGTCGTCGTCGACCGCACCCAGGCCCTGGTTCCCATCGACCCCGCCGACACGCGCCAGGGCGCCCTCCACGTCACCGAACCGGGCATTCTCGCCGCACTGCTCGACTTCTTCGAACAGGCCTGGAACACCGCCGTTCCGCTCGGCGCCGCTCGACCCGAGGACCCCCTGACCAGCATCACCACCACAGAACGCGAAATCCTGCGCCTGCTCAGCACCGGCCTCACCGACGAAGCGGTGGGCCAGCGCCTGGGAACCTCCTCGCGCACCGTCGGACGTCACATGTCCTCGCTCATGGAACGCCTCGGCGCCAGCAGCCGCTTCGAAGCCGGCATCAAGGCCGCCCACAGAGGCTGGCTCTGATCCGCCCCCCGCACCCGGGCCCGGAAACGACTGAGCGCCCCACCCGGCCGAAACCGGGTGGGGCGCTCAGCAGCAGGTCAGAGGGGTTAACCCCGGCCTGCGAGCGGTAGGCCATGTCGGACTCGAACCGACAACCAACGGATTAAAAGTCCGCTGCTCTGCCAATTGAGCTAATGGCCCTCCAGGTGCTCACCCCAGAGCATAGCCGGACCGCGCCGGTCAGCCGATCGGGTATCCGCCGACCGGCCTGTCGCCGCCGGTCCGGTGGCGCTCCGCAGGGCCTGGGACCTGCCCCCGAGGGGGTGTTACGCACCATCAGTTCCAGGGAGCGAAAAAGGGCCCGTACGGCACCTGGGTGGCGTACGGGCCCTTTCTCAGGGGTTCAGCTCAGCTGCGATCAGCCGTTGCGCTTCCAGCGCGGCTTGTCGTCGCGGCGGCCGCCGAAGCCACCGGTGGAACCGGAGCCGGAGCCGGAGCCGGACGGACGGTGGTCGTCACGGCGGCCGTACGGGCGGTCGCCGCCGCCGGAGCGGAAGCCGCCGGCCGGACGGTCGTCACGACGGTCGCGGTTGAACGGGCGGTCGCCGCCACCGGAGCGGAAGCCACCGGAGGGGCGGTCGTCACGGTTGAAGCCGCCCGAGGAGCGGTCGTCACGGTTGAAGCCGCCGGAGGGACGGTCGTCGCGGCGGAAGCCACCACGGTCGCCACCACGGTCATCGCGGTT
>NZ_JBIAVW010000011.1:33444-273578 GCF_042894785.1 Streptomyces sp. NPDC001502
GAAGCCACCGGACGGACGGTCGTCACGACGGAAGCCACCACCGGACGGACGGTCGCCACCGGAGCGGAAGCCACCCGACGGACGGTCGCCACCGGCGCGGAAGCCACCACGGTCGCCACCACGGTCATCGCGGTTGAAGCCACCGGACGGACGGTCGTCACGACGGAAGCCACCACCGGACGGACGGTCGCCACCGGAGCGGAAGCCACCCGACGGACGGTCGCCACCGGAGCGGAAGCCACCACGGTCGCCACCACGGTCGTCACGGTTGAAGCCACCCGACGGACGGCCACCGCGGTCACCGCGGTCGTCACGACGGAAGCCACCACGGTCGCCACCGCGGTCGCCGCCACGGTTGTCGCGACGCTCGAAGTTGCCACGGTCGTCACGCTGGGCGCGCTGCTCCTCGCGGCGCTCCTGCGCGGCCAGCTCGGCGGCAGCGGCGGCGGCAGCCGCCGCGACCTCGGCCTCGGCGGCCTCGGCCACCTCGGCGACAGCGGCCTCCGGGTCCTCGCCGCGCTCACGGGCGGAGCGGGCGACCAGGCGGTCGGCCTCCTCGCGCAGCTCCACGGCACGGCGCGACAGGCGCTCCAGCTGCTTGGTGAGCTCGGCGACCTCGCGCTCGGCCTGCTTGGCGGCGTTGTTCGCGGAGTCGGCCTGGACCTCGGTCAGCGAACGGGCACCGGTGATCTCGGCGACCTCCGGCTCGAACGCGCCGGCGCCCTGGACGATGTGACGCGAGGCGTCGACGCCCGCGTCCTCCATCAGGCGGAAGATCTGGCGGCGCTGGTGCGGCAGCGCGAGGGAGACCACGACACCGGACTTGCCGGCACGGGCGGTACGGCCCGAGCGGTGCAGGTAGTCCTTGTGGTCGCCGGCCGGGTCCACGTTCAGGACCAGGTCGATGCCGTCGACGTGGATGCCGCGGGCGGCGACGTCGGTGGCGACGAGCGCGTTGACGTAGCCGTCCTTGAAGTCGGCGAGGACGCGGGTACGGGCACCCTGCGTCATGCCGCCGTGCAGCGCGTCGGCCTTCACGCCGGCCTCGACGAGCTGCTCGGCGATGCGGTCGGCGCCCAGCTGGGTGCGGACGAAGATGATGGTGCGGCCCTTGCGGGCGGCGATGGCGGCCGTGACCGGCGCCTTGTCCTTCGGCTTCACGACGAGGACGTGGTGCGTCATGGTCGTGACGTTGCCCTGCGCGCTGTCGACCTCGTGGGTGACGGGGTTGGTCAGGTAGCGCTTGACCAGGGTGCCGATCTCGTTCTCCATGGTGGCGGAGAAGAGCATGCGCTGGCCGCCGCCGGGGATCTGGTCGAGCAGCTCGGTGACCTCGGGCAGGAAGCCCAGGTCGGCCATCTGGTCGGCCTCGTCGAGGACCGCGACCTGGACGTTCGCCAGGGAGCAGGCGCCACGGTTGATGATGTCGCGCAGACGGCCCGGGGTGGCGACGAGGACGTCGACACCGCGCTCCAGAGCGAAGATCTGGTTGCTCATGGAGGTACCGCCGCAGACGACCTTCATCTTCAGGCCGAGCACGTCGCCGTAGGGCTGGAGGGCGTCCGCGACCTGCATCGCGAGCTCACGGGTCGGCGTGAGGATGATCGCGCGGGGCTTCTTCTTCTCGGTGTGACCGCCGGCCAGGGAGGCCAGGGTCGGCAGACCGAAGGAGAGGGTCTTGCCGGAGCCGGTGCGGCCACGGCCGAGGATGTCCTTGCCGGCCAGGGCGTCCGGGATGGTCGCGGCCTGGATCGGGAAGGGGGCGGTGACGCCGTTCTGGGCGAGCTTGCGCACGATGCCCTCGGGGAGACCGAGGTCGCCGAAGGTGATCGAGGGCTCGGCGTCGGCGTCGGCGTCCGCGTCGTCGTCGAAGTCGGTGGTCGAGTCCTCGAAGGACCCGTCGGTGTTCACGTCGGCCTCAAGAGCCTCGATGATCTCGTCCGCCTCGGCGGCCTCGATCGCCTCGGTGACCACAAGGGCCTCGGCGTCGATCATCTCGTTGGAGTCGTTCTCGGGCATGACGGAACGGTCAGAGCTGGAAATGGACATGCGAAATGCGAAACCTTCCGGAGTCTCGGCACGCGCCCAAACTCCGTGAATCGCAAATCGACCGCCTCAATGCGGTCAGCCACGGCTAGGGAGAGTACGCGCCACACGGCGCTCTTCGGATTCGGCGCCGGGCAATGGGATCAAACGATCTATAACCATACGCACCCTCCCCGGGGTCTGGCAAGTCACTCCCGCAGAAACGCCTCTGACCTGCGAAGATGCCCCCGGCGCCGACACCGGACCGGGCCCTCACGGACCCGGCCGGGTGCCCGTCGGGCCTACAACTCGGGGGCCGGCTGGGTGGTCGGCTCCGGCTGCGGACTCGGCAGCTGTGGAGTGGGTTCCGTCACAGGGGGAGTCGTGGCCGGGGGTGCCGGGGTCGGGCTCGCCGACTGCTGCCCGCCGACCGAACCGCCCGGGCCGCCGGAGCCGCCGCCCGAACCGCCCGTCGTGGGTTCCTGCGGGCCCTGCCCGCCCGCGCCGCCGCCCGGTCCCGCCGACGGTGCGGGCACCCCCGGCCGGCCGCTCGGCGCACCCGGGCTCGGCGATGCCCCGGTCGCACCGGAGGCCTTGCCGTCCTCCTTGGGCCTGCCGTCCTGGCTCCCCGTACCGTCCTTCACACCGTGCCCGTTGCCGCGGACCCCGGAGCCCCGCCCCGCGGCGGTCCCCGTGCCCGCCTCGGCGCCGCCGCGGCGGTCCCCCGAAGCGGAGGGCCCGGGCTTGGCCGCGTTCTCGCCGACACTCATGCAGCCGGCCGTCGCCGCGACCGCGAGCGCGGTGACGGCCAGTCGGAGGGAAGCGGACAACTGGCGCACGGGGGCACCTCCGGAGCCTGAGGGTGAACTTTCCGCATGAGCGGGTCAATGTGCCCAACTCCCTTTGACCCGCAAGGGACACGCCCTCGGGCGAACACCGGGACGAAGCCCTGGGCCGGACCCCTCAGCCGAAGAGCCGCAGCGCCACCTGCGACCCGAGGTGCACCGCGCCCAGCCCGACCAGCACCGACATCACCACGTTCGCCGCGGCCAGGAACCCCCGGCCGCGTTCGGCCAGCCGCAGCGTCTCGTACGAGAACGTCGAGTACGTGCTGAGGGCCCCGCACAGCCCGGACCCGAGCAGCAACTGCACCCGCGAGGAGGCGGCCCCCGCCAGCGCCGCCCCGGCCAGCGCCCCGAGCACCAGGCAGGCGGCCGCGTTGACCACGAAGGTGCCCCAGGGGAAGACGGACTCGTGCCGCGCCTGCACCGCCCGGTCCAGCAGATAGCGCAGCGGCGCACCGACGGCCGCGCCCGCCACCACGAGCAGCCAGTTCACCGCGGAACGCGCCCGGGTCCGGGTCCGCGCCCGCGGACCGCGAGCCGGGTCGCCGCGGCCGCCGCCCACACCGCGCCGAGCGCCGCCACCACCGTGAGCCCGCCGTAGGCCAGGGCGGTTCCCGTCTCCCCCTCGTCCAGGAGCCGCGAGAAGTCCACCGCGTAGGTGGAGAAGGTGGTGAAGCCGCCGAGCACGCCCACTCCGGCGAAGGGCCTCAGCAGCGGGTGCGGGGACGTCCGGCCGCCCTCGCTGATCAGCACCATCAGTACGCCGATCAGCGCACTGCCGGAGGCGTTGATCCACAGGGTCGCCCACGGGAAGGCCCCGGGCCCGGCCGGCCACAGCAGGGAGATCCCGTACCGCGCCGCGCCCCCGATCGCGCCGCCCACCGCCACCGCCGCGAGCACCCGGCCCTGCGGCTCGGCCCGCTGCTCGGGCACGTGCAGGTCGACGTCCGGATCGACCGCCTCCGCCGGCCGCGCCGCGGGCGCCGCCCCGTCGCCGGGAGCCGGGACCGGCCGGGTCACCCGTACCCCAGCGCGTGCAGCCGGTCGTCGTCGATCCCGAAGTGGTGGGCGATCTCGTGCACCACGGTGACCTCCGTCTCCGCGACCACGCTCTCCCGGTCCTCGCACATGCGCAACGTGGGATTGCGGTAGATCGTGATCCGGTCCGGCAGCACCCCGGCGTACCACTCGCCGCGGTCCGTCAGCGGAGTTCCCTCGTACAGACCGAGCAGCTCGGGGTCGTCGGCGGGCGGTTCGTCCTCGACGAACACCGCCACGTTGTCCATCAGCCGCGTCAGCTCCGGCGGGATCCGGTCCAGGGCCTCTGCGACGAGCTCTTCGAACTCCTCGCGCGTCATCTCCAGCACCCGGCCATTGTCGCTCCGGGGGAAACCGTTTTGGCGATAGCTCCCCGGATCCCATATGCTTCTCACGTCCCCGACGCGCTGAGAAGTGCCCGGCGGGCCTTTAGCCCTCATCGTCTAGTGGCCCAGGACGCCGCCCTTTCAAGGCGGTAGCACGGGTTCGAATCCCGTTGGGGGTACGCATTACCGTGTGCAAGACTTGTTCTCGCACACTGCAAGGTCCTGTGGAGCAGTTGGTTAGCTCGCCACCCTGTCAAGGTGGAGGTCGCGGGTTCAAGTCCCGTCAGGATCGCTGAAGCCGGAAACGGTTTCGTGGCTGGGTAGCTCAGTTGGTACGAGCGATCGCCTGAAAAGCGATAGGTCGCCGGTTCGACCCCGGCCCCAGCCACCATCAAGAAGGCCCCGTCCATCGGACGGGGCCTTCTGTGGTTACTCCCCTTCGGCCTCGGCCGCCGCCGCGCGCCCCCTGCGGCGCCACTGCACGACGCCGACGGCCGCCGCCCCGGCGGCCACCAGCCCGAGCAGCACCCCGTCCGGGACCGCGTCCGCCAGCGAGCCGACCCACTGCTCCACGGCGAACGAGTCGTCCACGTCCAGCAGCCCCGGCAGCGCGCTCGCCCCGTCGTAGACGAGGAACAGCACGCCCAGGGTGATGAAGAACAGCCCCGACAGCAGCGAGGTGGTGTGCAGCTCGAAGCGGCCGACGCGCAGGGCCCGCCCGCGCAGCCAGCGCCGCCTGCCCAGGTCGAACCGCTCCCACAACAGCGCCAGTACGAACAGCGGTACGGCCATCCCCAGGGCGTAGACCGCGAGCAGCAGGCCGCCGTAGACGGGGCTGCCGCTGACCGCCGCGACCGTCAGGACGCTGCCCAGGATCGGGCCGGCACAGAATCCGGCCAGCCCGTAGACCGCCCCGAGCGCGTACACCGACAGGGCGGTGGTCGGCCGGATCCGGCCCGACACCTCCGAGATCCGCTTCGGGGCGAATCCGAGGCCAAGGATCTGCGCGAGGCCGAGCGCGATGATCAGCCAGCCGCCCGCGAGCACGAGCTGGTCGCGGTTGCCGTGGAAGAACCGCCCGGCGTACGAGCCGGCCGCCCCGAGCGGTACGAGGGTGCTCGCGAGGCCCGCGTAGAAGATCCCGGTGCGCGCCAGGAGCCGGGAGGTGGAGTCGATGGAGTACGCGAAGAAGGCCGGCAGCAGCAGGGCGCTGCAGGGGCTGAGCAGCGCGAGGAGGCCGCCCAGCAGGGCGGCCAGGTATCCGATGTCGGTCACTGCTTCGCCGCCTCGGCCTTCGCCTTGGCGATGGCGGCCGTGAAGGTGTCGAGCGGCTGGGCGCCGGCGATGGGCCTGCCGTTCAGCAGGAAGGACGGGGTGGAGGTGACGCCGATGCGGTATCCCTCCTCCTGGTCCCTCTTCAGGGCCGCCGCGGCCTGCTCGCCGGCCAGGTCCGCCTTGAAGCGCTCCAGGTCGGGCACGCCGGCCTCCCGGGCCAGCTCCACGAGCCGGGGCTCGGCGAAGCCCTTCTCCTTCGAGCCGGCGGCGTAGGCGGCGGCGTGGAAGGCGTCGAAGCGGTCCTGCTGCCCGGCCGCCCAGGCGGCCTTGGCGGCCGCCTCGGACTCGGCGCCGAAGATCGGGAAGTTGCGCCACTCGATGCGCAGGGTGCCGTCCTCGACGAACTTCTTCACCAGTTCGGGCTCGGTGTCCCGGGCGAACTTGCCGCAGTAGCCGCATTTGAAGTCGGAGTACTCGATGAGCACGACGGGCGCGTCGGCGCGGCCGACGGCGAGCTTGTCGCCGGACTCGCGGCGGGCCAGCGCCTTGAGCTCGGCGGCGGGGTCGGTCCGGGGCGCGGTGACGGAGGCGGAACCGGCCGAGCCGGTCTCGGCGGGGGCGGTGGCCCGCCAGGAGACGAGGCCGAGGGTGATCGCGGCGAGGGCCACTCCGGCGGAGAGCAGCAGGGGCTTCGTGGCGGACTTCTTGGCGGAGGACTTCGGGGAAGAGGGCATGCGGGTGCTCCAGTGCTGCGGGTGGGTGGGACGGGACCGGGGGGACCGGTCCGTCTACACCCGCATCACGCAGAGCTCCAGCCGGTCGGGGGCCGGGCGGTCGGGGCCGCGTACGGGGTTCCGTACGGGCACGGCCGCGGCCGGACCCGCGTCCTCGGGCGCCGCCCGGACCGGCGGGACCTGGGCGTGCTGCTCGCCCGCGGCGCGCGTGGGGACGGCGGGCGTGCCCCCGTGCCCGGGAGCCGCCGGCGCGCAGGCGGGACCGTCGGCGTCGGTGAACTCGGCCGCCCGGGGCCACCCCGTGACCGATCCGGTGGACGGGGCCGGAACCGGAACGGCTGCCGGAGCCGGGGCAGGAGCGGAGGCCGAGGCCGGGGCCGGGGCCGGTTCCAGGACCGGGGCCGGTTCCAGGACCGGGGCCGGTTCCAGGACCGGGGCCGGTTCCAGGACCGGGGCCGGGGCCGCAACCAGCACCCGCGCCGGGGGCGGGGTCGGCGTCCGCGCCGGGGGCGAGTCCGCGCCCGGGGCCGTTCGGGGCGTCGGGGCGAGCGCCACCGCCGGGGACGCGCAGCCCAGCAGCACCGCCAGTACCGCGAGCACGGCGCAGCCGAAGAGGCGGGGGCGGGACAAGGTGGGACGCCTCTCACTCGTACGACCGACGGACTCGTCCCGAAATGGTACGGGTCCGCCCCACAAATGCGTTCGCCACCCGGAGGGCCCAGGTGAGATCCTCGACCAGGTATGTCTACTTCCTTCGCCGCCCTGCAGACGCTTCTCGGTGAGATCTCCCTCCGTGACGCGCACCGCCTCGGCCGCCGCCTCGAAGGCGCCCGCCGTATCCGCAAGCCCGAGGCCAAGCAGGCCGTGCTCGACGAGATCGCCGCGGAGGCCACCAAGGCCGCCGAGCGACTGGCCGGCCGTGCCTCGCGGATGCCGGAGGTCACGTATCCCGAGAACCTGCCCGTCAGCCAGAAGAAGGACGAGATCGCCGAGGCGATACGCGACCACCAGGTCGTGATCGTCGCGGGCGAGACCGGGTCCGGCAAGACCACGCAGATCCCCAAGATCTGCATGGAGCTGGGCCGCGGCGTCCGGGGCATGATCGGGCACACCCAGCCCCGCCGGATCGCCGCCCGCACGGTCGCGGAGCGGATCGCCGAGGAGCTGAAGTCCGAGATCGGCCAGACGGTCGGCTGGAAGGTCCGCTTCACCGACCAGGTGGACCAGGACGCGACCTTCGTGAAGCTGATGACGGACGGCATCCTGCTCGCCGAGATCCAGACGGACCGCGAGTTGCGGGCCTACGACACGATCATCATCGACGAGGCCCACGAGCGGTCGCTGAACATCGACTTCCTGCTGGGCTACCTGGCCACGCTGCTGCCGAAGCGCCCCGACCTCAAGGTCGTCATCACCTCGGCGACCATCGACCCCGAGCGCTTCTCCCGGCACTTCGGCGAGGCACCGATCGTCGAGGTCAGCGGGCGTACCTATCCGGTGGAGGTGCGCTACCGGCCGCTCCTGGAGGAGGACGCCGAGGAGGGCGACGACTCCGACCGGGACCAGATCACCGCGATCTGCGAGGCCGTGGACGAGCTCCAGTCCGAAGGGCCGGGCGACATCCTGGTCTTCCTCTCCGGCGAGCGGGAGATCCGCGACACCGCGGACGCCCTAAACAAACGGAACCTCCGCTTCACCGAGGTTCTCCCTCTCTACGCACGCCTCTCGCACGCCGAGCAGCACCGCGTCTTCCAGCAGCACACCGGGCGCCGGATCGTCCTCGCGACCAACGTCGCCGAGACCTCGCTGACCGTCCCCGGCATCAAGTACGTGATCGATCCGGGCACCGCCCGGATCTCCCGCTACAGCCACCGCACCAAGGTCCAGCGCCTGCCGATCGAGCGGATCTCGCAGGCCAGCGCCAACCAGCGCAAGGGCCGCTGCGGCCGTACCAGCGACGGCATCTGCATCCGGCTGTACTCCGAGGCCGACTTCGACGCCCGCCCCGAGTTCACCGACGCCGAGATCCTGCGGACGAACCTGGCCTCCGTCATCCTCCAGATGACCGCGGCGGGCCTCGGCGAGATCGAGAAGTTCCCCTTCATCGACCCGCCGGACCACCGCAACATCCGCGACGGCGTGCAGCTGCTCCAGGAGCTCGGCGCGCTGGACCCGGCCGAGAAGGACCCGTCGAGGCGGCTCACCCAGATGGGCCGCCAGCTCTCCCAGCTCCCCGTGGACCCGCGGCTGGCCCGCATGGTCATCGAGGCCGACAAGAACAACTGCGTCCGCGAGGTCATGGTCATCGCGGCGGCCCTGTCCATCCAGGACCCGCGCGAGCGGCCCTCGGACAAGCAGACCCAGGCCGACCAGAACCACGCCCGGTTCAAGGACGAGACCAGCGACTTCCTCTCGTTCCTGAACATGTGGCGCTACGTGCGCGAGCAGCAGAAGGAACGCGGCTCGTCCTCGTTCCGCCGGATGTGCAAGCAGGAGTACCTGAACTTCCTGCGGATCCGCGAGTGGCAGGACATCTACTCCCAGCTGCGCACGGTCGCCAAGGGCATGGGCATCCACGTCAACGAGGCCGATGCCCCGGAGCAGGTCGTCCACGTCTCGCTGCTGGCCGGTCTGCTCTCGCACATCGGGCTCAAGGACACCGACAAGAACGAGTACCTCGGTGCCCGCAGCGCCAAGTTCGCGATCTTCCCGGGCTCCTCGCTCTTCAAGAAGCAGCCGAAGTTCGTGATGTCGGCCGAGCTGGTGGAGACCTCGCGGCTGTGGGCCCGGGTGAACGCCAAGGTGGAGCCCGAGTGGGTGGAGCCGCTGGCCCAGCACCTGGTCAAGCGCACGTACAGCGAGCCGCACTGGGAGAAGGACCAGGCGGCCGTGATGGCGTACGAGAAGGTCACGCTGTACGGCGTACCGATCGTGGCCCAGCGGAAGATCAACTACGGCCGGATCGACGCCGAGGTCTCGCGCGAGCTGTTCATCCGCAACGCGCTCGTCGAGGGCGACTGGCGCACCCACCACAAGTTCTACGCCGACAACCGCAAGCTCCTCACCGAGGTGGAGGAGCTGGAGAACCGGGCGCGGCGCCGCGACATCGTGGTGGACGACGAGACCCTCTTCGACTTCTACGACCAGAAGATCCCCGCCCATGTGGTGTCCGGGGCGCACTTCGACTCCTGGTGGAAGCACAAGAAGCGCGAGGAGCCGGAACTCCTCGACTTCGAACGCGAGATGCTGCTGACCGAGAAGGCGGCCGGGGTCACCAAGGCCGACTACCCGGACTCCTGGCGGCAGGGGCAGCTGAAGTTCCGGGTGACCTACCAGTTCGAGCCGGGTGCGGACGCCGACGGCGTGACCGTCCACGTCCCGCTCCAGGTGCTGAACCAGGTCACCGACGAGGGCTTCGACTGGCAGATCCCGGGCCTGCGCGAGGAGGTCGTCACCGAGCTCATCCGCTCGCTGCCCAAGCCGATCCGCCGGCACTACGTGCCCGCGCCGAACTACGCCGGCCGCTTCCTGGACACGGCGGTGCCCCTGCAGGAGCCGCTGCCGGTCACGCTGGCGCGCGAGCTCCAGCGGATGGTCGGGGTCCCGGTCTCCGCAGAGGACTTCGACCTCACCCGGATCCCGGATCACCTGAAGATCACCTTCCGGATCATCGACGAGCGCCGCAAGAACCTCGCCGAGGACAAGGACCTGGAGGCCCTGCGGCTGAGGCTGAAGCCGAAGGCCCGCCAGGCCCTCTCCAAGGCCGCCGCGGCCACCGCCGAGCGGGCGGGCGGGGAGTCGGTGGAGCGCACCGGGCTGACCGACTGGACGATCGGCACGCTGACCAAGGTCTTCGAGACCCGGCGCGCGGGCCAGCCGGTGAAGGCGTACCCGGCGCTGGTGGACGAGGGCGCGACCGTGTCCGTACGGCTCTTCGACACGGAGGCCGAGCAGCAGCAGGCGATGTGGCTGGGCACCCGGCGGCTCATCCTGCTGAACATCCCGGTGAACCCGGCGAAGTTCGCCTCGGACCACCTGACCAACCAGCAGAAGCTGGCCCTGTCCAGGAACCCGCACGGCTCCATCCAGGCGCTCTTCGACGACTGCGCGACCGCGGCGACCGACAAGCTGATCGCCGACCACGGCGGCCCGGCGTGGGACGAGGCGGGCTTCCGGGGGCTCTACGAGGCCGTCCGCGCCGACCTGGTGGACACGACCGTGCGCACGGTGAGCCAGGTGCAGCAGGTGCTGGCCGCCTGGCAGGCCTGTGAGCGCCGCCTGAAGGCCACGGGCAGCCTGGCCCTGGTCGCGAACATCCAGGACGTCAAGACGCAGCTGGCGGCCCTCATGCCGGCCGGCTTCGTGACGCTCACGGGGCTGCGCAGGCTGCCGGACCTGATGCGCTACCTGGTGGCGGTGGACCGGCGGCTCCAGCAGATGCCCACGGGCGTCCAGCGCGACACCACGCGCATGGAGAAGGTCCACGAGATGCAGGACGAGTACGCCTGGCTGCTGGAGCAGTTGCCGAAGGGGCGCCCGGTCCCGTCCACGGTCACCGACATCCGCTGGATGATCGAGGAACTGCGCGTCAGTTACTTCGCGCACGCGCTCGGGACGGCCTACCCGATCTCCGACAAGCGGATCGTGAAGGCGGTGGATGCGGCGGCGCCGTGACCGGCGCCGCGGTCCGGTTCGACTGCACCCCCTGAGCTGCGGTACAGTCTGATTCGCAGCCGCCGAGCGGCCGCAAATCAAGGACCTGTGGAGCAGTTGGTTAGCTCGCCACCCTGTCAAGGTGGAGGTCGCGGGTTCAAGTCCCGTCAGGTTCGCAGAAACGTCAGGGCCCGTATCCCTCTGGGGATACGGGCCCTGACGCGTTGGCGGGCGGCACCGCCCGGACGGCCTTGGGGGCCGCCTGGGGCCCGTGGAACGCCCGCGCCGCCCGTCCACACCTCCGGGCCGCATCCGCCGCGCCTGCGGGGCGTCCATGAGCGCGTGCCGGGCCCTCGCCGAGCCCGTGCGAACGGCTCCGGACCCCGACGGACCCCGACGGACCTCCCCGGAGCCCTCCGGAGCTCTTCGCCGGGCCTCTCCGGACCTCTCCGGGACCGCGCCGGACGCGTCCGGGCCCATCCGGACCTCCTGACACCCCGGCCGAGACGCCCCCCGGGCCGGCCGTCACACGGAATCCCCCGTTCGCATGATGTGCCTCGCGAAGCGCGTCCCCTTTACGGGGTGCATTACCGGATATACAAGAGTGATCATCTGTGACGGGAGTCACCGCATGAGTTTTTGAGACTCATACTTTTATCGCACCCATACGCCCGCTCGATAGAATATGTGCAATGGCACCTACCTCGCCGATGCTCCCGCGCGCGCTCAAGACCGCCCTGACCTGGGCATAAAAAGATCGCGCTGGACCCGGCGGAGTCCAGCGCGATCGAACGACTTGGAACCTGTTGGGGCAGGCCCGGCCGTATGAAGCTATGTGGGTTTCATCGGATTGGGGGACCCGACATAAACCCGTTAAAGCGGGGTGTTTACGCGACCTCAGGCTTCGCTGCGCTGCTGCGGAATTCCCGCGAGCAGTGCGCGAACCTCGGCCTCGCGGTACCGGCGGTGTCCACCCAGGGTGCGGATGGACGTGAGCTTGCCAGCCTTGGCCCAGCGGGTGACCGTCTTCGGGTCCACGCGGAACATCGTGGCAACCTCAGCCGGGGTCAGCAGCGGCTCGGCATCAGGGGTGCGAGCGGTCATGAGCGGCCTCCTCGGGAGAACCGAACCATCTCGGTTCTTTCCTCTAAATTCTGCACCTTGGCCCGCGTTGCCCGAAATGGACATACGCGGGCCGAGTCGGTTATAGGACGAACGGCTTGTCCTCGGCACTACAACTACACCATCCGTCCAGCCTCGACGGCCAAACCGACGGAATTGCCCTCCGAGGTGTTCATCAGCGGCGGAAGCCGATGGACCGTCCCATAACGGACAGTCACCCCACTGTGACGATCAGTCACAGAGCGATCAGGAGTCGTCAGACCCCCCGTAGAGTGCAATGCCGAGCATTCCGCCCTTAGTTGGGCGGAAGGAACCCTCCCCGGACTCCTTGTCCTATTTTGGCACGAGGGTAGGGGAAGGGCGCAAGGGTGTAGTTAGTGCGGTCCGTCACGCTTGGGCCAATGGCCCGTATCGGGACGTAGGTCCTGGTACTACGTCCCAAATGCCATGATCAGGCCTCTGATCAGCCAGTATTGACCGATCGACCGATACCGGACGATACGTACTGACCCCTCCTGAGTGAAACCAGCCACATAGGCCCCTTTCGGCCTAATTCGCGAAAAGCCGCTCCCGGACCGCTCTCCACCGCTCCGCCAGCTCCTCGTAGACCTCGGTCGCGCCGTCCGAGTCCCCGGCCCGCAGGGCCGCGATACCCGCCGCGAGATCTGCGGCCGAGCGGTCGGCCGCCAGCCGGTCCGCCGGCAGCGCGTGCAGCAGCCCGCCGTAGTCCAGCTCGACCATCGAGCGCGGGTGGAACTCCTCCAGCCAGCTCCCCACCTCCACCAGCCCGTCGACGAGCATCCCGTACCCCTCCGCGTCGCGCAGGATCCGCAGCGCGCGGGCGAGCCGCCGCCGGGCCTGGACCATCGGCGTGCGGTAGCGCAGCCGCTCGCCCGGCACGTGGTCCCGCTCCTCGTCCGCCACCAGCACGAACCAGCGCAGCGGCACCTGCCACACCCCCGTACGGATCCAGGGGCGCGCGTCCGGGTTCCGTTCGCGCCAGCGCTCGTACTCCTCGGCCGCCCGCCGGCGCGCCCCCGGCGGGAGCGCCGCGTCCAGCACCGGGCGCGGGAACCACTCGACGAGCTCCTGGAGGGCCAGCCAGCCACGGAGCCGGGTGCGCCACGGGCAGACCAGCAGCACCCCGTCGACCACCGCCGTGAAGGCGTCCGCGCTCTCGTGGGCCGGCACCCCCACCACCGGGACCCGCACCAAGTCCGACAGCGACCGGCGCAGTTCGTCCTGGGCGGTCGGGGACGTCCCGCGCCGGGCGTAGTCGGCCCAGTGCGTGCGCTCCGGCTCGGCGAAGGCCGCCAAGGGCTCGTAGATACGCAGGTAGGAGGCGTACGGGACGGTCGGCGCCGAGCGCGCGGACGGCAGCGGGAGATCGGAGGATTCGCTCACGCTCTCGTACTGCCCTTCCGCAGGGCCAGGTTCACCTCCGAGGCGTCCCCACCCCCTGGCACCACAGGAGTGTTTCGATCCTCGGACAGGTCACCTACGGGCGGCCCCCAGGTCTTACTCTGCTCCCAGCACGCCCTCCCCCACCCGCAGGGCGGGCGTCTTTCCGCCGCATCTCTTCCATGGGAGTCACCACCGTGACCGAAATGACCGACGGCGTCCTGCACACCCTGTTCCGTACGGAGCAGGGCGGCCACGAGCAAGTCGTGCTGTGCCAGGACCGCGCCACCGGCCTGAAGGCCGTCATCGCCATCCACTCCACCGCCCTGGGCCCCGCCCTCGGCGGTACGCGCTTTTACGCGTACGCCTCCGACGAGGAGGCCGTCCTCGACGCGCTGAACCTCTCGCGCGGCATGTCGTACAAGAACGCGCTCGCCGGTCTCGACCTCGGCGGCGGCAAGGCCGTGATCATCGGCGACCCGGACGTCCTCAAGAGCGAGGAACTGCTCCAGGCCTACGGCCGGTTCGTGGAGTCCCTCGGCGGCCGCTACGTGACCGCCTGCGACGTCGGCACCTACGTGGCCGACATGGACGTCGTGGCCCGCGAGACCCGCTGGGCGACCGGCCGCTCCCCCGAGAACGGCGGCGCCGGCGACTCCTCGGTCCTCACCGCCTTCGGCGTCTTCCAGGGCATGCGTGCCAGCGCCCAGCACCTGTGGGGCGACCCGACCCTGCGCGGCCGCAAGGTCGGCGTGGCCGGTGTCGGCAAGGTCGGCCACTACCTGGTCGAGCACCTGCTGGAGGACGGCGCCGAGGTCGTGATCACGGACGTACGGGAAGAGTCCGTACGCCGGATCCTGGACAAGCACCCGGGCAAGGTCACCGCCGTCGCCGACACGGACGCGCTGATCCGCACCGAGGGCCTGGACATCTACGCCCCCTGCGCGCTCGGCGGCGCCCTGAACGACGAGACCGTCCCGGCGCTCACCGCGACGATCGTCTGCGGCGCGGCGAACAACCAGCTCGCCCACCCGGGCATCGAGAAGGACCTCTCGGACCGCGGGATCCTCTACGCGCCCGACTACGTGGTCAACGCGGGCGGTGTCATCCAGGTCGCCGACGAGCTGCGCGGCTTCGACTTCGACCGCTGCAAGGCCAAGGCCACGAAGATCTTCGACACCACGCTGGAGATCTTTGCTCGCGCGAAGGCGGACGGCATTCCGCCGGCCGCCGCGGCCGACCGGATCGCCGAGCAGCGCATGGCCGACGGCCGCGCCGCGCGCGCCGTCTAGGCCCTTCCCGGGGCTCCGGGGTGCGCCCGCCGGGGTGCGGCGAGACGGAACTCACTGCACTTCGGCGGGTCGCCCGCCAGGAAAAGGTTAAAATCGCAGCTGACCAGCGAGGACGGGGCGCCTTGTTGGTTCTGCACCGGGGCGCGTCATGCGGGCGGCGTACCGTATGGCCGCGGAAGCAGGTACCGTTAAACCCCTACGGACGGTCTCTCCACGGAGAGCCCGCTCCGAACCATGAACGCGTGTCAGACTCTGGGGCCGTCGAGCCCCGTCACCGAGGGGGTCGAGCCATGGGGCGCGGCCGGGCAAAGGCCAAGCAGACGAAGGTCGCCCGCCAGCTGAAGTACAGCAGCGGCGGGACTGACCTCTCGCGTCTGGCCAACGAGCTGGGCGCATCGACCGTGGAACCGCTGCCTGTCAGCGAGCCGGTCGAGGTAGACGACGACGAACTGGACGAGGACGACCCGTACGCTCGGTACGCGGACCTCTACAACAGGGATGACGACGACGAGGACGAAGAGTCCGGGCCGTCGTCACAGCGTCGCGGCGCTTGACGCCCTGAGGCGTCTGCACGACAGACAAAAGACTGAAACCCGGTCCAGGGCATCGCCCCGGGCCGGGTTTCAGTGCTGCTCAGCTCGCGTAGGAACCGGTCATGGTCGCGCCCTCGGTGTGGTCGCCGCGGTCCAGGATCTCTCCCGCGACCCACGCGTCGACACCCCGGTCGGCCAGTGCGGTCAGCGCCACGTCCACCGACTCCTGCGGAACGACGGCCATCATGCCGACGCCCATGTTCAGGGTCTTCTCCAGCTCCAGCTGCTCCACCTGACCGGCCCTGCCGACCAGGTCGAAGATGGCGCCGGGGGCCCAGGTCGAACGGTCGACCGTGGCGTGCAGGTGGTCCGGGATCACCCGGGCCAGGTTCGCCGCGAGGCCGCCGCCGGTGATGTGCGAGTAGGCGTGCACCTCGGCCGTACGGGTGAGGGCCATGCAGTCCAGCGAGTAGATCTTGGTAGGCTCCAGGAGCTCCTCGCCGAGGGTCCGGCCGAGCTCCTCCACGTGCTGGTCCAGCGACATCTTGGCGCGCTCGAAGAGGACGTGGCGGACCAGCGAGTACCCGTTCGAGTGAAGGCCGGACGAAGCCATCGCGATGACGGCGTCACCCGTACGGATGCGATCCGCGCCGAGCAGGCGGTCGTACTCGACGACGCCCGTTCCGGCACCGGCCACGTCGAAGTCGTCCGGGCCCAGCAGGCCGGGGTGCTCGGCGGTCTCGCCGCCCACCAGGGCGCAGCCGGCGAGGACACAGCCCTCGGCGATGCCCTTGACGATCGCCGCGACACGCTCGGGGTGCACCTTGCCGACGCAGATGTAGTCGGTCATGAAGAGCGGCTCGGCGCCGCAGACGACGATGTCGTCCATGACCATCGCCACCAGGTCGTGGCCGATGGTGTCGTACACGCCGAGCTGGCGGGCGATGTCCACCTTGGTGCCGACGCCGTCGGTGGCCGAGGCGAGCAGCGGGCGCTCGTAGCGCTTGAGGGCGGAGGCGTCGAAGAGGCCGGCGAAGCCGCCGAGGCCGCCGAGGACCTCGGGGCGCTGCGTCTTCTTCACCCACTCCTTCATCAGCTCGACGGCGCGGTCGCCCGCTTCGATGTCCACGCCTGCGGCTGCGTAGCTGGCACCGGTGGTCTTCTCTGTCATGACAGGAGAGAGCTTTCGTGTCGTTACTGCGTGTGGTGCCGGGCCCTGGGAGAAGCCTCAAAGACAGGGCCCGGCGCAGGTTGAGCCAGGGCTACGGGCGGCGGAGCGCGTCGGCGGCGTCCGTGCCGCCCGCGAGCTCGGACTCCAGCAGCTGCTTGCCCAGGAGCTGCGGGTCGGGCAGATCCATCGGGTACTCGCCGTCGAAGCAGGCACGGCAGAGGTTGGGCTTCTGGATCGTGGTCGCCTCGACCATCGCGTCGAGCGAGATGTACGAGAGCGAGTCCGCGCCCAGGGAAGTGGCGATCTCGTCGACCGTCATGCCGTTGGCGATCAGCTCGGCCCGGGTGGCGAAGTCGATGCCGAAGAAGCACGGCCACTTCACCGGCGGCGAGGAGATCCGGATGTGGACCTCCGCCGCGCCGGCCTCGCGGAGCATCTTGACGAGGGCGCGCTGGGTGTTGCCGCGGACGATCGAGTCGTCGACGACCACCAGGCGCTTGCCCCGGATGACTTCCTTGAGGGGGTTGAGCTTGAGCCGGATGCCGAGCTGGCGGATCGTCTGCGAGGGCTGGATGAAGGTCCGGCCCACGTAGGCGTTCTTGACCAGGCCGGATCCGTACGGGATCCCGCTGGCTTCGGCGTATCCGACGGCGGCGGGCGTGCCGGACTCCGGCGTCGCTATCACCAGATCGGCGTCGGCCGGGGCTTCCTTGGCCAGGCGCCGGCCCATCTCGACACGCGAGAGGTAGACGTTCCGGCCGGCGATGTCGGTGTCCGGGCGCGCCAGGTAGACGTACTCGAAGACACAGCCCTTGGGCTTCGCTTCCGCGAATCGAGAGGTGCGCAGACCGTTCTCGTCGATCGCGATGAGTTCGCCCGGCTCGACCTCGCGGACGAAGCTGGCGCCGCAGATGTCGAGGGCGGCGGTCTCGCTCGCGACCACCCAGCCGCGCTCCAGGCGGCCGAGGACCAGCGGGCGGATGCCCTGCGGGTCACGGGCGGTGTAGAGGGTCCCCTCGTCCATGAAGACGAGGGAGAAGGCGCCCTTGACCTGAGGCAGGACCTTGGCGGCCGACTCCTCGATGGTCAGGGGCTTGCCCTCGTCGTCGGTCTGACCGGCGAGCAGGGCGGTGACCAGGTCGGTGTCATTGGTGGCGGCCACCTGGGTGGCACGGCCGTCCTGACGGGGGAGGTCGGCGACCATCTCGGCAAGCTCGGCGGTGTTCACCAGGTTGCCGTTGTGACCCAGGGCAATGGAGCCGTGGGCGGTCGCACGGAAGGTCGGCTGGGCGTTCTCCCAGACGGAGGCCCCGGTGGTCGAATAGCGGGCGTGACCGACCGCGATATGACCTTGGAGCGAGCCGAGAGAGGTTTCGTCGAAGACCTGGGAAACGAGTCCCATGTCCTTGAAGACGAGGATCTGGGAACCGTTGCTCACAGCGATTCCCGCGGACTCTTGTCCACGGTGCTGCAGGGCATACAGTCCGAAGTAGGTGAGCTTGGCGACCTCTTCACCCGGAGCCCAGACACCGAAGACGCCGCAAGCGTCCTGGGGGCCCTTTTCGCCGGGGAGCAGGTCGTGGTTGAGTCGTCCATCACCACGAGGCACGCTTCCGAGTGTAGGCGAGATCGACCACTGGTCCGAATTGGGGACGGCCGGGAAATGTCACAGCACAGAGGGTGACCGATCCATTCCGTCTCGGCATCCGGAATGCCCCTGTTGACAGGCGCATGGGCATTCGTACAGGCTCTCGCCCCATGCAGCCTCTCGGTGACCGAACCGTCACCCTCGTCGAGCGCCGGCACGTGGACCTTGTCCGTGTCGCGAGCGCCATCTGTCGCTGTTCTGCGTAGTCACACGCCGCTTTCCGTTCTTTTCCTTTCCTGACCCCTGCCCGAGCCTGCCCTGCCGTGCCGCGCGCCGTCCCGCGCCGCCCGGGGCGGGCCGTCGGGCCATGCCTTGGAGTACCTGTGACCTCGTACGAACCCAACCTGTCCCGGCGCGCCTTCGGCGGCGCGGTCGGCGTGAGCGCGGCCGCCGCGGCGGTGGGGCTGGGCGCCGCCGCCCCGGCCGCCGCCGCCCCGGC
Organism: Streptomyces sp. NPDC001502; assembly: GCF_042894785.1. NCBI lineage: Bacteria > Bacillati > Actinomycetota > Actinomycetes > Kitasatosporales > Streptomycetaceae > Streptomyces > Streptomyces sp. NPDC001502. The sequence goes on from NZ_JBIAVW010000011.1 coordinate 51,947, forward strand.
CGCCGGGGACGGGCAGAACGCGCCGCAGGAGCGGGAGTTCCGGGCCGGGCGGCCCCGGCCGTCCCGCCGGCCGAACATCCTGTTCATCCTCGGCGACGACCTGGGCTGGGCCGACCTGTCCTCGTACGGCTCCCCGCACATCAAGACCCCGAACCTGGACCGCCTCGCCCGCCAGGGCGTCCGGTTCACCGACGCCTACTCGGGCTCCGCGACCTGCTCGCCGACCCGGTTCAGCCTGTACACCGGGCGCTACCCGGCCCGCACCAAGGGCGGGCTGGCCGAGCCGATCGCCGACAAGTCGGCCGGCCTGGACCCGACCCACCCGACGCTGGCCTCGCTGCTGAAGTCGGCCGGCTACTCCACCGCGCTGATCGGCAAGTGGCACGCGGGCTACCTGCCCGACTACAGCCCGACCAGGTCCGGCTGGGACGAGTTCTTCGGCAACTTCGGCGGCGCGCTGGAGTACTACTCCAAGCTGGGCCTGAGCGGTGAGTACGACCTCTACGAGGGCGACGCCGAGTACAAGGACCTGCGCTACTACACCCGGATCATCACCGAGCGGGCGAGCGAGTACGTCTCGCGCGACCACCACGGCAAGCCGTGGCTGCTGAACCTCAACTTCACCACCCCGCACTGGCCGTGGATCGCCGACGGGGACACCGGGCAGAGCGCCGAGATCGTCCGCCGGATCAAGGCCGGCGACGGGCGCGCCCTGTGGCACCAGGACGGCGGCTCGGTCGAGAAGTACAAGGAGATGGTCGAGGACCTCGACCGCTCGATCGGCGAGGTGTTGAAGGCGCTGAAGCGCTCCGGCCAGGAGGAGGACACCCTCGTCGTCTTCTCCAGCGACAACGGCGGCGAGCGCTTCTCGTACAACTGGCCGCTGTCCGGCAACAAGGCCTCCCTCCAGGAGGGCGGGATCCGCGTGCCGAACATCGCGCGCTGGCCCGCCCGGCTGGACGGCGGGCAGGTCAGCCACGTCCCGGTGTTCAGCCCGGACTGGACGGCGACGCTGCTGGAGGTCGCGGGGGCCCGCCCCCACCCGGCCTACCCGCTGGACGGGGTGAGCCTGGCCGGGTACCTGCTGCGCGGCGAGAAGGCGGCCGAGCGGGACCTGTTCTGGCGGGTCCGGGGTGAGCGGGCGCTGCGCCGCGGGGACTGGAAGTACTACCGCGGCAAGGCGGGCAAGGACCAGCTGTTCAACCTGGCCGGGGACGTCCGCGAGCAGGCCGACAAGGCCGCCGTGGAGCCGGCCCGGCTGGCGCAGCTGCGGGCGGCCTGGGAGAAGGTGGACGCCCAGCTCCTCCCGTACCCGGCCTGACCGATGCCATGATCACCGCATGACCGAACCCAGTGAGTACGTAAGCCGGTTGCCCGTCGGAGAGCCCATACCCTTCGACTCCGACGGCGTCGCCCTGTGGGAGACCTTCCCCTTCGACGGCGAGCTCGGCGTCAGGCCCCTGGAGCCGCCGGTGCTCCCCGAGCCGCCGCGCAACGGGGAGGACGGGCCGGAGGGCTGCGAGGTCTGCGTCCTGCCCGACTCCGCCTTCCTGTGGACCGACGAGCACTGGCGGCTGCGGGGGATCCACTCCGCCCTGCCCGCGATCGTGCAGCTCGTCCCGCGCGTCCACCGCGACCTGACGGACCTGCCGCCCGAGCGGGCGGCGGAGCTGGGTCCGCTGCTGCAGCGGACCGAGCGGGCGGTGCGCGAGCTGGGCGGGATCGCCCGGGTGCACGTCGCCAAGTACGGGGACGGGGCCGCCCACCTGCACCTGTTCCAGTTCGCCCGGCCGGAGGGCATGCTCCAGCTGCGCGGCTCCAACCTGCCGCTGTGGGACGACGTGCTGCCGCGGATCCCCGACGAGGTGTGGGCCGGATCGGCGCGCACCATCGCCGCCGCCATGGCGAAGGACGGCGGCACGGCGCACGTGTGAGTCACTCGGCGGCGGAGGCCGCCTTCGCGGTCAGGCCCTTGCCGTCGGGCGCGGTGAGGGTGAGGGTCCGGCCCTCGGCCTTCGCGGTGAGCGGGCCGCTGCCGAACAGCTGGGTCAGCGTCCGCTCAAGCTCGCCGACCCGTCCCTCGCAGGCCATCCGGGTCGAGGTCAGCGGCCCGAAGGTGACCGTGGAGCCCTCCACGGTGGCCTGGGCGCTGAACCGGTTGCAGCCGAGGCTGCCGCTCACGGTGAGGTCCGGGGCGATGGTGAACCGTGCCTTCCCGGCCGCCTCGGCGGGCAGGGAGGCCGCGGTCCCACCGCTGACCAGGGACTCCACGGTCCACTCGGTCGTGGTGAGCGGGGCGTCCGTGACCGCGGGCGCCGAGGTCATGGCGATGGTGCTCCCGTCGGCGGTCTTCAGGGTGAGCCGGTCGGGTCCCCGGTCGATCGCCAGCTTGCCCTGGAACAGCTTGGCGAAGGCCGTCTCGAACTCCATGTCCGCGCAGGCCATGGTGGTCGAGGCGCCGGGCGTGACGGTCACCGCGGAGGTACCGGCGAAGGCCGCCACCGCGGTGAATCCGTTGCAGCCGTAGTTGCCCTTGACCTCGTTCCGGCCGATGTCGAGGTGGGCGGTCTCGGGTGCGTGCAGGGTGCGGCCGCCCGTGGTCAGGGACTCGACGGCCCAGGAACCCATGGGGTCGGGCAGCCGGGCGCTGCGGCCGTCCTCGGTCCGGCCGCAGCCGGCGAGGGCGAGCGCGAGGGCCAGGGCCAGGCCCGCGGAGGCGGGGACGTGCCGGAAGGTACGCATGTCTCTGGGACGGACCGGGCGTCGCGAAGGTTCCACCATGGCTGTTCCCCTCAGCTCATCAGCGGGAGCAGCGCCGACAGATCGGCCCGCTCGCCACTGGCCCGTACGTGCGCCCCGTCGAGGGCCGCGGCCCATCCCGTACGGCCGGTCGCGAGCCGGATCCAGGTCAGCGGGTCGGTCTCCACCACGTTCGGCGGGGTGCCGCGGGTGTGCCGCGGGCCCTCGATGCACTGGACCACCGCGAAGGGCGGGACGCGGACCTCGACCGAGCCGCCCGGTGCCTTCAGGGCGAGGGCGTCGGCGAGCAGCCGGGTGCAGGCGGCCAGGGCCTGCCGGTCGATCGGGATGTCCAGTCCGGCGGCCCGGTTCAGGTCGTCGGTGTGGACCACCAGTTCCACGGTCCGGGTGACCAGGAAGTCGGCCAGGGTCATGTCCCCGATCCACAGGTCCAGCACGCGCTCGCCCGGATTCTCCGCGAGCGCCTGCGCCATCCGGGCGGCCGCCCGGTCGTACAGCTCGGGCAGCGGGGCCCCGGTCAGGGTCTCCCGGGCCGCTTCGGAGATCACCCCGGCGAGGGAGGCGGTGGCGAAGGGCCACTCGACCGCCGACAGCTCGACGACGGCGGCGGGCGGCCGGCCCAGGCCGGCGGCCAGCGAGTCCGCGATCCAGGCGATGTGCCCGGCGAGTTCGGCAACGCTCCAGTCGCCGAGCCCACTGGGCCGCGCCAGCTGCTCGGGCCCCAACTCCCCGACGGCCCGGCACACATGCGCGAACTGCGCGGTGACGGCCGTACGGATCTTCGCGGGGTCGTAGGTACGCGGCTTCTTCCCTCGGGGCGGCATGCCCCGACCCTACTCGGGCCGTCGGTTCCACCGACGCCGCGAGCCCCCGACCGCGGGATGCGGGCGGGGGCTCGTGGCCGAGGCTGTGCGATCAGGCCAGCAGGGCCGGGATCGTCGTCTCGTGGGCCTCGCGGAGCTCGGCCAGGGGGAGGGTGAACTCGCCCTGGATCTCGATCTCCTCGCCGTCCACCACACCGATGCGGGTGACCGGCAGGCCGCGCGCACCGCACATGTCGGTGAAACGGAGCTCCTCGCTGCGCGGGACGGCCACGATGGCGCGGCCCGCGGACTCGGAGAACAGGAAGGTGAAGGCGTCCAGGCCCTCGGGCACCACGATCCGGGCACCGTTGCCGCCGCGCAGGCAGGACTCGGTGAGCGCCTGGATCACGCCGCCGTCGGACAGGTCGTGCGCGGCGTCGATCATGCCGTCGCGCGAGGCGGAGATCAGGATCTCGCCGAGCAGCTTCTCGCGTCCCAGGTCCACCTTCGGCGGCATGCCGCCGAGGTGGTCGTGGACCACCTGCGACCAGGCCGAACCGCCGAACTCCTCGGCCGTGTCGCCCAGCAGGTACAGCAGCTGGCCGGCCTCCTTGAAGGCCATCGGCGTACGGCGGTTGACGTCGTCGATCACACCGAGGACCGCCACGACCGGGGTCGGGTGGATCGCGATGTCGCCCGTCTGGTTGTAGAGCGAGACGTTGCCGCCGGTCACCGGGGTGCCCAGCTCCAGGCAGCCGTCCGCCAGGCCGCGGCAGGCCTCGGCGAACTGCCACATGACGTCCGGGTCCTCGGGGGAACCGAAGTTCAGGCAGTCGGAGATGGCGAGCGGCTTGGCGCCGGTCGCCGCGACGTTGCGGTACGACTCCGCCAGCGCCAGCTGCGCGCCCGTGTACGGGTCGAGCTTGGCGAAGCGGCCGTTGCCGTCGGTGGCCATGGCCACGCCGAGGTTGGACTCCTCGTCGATGCGGACCATGCCCGCGTCCTCGGGCTGCGAGAGCACGGTGTTGCCCTGGACGAAGCGGTCGTACTGGTCGGTGACCCACGACTTCGACGCCTGGTTCGGGGAGGAGACCAGCGCGAGGACCTGCGCGCGCAGCTCCTCGGAGGTCTGCGGGCGCGGCAGCTTGCCGGCGTCGTCCGCCTGGAGCGCGTCCTGCCAGGAGGGGCGCGCGTAGGGGCGGTTGTAGACGGGGCCCTCGTGGGCGACGGTGCCCGGGGGCACGTCCACGATCTGCTCGCCGTGCCAGAAGATCTCCAGGCGCTCGCCCTCGGTCACCTCACCGATGACGGTGGCGATGACGTCCCACTTCTCGCAGATCTCCATGAAGCGGTCGACGTGCTGCGGCTCGACGATCGCGCACATGCGCTCCTGCGACTCGCTCATGAGGATTTCCTCGGGCGAGAGCGTCGCGTCGCGCAGCGGCACGGTGTCCAGCTCGACCCGCATGCCGCCGGAACCGGCGGAGGCGAGCTCGGAGGTCGCGCAGGAGAGCCCGGCGCCGCCGAGGTCCTGGATGCCCGCGACCAGCTTCTCCTTGAAGATCTCCAGGGTGCACTCGATGAGGAGCTTCTCCTGGAAGGGGTCGCCGACCTGGACGGCGGGGCGCTTGGTGGGCTTGGTGTCGTCGAAGGTCTCGGACGCGAGGACCGAGACGCCGCCGATGCCGTCGCCGCCGGTGCGGGCGCCGTAGAGGATGACCTTGTTGCCGGGGCCGGAGGCCTGGGCGAGGTGGATGTCCTCGTGCTTCATCACGCCGATGCAGCCGGCGTTGACCAGCGGGTTGCCCTGGTAGCAGGCGTCGAAGACGACCTCGCCGCCGATGTTGGGCAGGCCCAGGCAGTTGCCGTAGCCGCCGATGCCCGCGACGACGCCGGGCAGGACGCGCCGGGTGTCGGGGTGGTCGGCCGCGCCGAAGCGCAGCGGGTCCACGACCGCGACCGGGCGGGCGCCCATCGCGAGGATGTCGCGGACGATGCCGCCGATGCCGGTGGCCGCGCCCTGGTAGGGCTCGATGTAGCTCGGGTGGTTGTGCGACTCGACCTTGAAGGTGACCGCGTAGCCCTGGCCGACGTCGACGACGCCGGCGTTCTCGCCGATGCCGACGAGCATGGCGTCGTTCTGGGGGGCCTTCTCACCGAACTGCTTCAGGTGGACCTTGCTGCTCTTGTACGAGCAGTGCTCGGACCACATGACCGAGTACATGGCGAGCTCGGCGCCCGTGGGGCGGCGGCCGAGGATCTCCCGGATCCGGGCGTACTCGTCCTCCTTGAGGCCGAGTTCCTTCCAGGGCTGGGAGGCGTCCGGGGTTTCGGTGGCGTTCTTGACGGTGTCGAGGCTCATGCGCTGACCAGCTTCTTCAGGACCGAGGTGAAGAACGGGAGGCCGTCGGTGCGGCCCGTCCCGATCAGCGGCTCGACCGCGTGCTCGGGGTGCGGCATGAGGCCGACGACGTTGCCCGCGGCGTTGGTGATGCCGGCGATGTCGCGCAGCGAACCGTTCGGGTTGCCGTCCAGGTAGCGGAAGGCCACTCGGCCTTCGGCCTCCAGTTCGTCGAGCGTGCGCTCGTCGGCGGTGTAGCGGCCGTCCATGTTCTTGAGCGGTACGGAGATCTCCTGGCCGGCGGTGTAGTCGCCGGTCCACGCGGTCTCCGCGTTCTCCACCCGCAGCTTCTGGTCGCGGCAGATGAAGTGCAGGTGGTTGTTCCGGAGCATCGCCCCCGGCAGCAGGTGGGCCTCGGTGAGGACCTGGAAGCCGTTGCAGATGCCCAGGACGGGCATGCCGCCCTTGGCCTGCTCGATGATGGTCTCCATCACCGGCGAGAAGCGGGAGATGGCCCCGGCGCGCAGGTAGTCCCCGTAGGAGAAGCCGCCCGCGAGGACGACCGCGTCGACCTGGTGCAGGTCCTTGTCGCGGTGCCACAGCGAGACCGGCTCGGCCCCCGCGAGGCGGACGGCGCGCAGCGAGTCACGGTCGTCGAGCGTTCCGGGGAACGTGACGACTCCGATGCGAGTGGTCACCGTCAGGCCTCGACCTTCACGGTGAAGTCTTCGATGACGGTGTTGGCGAGGAACGTTTCGGCCATCTTGTGGATGCGGTCGAGGGCGGCCTGGTCGACCGGTCCCTCCACCTCAAGCTCGAAGCGCTTCCCCTGGCGGACGTCGGCGATCCCTTCGAAGCCCAGGCGCGGCAGTGCACGCTGCACCGCCTGGCCCTGGGGGTCGAGGATCTCCGGCTTGAGCATGACGTCGACTACGACGCGTGCCATCGGGCACTCCCGTGTGGTGGTTGGTGCGAAGGCGGTTCCATCAGCGTACCCGGCTGAAATTTCTACGCGGGTAGATATCCCGGGGGCGTGATCACCGGGCCGTTTCGGCTTCACCAACGCTTCGCAAAATCCGCCGGAAAACCACGCGCCCGGCATTGCGGCGGGACACGCGGAGAGAATTAACTGGGCTTCGCAATGCAATGGGAATCGAGGTACAAAGGAATCACTCCGGATTCCGGATGAAAGTTGCATTGCCCCGAAACATCCACACAGGCGACATCGCCCCACGTCAGCAGGTGGCGACGTCGCACGAAGGGACCGATATCCGTGGCGCAGCGCGTAGTAGTCACGATCTCCGACGACATCAGTGGCGGAGAAGCGGCGGAAACGGTCGTGTTCGCTCTGGACGGAAAGTCCTACGAGATCGACCTCAATGTGGCGAACGCAAAGAAACTGCGGAAGGGCCTCGCCCCCTTCGTGGCCGCCGGCCGCCGCCAGTCACGCTCGGGGAAGGCCTTCAAGCACACCGCCGTCGCCCCGGACCCGGCGGTCGTCCGCGCCTGGGCCCGGTCGAACCAGTTCGACGTGCCGCCGCGCGGGCGCATCCCGAAGAAGATCTACGAGGCCTACAACGCAGCCCACTGAGCGTCGATTTGCCATGCACCCCCATCCGTCGGCTAGTGTGTGGATCACGCCAAGGGGCCAGACCGCAGGTCAAAGCCTCCGAGGTCGTGCGGGTGTAGTTCAGTAGCAGAACATCCCTCTTCCAGAGGGAAGGCGCAGTGTGCGATCCCTGTCACCCGCTCTGCATCACTTCCGGACCACTGCTGTGGATCGGGTAGAGTGATGCACGCATCGCCTCACGGCAATGCAGTGCATGCGGACGTAGCTCAGTTGGTAGAGCACCACCTTGCCAAGGTGGATGTCGCGCGTTCGAGTCGCGTCGTCCGCTCTGTATGCAGAAGGCCCCGATCATTGCGATCGGGGCCTTCTTCGTGTTTCCCCCGACTTCGGCACCCGGGGCGCCGGGTCTGCTGACAAATGTCATCGGCGGCGGTGACAGGGCGCACTGCCGACCCGGCGCCGGCGCCGCGAGCCTTGGAACATGACTGAGACCGTGATCGAAGCCGAGGGCCTGCGCCGCGGCTACGCAGGAGGGTTCGAGGCCGTACGGGGCGTCTCCTTCTCCGTGGCCCGGGGCGAGATCTTCGCCCTGCTCGGCACCAACGGCGCGGGCAAGACCTCCACCGTCGAACTGCTGGAGGGGCTGGCCGCGCCGAGCGAGGGCCGGGTGCGCGTCCTCGGGCTCGACCCGTACGCACGGCGGGCCGAGGTCCGCCCGCGCACCGGGGTCATGCTCCAGGAGGGCGGCTTCCCCTCCGACCTGACGGTGACCGAGACCGTCCGGATGTGGGGCGGGGTCACCACCGGCGCCCGCCCGGCGGCGGAGGTGCTGGAACTGGTCGGCCTGGCCGCGCGGTCCTCCGTACGCGTCAAACAGCTGTCCGGCGGTGAACGGCGGCGCCTGGACCTGGCGCTGGCCCTGCTCGGCCGGCCCGAGGTGCTCTTCCTGGACGAACCGACCACCGGAATGGACCCGGAGGGCCGCCGGGACACCTGGGCGCTGGTCCGGGAGCTGCGGGCACAGGGCACCACGGTGCTGCTGACCACGCACTACCTGGAGGAGGCCGAGGAGCTCGCGGACCGGCTCGCCATCCTCCACGAGGGCGAACTCGTCCTCTCCGGCAGCCCGGCCGAGGTGACCGCCACCCGCCCGGCCCGGATCCGCTTCACCCTGCCGGCCGGGGTGCCCGCGGCCCGGCTCCCGCTGGCGCTGCGCGCGGCGGCCCACGGGCAGCGCGTGGAGATCCGTACCGAACGCCTCCAGGCCGACCTGGCCGAACTGCTGGACTGGGCCCGGGAGTGCGGCGTGGAACTGGCCGGGCTCGACGCCCGGTCCGCCTCCCTGGAGGAGGCCTTCCTGGAGATCGCGGAGAACCGGCGCACCGCCGGCGGCCGCACCGAGGACAACGCGAAGGCGGGGACCCGATGAACATGCTCACCCTGAACCCCGGCCGGCTCACCGCGCTCGGCCGCTCGGAGCTCACCCTGCTGGTGCGCAACCGGGCGGCGCTCGGCCTGGCCGTCCTGATGCCCCTGCTGATGGTGTTCATCCTGCGCTCCTCGCTGAGCGGGGCCGAAGGCGCCGAGGCGGTCGGCGTGGCCACCCTGACGGGCGGGATCGGCATGGTGCTGATCCTCGTCGTCCACATGAACCTGGTGTCCGCCTACGTCGCCCGGCGCGAGGAGCTCGTCCTCAAGCGGCTCCGTACAGGCGAGGCGACCGACGTGGAGATCCTCGCCGGGACCGCCCTGCCCGCCGCCGTGCTGGCACTCGGCCAGATCGCCGTCCTCTGCGTGGGCGGCGCGATCGCCCTGGATGTGCCCATGCCGCAGAACCCCTTGCTGCTGGTGGTGGCCGTCCTCGCCGGCATCGTGGTGCTGGCCGGGCTCTCCGCGCTGACCAGCTCCGTCACCCGCACCGTGGAGACGGCGGGCCTCACCACGCTGCCGCTGTTCCTGGCGACCGTGCTCGGCTCGGGGCTGTTCCTCCCGGCCGACGCGCTGCCGGACGTGGTGGCGTCGCTGTGCGAACTGCTGCCGCTGAGCGGGGTGATGACCCTCGTACGGGCCGGTTGGAGCGGCGCGGGGGACGCGGACCTGGTGGGGGCCTCCCTGGTCACGCTGGCCTGGACGGTGAACTCCGTGTTTGCTGTTCAGCGGTGGTTCCGCTGGGAACCGCGCCGGTAGAGCGAGTCGGGGGACGGGAAACGTGTCGAAAATGACCGGGTGGTGGAAGAACCGCAGCAGTGCGGGAAAGGTCGAGCTCTACACCCGGGGGTCGTTCCATCTCTTCGTCCTCCTGGAGGTCGTGTCCTTCGGGCTGATGCCCGTGGTCGCCACCGCCGCCGGGACGTCCTCGGTCCTGGTGCCGCTCGCGCTCCTGCTCATGGTGTGCGGCCATGCGGTGCTGTGCGGGGTGCTCACCTCCAAGGCGCTGCACTGGGTGGTGGACCGGCGCGAACGCCCCACCCGGCTGGCGGTGGCGACCGCCGTCGCGACGGCCGTGTGCACCCTGGCGGTCTTCACGCTCCGGGCGACCGGACACATCTCCGAGCCGACCGTGGCGCCGACGCTGGTGTCGGGACTGACGTGGTTCGCCTCCGGATCGCTGGTGCTGTGCCTGCGGTCGGTGAAGCGGATGCGGTACGTCCCCTTGGCGGCGGCGGTCGCGACGGGGCTGGCCTCGCTCGCCCTGGGCACGCCGGCCGCCACGGCCCTGGGGTACTGCGTGGGCGTCCTGCTGGGCAGCCTGTTCTTCGGCGCCACCTGCGGTTTCTCGGCATGGCTGCTGAGGACGGTCTACGAGCTGGACCGCTCGCGCGAGATGGAGTCACGCCTCGCGGTGGCGGAGGAACGCCTGCGGTTCGGCCGTGACCTGCACGATGTGATGGGCCGCAACCTGGCGGTGATCGCGCTCAAGAGCGAGCTGGCGATACAGCTGGCCCGGCGCGAACGGCCGGAGGCGGTGGAGCAGATGATCGAGGTGCAGCGGATCGCCCAGGAGTCCCAGCGGGAGGTACGGGACGTGGTGCGGGGCTACCGGGAGGCGGACCTCTCGGTGGAACTGGAAGGCGCGCGCGGCGTGCTCAGCGCGGCCGGAATGGACTGCCGCGTGGACTTCCGGGCCGTGCGGGGCAGGGAGCTGCCGGCCGAGGTCCAGTCGGCCCTCGGCTGGGTGGTGCGGGAGGCGACGACGAACATCCTGCGGCACGGGGACGCCCACCGCTGCCTGATCCGGCTGACCGCCGCGGAGACGGGCTCCGTGACGCTGGTGGTGGAGAACGACGGGGCGCCCGAGGCCCCGGCCGGGCCGCCGGGCTCGGGGCTGGCCGGGCTGCGAGAACGACTCGCGGCCCTGGACGGGACGTTGCAGGCGGGGCTGGTCGGCGACGGCCGCTTCCGGCTGCTGGCACAGATCCCGGACCGACGACTGCAAGGACTGGAGGTGCGGGCGTGAGCCCCGTACGCGTACTGCTCGCCGATGACGAGCATCTGATCCGGGGCGCGTTGGCGGCGCTGCTCGCGCTGGAGGACGACCTGCTCGTCGTCGCGGAGGCGGCCTCGGGCCCCGAGGCGCTGGCGATGGCGCGGGCCCACCGGCCGGACGTGGCGGTGCTGGACCTGCAGATGCCGGGGGCGGACGGTGTGAGTGTCGCCACATCCCTGCGGGCCGAACTGCCCGACTGCAAGACCATGATCGTGACCAGTCACGGCCGTCCCGGGCACCTGAAGAGGGCGCTGGCGGCGGGGGTGCGTGCCTTCGCCCCGAAGACCGTTTCGGCGCAGCGGCTGGCCGAGCTGATCCGCACCGTGCACGCCGGGGGCCGTTACGTGGACCCGGAATTGGCGGCCGACGCGATCAGCGCGGGGGACTCGCCGCTGACCGCGCGGGAGGCGGAAGTACTCGAACTCGCGGCGGACGGGGCACCGATCGCGGAGATCGCGGAGCGGGCCTCGCTGTCGCAGGGGACGGTACGGAACTACCTGTCCTCGGCGGCGACGAAACTGGGCGCGGAGAACCGGCACACGGCAGTGCGTCTCGCACGCGAGCGAGGTTGGGTATAGTGGTTCTCGCGTTACGGCGCACCTGCGGACATAGCTCAGTTGGTAGAGCACCACCTTGCCAAGGTGGATGTCGCGCGTTCGAGTCGCGTTGTCCGCTCTGTAACGAAGAAGCCCCCGGTCCTCGGACCGGGGGCTTCTCTCGTCTCTGCGTCCCTGCGTCCCTGCGTCTCTACGACCAGGACTGGCCGGTGAGACGCTCGAAGGCCTCGATGTACTTGGCGCGGGTCCGGGCGACGACCTCCGCGGGCAGGGCCGGCGGCGGGAGCTCGCCCTTGCGGTCCCAGCCGGACTCGGGGGAGGCCAGCCAGTCGCGGACGTACTGCTTGTCGAAGGAGGGCTGCGAGCGGCCCGGCTCCCACGCGTCGGCCGGCCAGAAGCGGGAGGAGTCCGGGGTCAGCACCTCGTCCGCGGCGACCAGGGTGCCGTCCTTCGGGTCGAAACCGAACTCGAACTTGGTGTCCGCCAGGATGATCCCGCGCTCGCGCGCGATCTCCCGGGCGCGGCTGTACACGGCGAGGGTGGTCTGGCGCAGCAGCGCCGCCGTCTCGGCGCCGGCGGTGCGCGCGACCTCCTCGTAGGGGACGTTCTCGTCGTGCTCGCCGACGGCGGCCTTGGCGGCCGGGGTGAAGATCGGGGCGGGCAGCTCGGAGCCGTCCACGAGTCCCTCGGGGAGGGCCAGGCCGCAGACCGTGCGGGTCTGGTCGTACTCGACGAGGCCGGAGCCGGTGAGGTAGCCGCGGGCCACGCACTCGACCGGGACCATGTCGAGGTTCTTGCAGATCAGGGTGCGGCCGGCCCAGTCGGCGGGGGCGCCGGCGGGCAGGTCGGTGGAGATGACGTGGTTCGGGACGAGGTCCGCGAGCTGGTCGAACCACCACAGGGAGAGCTGCGTCAGGACGCGGCCCTTGTCCGGGATCTCGGTGGGCAGCACCCAGTCGAAGGCGGACATGCGGTCGCTGGCGACCATGACGAGGCGGCCGTCCTCGTCACGGTAGAGGTCGCGCACCTTGCCGGTGTGGAGGTGGACGAGGCCCGGAACCTGAACCGGCTCGGGCTTTTCGACGAATCCGGACACGGGGTCTCCCTGTGGTTCTGTATGAAGCGCACCCCGATTCTCGCGCACCTGTGACCCCTCCCGTGGACAGGGGTCCGCGCCGCGGGCCGGTCGCGGGTCGTTCGCGGGGGTCAGTCGTGCTTGCAGATCCGGTCGAGGAGATTGGCCGTGGCCCGCTGCACGCGCTCGTCGACGTGGCCGGGGCGGTCGAGGGCCGGGGACCAGGCGAAGGTGCCCGAGGCGAAGACCAGCGCGCCGCTGGGCGCCCGGTAGAGGGAGGTCTCCTGGTGGCGGCGGTGGCCCTCGCTGTCGAGGTACGGGGAGTGCGCCAGCAGGATCCGGTCCTGGTGCTCGGGGAGCTGGGTGCGCGGGAAGTAGCGGTCGGCCTCACCCGCGACCAGGCCGGGCAGCTCGTCGTTCTCGCCCGCGCCGGTGGAGTCCCAGAGCCAGTGGGTGGCGTTGCGCACGATCAGGGGCGCGGGTTCGGGGACCCGGCCCGCGTACTGGATTCCGAGCAGCTGCTGCTCCGGGCGGTCGACCTCGCGCCACAGGCTGGGGCGGCCCGGGCCGCGCCGTTTTCGGCAGGTGAGGAGCCGGTCGTCGACTCCGGAGGGCGACGGACCGAGCTCGACCTGCCAGTACATGGTGTTGGCGGAGAGGAAGACGAGCGAGGTGCCGTGCCGACGGGCGCGCTCGACGGTGCGGCGCATGGGGGCCGACCAGTACTCGTCGTGGCCGGGGAAGACCAGGCCGCGGTAGCGGGTGGGGTCCACGCGGCCGGCGTGCAGGTCGCGGGTGTCGGCGTAGGCGATGTCGTAGCCGTAGCGCTCGGCCCAGCGGATGAAGTCGTAGGCGTGGCCGACGTGCAGGGGCAGGCCGGCGCCCGCGTAGGGGCGGTCGAAGGACACGGTGACGGCGGCGTCCTGCTCGCCGAGCAGCCGGCCCTCCTCGTCCCAGGCGTGGTAGAGGCTGGCGCCGCTGCGGCCGTCCTCCGGATAGAGGTTGTAGGCCTGCCAGGTGATGTCCGGGAGCAGGAGCAGGAGATCGGCGGGGTGGTCGTCGCGGACCGTGAAGGGGATGTGGGAGCGGTAGCCGTCGGCGGTGGTGAGCACGGCGACGTACGCGCCGACGCTCCAGTAGGAGGGGACCTGGAGACGCCAGGACAGCCACCAGTGGTGGCAGGAGACGGTGCGGTCGGCGGCGAGCGGGGCCGGCTGGACGATGCCGGAGAGCCGGGGGCTGGTGGTGATCTTGGAGGCGCCGTCGCCGCCGTAGTGGCCGATCCGGTAGACGTCGACGGAGAACTGCTGGGGCGGGTCGACGGTGATGTGGAAGTCGATGGCCTCGCCGGGGGTGACGGCCCCGGTGGACGCGAAGCCCTTGATCTGGCGGTGCACGTCGTCGGCGGTGCGGGGACCGCCGTTGCCGCGGGCGCGGGGGATCTGGCCGGTGCCGGCCGCCGCGGCGGCCGGGTCCACGTACCAGGGCACGACCTGGCCGGTGTCGTCGAAGTACAGCTCACTGCCCCGGAACCAGGGCAGGGGGCCCTGTCCGAAGGGGTCGTTCACCGCGTGCGCGAGCGCACCTGACTCCCAACGCCGGATCTGGTCCGCACCCATGACCGCTCCCCTCCCTCGCTCCCCCGAACGGGCGTACATCGCTTCGGCGCGCGGTTCCTGGCTGAGCTGAGACGGTGCTTCTCGGCACCCGCTCCGGAACATCCAGCCGCGACCGGTCCCAGCACATCACATAACGCACGCAGTCCGTCACTGTTCGTCGCGAATTGACGGGACCGGAACATTGACATCCGGTTTCCCGTACGAGCCGTAGTCCTCCCGGGGGCCGCCCTCGACCCGCCTCAGACCAGGCGGACCGGCTTCTCCGGGCGGACTCCGAGGGCCGAGAGCCAGTCCCGCAGCGGCTCCGGGTTCCCCTCCTCGACCAGGCACAGCACGCGCGGCGCCAGGTCGGAGCGGCGGTCGCCGCCCACCAGCAGGACCGGCCCGTCGAGCCAGTCCAGCCCGGGGGTGGCCCCGGCCGAGTCCACGGCCGCGCAGCACACCATCGCCGTGACGTGGTCGGCCAGCAGGTCCCGGCCGCTGCGCGGCGGCTGGAGCGGGAACAGCGGGACGGCGTCCGCGCCACGGGCCTTCCCGGCCCCGGCGGCAGGACCCGCGGCGCGCTCCTCGCGGGCCAGCTCCCCGGTGATCCGGCCGGCCAGCGCCTCGCCGGCCGCGCCCTCGCCACCGAGGTCGGTGAGATAGCCCAGCACCCGCTCCAGGGTGGGCCCGGCGAAGGCGTCCCCGGTGGGGGAGGGGGAGTCGGCGGCCGCGAGCGTGGCGGGACCCGCCGACCCGGCCGCTCCCGAGGCGCCCGAAGAGCCGGGGCGGGCCGCGGCCCCGGCGGATCCGCCCGGGGCGGCAGGAGAGGCCGGAACAGCCGGTGCGGGGGATCCCGCAGGGCCGGCGGGCAGCCCCGCCGGGACGGCCAGGGCGTCCAGTGCCGCGTGCAGGCGGGTCGCCTCCGTCCGCCACTTGCGGTCCACGACCTCCTCCGGGTACGCCGCCCAGTCCACCGGGGACCAGTCCGGACCGGCCTCGGCCGGACCTCCGTGGAAGAGCCGCGCGGCCAGCAGCGAGGTCGCCTCGTCGATCAGCCCGGGCTGCTCCAGCAGGTCGCAGGCGGGGCGCTCGCCCAGCCGCGAGGTGAACCCGTCGGCCAGCCGGTCCCGCCGGGACAGCTCGGTCAGTGCGGAGACCACCCCGGCGTCGAGGTGCGCCGGCCAGCGGCCCATCCGCCAGGCGGGCAGCGCGACCCGGGTCAGCAGCCGGTCCCAGCCCGCGTAGGCGAGGCCGACCTGCTCCTGGGCGACGATGCGCAGCCCGTAATCCACACCCTGTGCACGCTCCGAGGCGGCCGCGGCCACCCCGCGCTCCATCTCGGCGGCGTCCGTCCGGCACAGCCGCAGCAGCAGCCGGGCCGGTGGGGCGATCCAGCCGAGGCCGCGCCGGCCGCCCACGTCCACGGCCGCGTCCAGGCCGCGTACAAAACCGCGCGCGTCGGCTATGTCCGGGTGCGCGGAAGGGCCCGTACCGGCGACGACGGGCGCGAGGACCGCCCGTAGCTCCGCGACCCGCATCCACCACAGGAAGGGCGAGCCGATCACCAGCACCGGGGCGGCGCCCGGCTCGGACTCCGGCCCGACGGGTCCGGACGCGCCGCCGAAGACGCGGGCGGCGCCGCGGCGGTGGGCCGCGTGGCTGCGGTCCTCCAGCCAGCTGTCGCAGTCCGGCGTCAGGGCTATCGCGGAGGGCGGCGGCACGTCCATCCGGTCGGCCAGGTCCCGCACCAGCCGGTAGAGATCGGGCGCGGCGGCCTCCGAGAGCGGCACCGTCGGCGTCACGGCGGGGCTCGCCCGGAGCACCACCGCGGCGAAGGCAGCGCCGACGAGCAGCACGATCGCGGCGACCACGCACACGACGAGGGTCACCGTGGGCCAGGGGTCACCGGCCAGCCGGCCCGTCGCCCGGGCGGCCACCAGGACCACCGCGAGGGCGGCGGGCAGCAGCCCGACGGCCGAGGCCCTGCTGCGCACGCGCAGCACGGCCAGAGCGCGGGAACGCGCGGACGGCGCGCCCGCTTCCATGATCGAACCGGTTCCGGACACGGCCGGACCTCACCCCCTCTGCCCTGCGGCGACGTTGCTCACTCCCCCACTGTGACACCCGCCACTGACATCGCAATGCCGGTGGGCCAAGTGCCGGAATGCTTGGCATCGCACCCTAGTTGGGGCACGCGCGGCCGTCAGGCAGACCGGGGGACGATCACCCGATGGAATGGCTTTGGGCAAAGGTGGATGCGTTCGAACGCGGCCGGATGCAGTCGCACGCGGACACGCCCGCGGGCCCGGGCGCACGAGGTGCGCACCGGGCCCGCGGGTCTGCGGAGCCGCTGGTCAGCGGCCCTCGGCCGCCTTGGCCGCAATATCCGTACGGTGCTGCGAGCCGTCGAGACGGATGCGCGCCACCGCCTTATACGCCTTCTCGCGCGCCTGCGCCAGATCGGAACCGGTCGCCGTCACCGACAGCACCCGGCCGCCCGCGCTGACCACCGCGTCGCCCTCGTGCCGGGTCCCGGCGTGCAGCACGTAGGCGTCCGGCCCGTCCTCGGCGGCCACCTCGGCCAGACCCTCGATCGGGTCCCCGGTGCGGGGGGTCTCGGGGTAGTTGTGGGAGGCGATGACCACCGTGACAGCCGCGTCCTCGCGCCAGACCAGCGGGGGCAGGGCGTCCAGGGTGCCGTTGGCGGCTCCCAGCAGCACGCCCGCGAGGGGCGTGCGCAGCCGGGCCAGGACCACCTGGGTCTCGGGGTCGCCGAAGCGCGCGTTGAACTCGATGACCCGGGTGCCGCGGCCGGTGATCGCGAGGCCCGCGTAGAGCAGCCCGGAGAAGGGGGTGCCGCGGCGGCGGAGCTCGTCGACGGTCGGCTGGAGGACCAGCTCCATGACCTCGTCGACCAGCTTCGGGTCGGCCCAGGGCAGCGGGGAGTACGCGCCCATGCCGCCGGTGTTGGGGCCCTCGTCGCCGTCCAGGGCGCGCTTGAAGTCCTGCGCCGGCTGGAGCGGGACCACGGTGACGCCGTCGGTGATGGCGAAGAGGGAGACCTCGGGGCCGTCGAGGTACTCCTCGATGACCACCCGGTCGCAGGCGAGCGCGTGCGCGCGGGCGACGGCCAGGTCTTCGGTGACCACGACGCCCTTGCCGGCGGCGAGGCCGTCGTCCTTGACGACGTACGGGGCGCCGAAGGCGTCGAGGGCCTCGTCCACCTCTTCCGGGGTGGTGCAGACGTAGCTGCGGGCGGTCGGGACCCCGGCCGCGGCCATCACGTCCTTGGCGAAGGCCTTGGAGCCTTCGAGCTGCGCCGCCTCGGCGGACGGGCCGAAGACGGGGATCCCGGCGGCGCGCACGGCGTCGGCGACGCCGGCGACCAGCGGGGCCTCCGGACCGACGACGACCAGCCCGGCTTCGAGTTCGGTGGCGAGAGCGGCCACGGCGCCGCCGTCGAGGGCGTCGACCGGGCGGAGCTCGGCCACCTCGGCGATGCCGGCGTTGCCGGGAGCGCAGTACAGCGCGGAGACGTCGGGGTCGAGGGACAGAGAGCGGCACAGGGCATGTTCGCGGGCGCCGCCGCCGATGACGAGGACCTTCACGCTGCTCAGACTAGCCCGGACGGCGCGGCCGCCTTCGTGCGGCCACCCAATCAGGACCGGTCACTCATTTGTGTATTCCTCCACAACGGTGGCTCCGAGCTCGCGCACGATCAGGTCGTGTCCGGACAGCGCGCTCTCGACGAGGTCGGGATCGTCGTCCTCGGCGAAGTCGTCCTCGGGGGCGACCGGCGGGGGCGCGTGCTGTACGGGGGGCTGCGGGGCGGGAGCCGACTGCTGGGACGGCTGCTGCTGCGTGTACGGCGCGGCAGGCGGGGCCTGCGGGGCGGGAGCCTGCTGCTGCGCCTGGGCCGGCGGCGGGCTGTAGGCGGGGGCGGGCGCGGCCGGGGCCCCGTACGAGGAGCCGTACGAGGAGGTCTGGACCGGGGCCGGGGCACCGCCGCCGATGACGGCCTCGATCTTCCAGTTGACCTGGAACTGCTCGGACAGGACCGCCTTCAGGACGTCCTCGCTGCCACTGCTGGCGAAGTTGTCGCGGGCTCCGACATTGGGGAAGCCCAGCTGGAGGGTGGTCCCGTCGAAACCGGTGACCTGGGCGTTCTGGCTGAGCAGGATCCAGGTGAAGCGGCGGCGGTTCTTGACGGCCTCCAGCACGCCGGGCCACATCGCCTGCACCTGCCCGGCTCCGGCGGCCATGCCGGGGGAGGGCGCGGGGGCCGGAGCGGGGGCGGCGGCCGGAGCGGCGGGCGCGGGAGTGGGGGCCGGGGCGGACGCGGCCGCGCCGGGCCAGGCACCCGCGGCCGGAGCGGCGGCGGCCGGGGCCGCGGCTCCGGGCCAGGCACCGGGCGCGCCGCTCCCGGGCTGCGCGGCGCCGGGCCAGGCGCCGGGGGCGGAGGCCGCCGGGGCGGGAGCGGGGGCGGGGGCGGCCGGGGCGGGAGCGGCAGCGGGCGCGGGGGCCGGGACGGCCTGAACCGGCTCGGGAGCCTGCACCGGGGCGGGCGCGGGCGCGGCGGCGCGGGCGGCGGCCGCACCCCCACCCGGACCGGCGGGCGCCATGGCATGCGCCTCGGGCCCGGGCACGTAGCCCATGGCGGGCGCGGCGGCCGGCGGCGCGGCGAAGGCCGCGGCGGCGGGCGGGCCGCTGCGCTCCAGCCGGTCGAGCCGGGCCTGGAAGGACCGCTCGTCGTCGAAGGCGGCGGGCAGCAGCACCCGGGCGCAGATCAGCTCCAGCTGCAGCCGCGGCGAGGTCGCGCCCCGCATCTCGGTGAGCCCGGTGTTGACCAGGTCGGCGGCGCGCGACAGCTCGGCGGCCCCGAACACGGATGCCTGGGCCTGCATCCGCTCCACGACATCGGCGGGGGCGTCGATCAGCCCCTTCTCCCCGGCGTCCGGCACGGCGGCCAGGATCACCAGGTCGCGCAGCCGCTCCAGCAGGTCGGCGACGAACCGGCGCGGGTCGTTGCCCCGCTCGACGACCCGGTCGACGACCTCGAACGCGGCCGCCCCGTCCCCGGCGGCGAAGGCGTCGACGACGGAGTCGAGCAGCGAGCTGTCGGTGTAGCCGAGCAGCGAGGTGGCCATGGCATACGTCACACCGTCGTCGGCGGCGCCGGCGAGCAGCTGGTCCATGACGGACATCGAGTCACGTACGGACCCGGCGCCGGCGCGCACGACCAGCGGCAGCACGCCGTCCTCGACCTGGGCGCCCTCGCGCCCGCAGACCTCGCCCAGGTAGTCCCGCAGGGTGCCGGGCGGCACGAGCCGGAAGGGGTAGTGGTGCGTCCTGGACCGGATGGTCCCGATGACCTTCTCCGGCTCCGTGGTGGCGAAGATGAACTTGAGGTGCTCCGGCGGCTCCTCGACCACCTTCAGCAGGGCGTTGAAGCCCGCCGAGGTGACCATGTGGGCCTCGTCGATGATGTAGATCTTGTAGCGGCTGGACGCCGGCCCGAAGAAGGCCTTCTCGCGCAGGTCACGGGCGTCGTCCACACCACCGTGCGAGGCGGCGTCGATCTCGATGACGTCGATGGACCCCGGCCCGTTCCTGGCCAGGTCCCGGCAGGACTGGCACTCCCCGCAGGGGGTGGGGGTGGGACCCTGCTCACAGTTCAGGCACCGGGCGAGGATGCGCGCGCTGGTGGTCTTGCCGCAGCCGCGCGGCCCGCTGAACAGGTACGCGTGATTGACCCGGTTGTTGCGCAGGGCCTGCATCAGCGGGGCAGTGACATGCTCCTGCCCGATGACCTCGGCGAACGACTCGGGGCGGTAGCGGCGGTACAGCGCAAGGGACGACACGTATACGAGGTTATCCGGGCCCACCGACATCAGCGGCCCGCCGAAGCCCCTGGGGGGCATCCCGGACCCTGCCCGGAACGCAAAGCGCCCCCCACGCACCCGCCAGAGCCCACTTACCCTTGCTGCCTTCCGGCCCTGGGGGAGTTGGGTGAGATAGCGCCACGTGAGGGGCTGGCCCCACCCTAGCGGATGGAAGGCCCCGGAATCGAGCCGGACCCCGACCTGCTCTCCCCGTGACGATCACGTTCGCGAGCACCCCTCAACGTCTTGTATTGTTTGCGGCGGAGGATTCGCCTAGTGGCCTAGGGCGCACGCTTGGAAAGCGTGTTGGGGGCAACCCCTCACGAGTTCGAATCTCGTATCCTCCGCCAGTGCCTCACCGGGCACTTGAAGGCCCCGACCGGGAAACCGGCCGGGGCCTTCTGCGTTCCGTGGTCTCAGTTCCAGTCTCAGCTATTTGCGACATAGGTGGATGACCCACCATATTTCGGCCTCAGCCTCCGGCGAAGAGCGAGGTAGGCGAGTGCCTCCCGCTCTCCGACGGTGGCGATCCGGTCGCGGTACTGATCACGGATGTCCGCCAGCGCCCGCTCGAAAGCGGTACGCCGCACCAGATCCGGCGTCCCTTGGATGCCCGCCTCGATCTCCGCGATCGTGATGACGCTCAGATAGAGGGCAGGAGCTGGAACAGACCGAGCCCAGGCGACGACGGCCGGGGCAGGCCTCGGCCGGGTGGTGATCTCGGCGACCACATTGGTGTCGAGCAGATAAATCAGCACGTCGCAGCGGCCAGCGTCGCCGCCACGGCAGCCGCCGTGGGCGCTCTGCTCCGCCATACCGCCCAGGTGCTGGGTACCAGTGACCACCAGGAAACCGTCATCGCCGCCCTGTCCGAGCTCGCGGCAGGACGGCAGCCGCACTCGCCCACCAGGGCAAACGAAGGACCCGATCGCTCAGCGGTCGGGTCCTTCGTCGATCCGCGGTTGCAGTTCTGGTTGCAGCTCCCGCTCCACGCCACTCGAGGCCTCGGGATGGCTCCGGCCCGGCAGGCGTCACAGGCCATCGCCGCACGACACCCATAGCGGCGCATCAGCTGTCCGCCACGAACCTCGCCCGCGACTTGACCGGCAAGACCCCAGCGCGCACACCCTCGGCACAGGCGGTTCTTGACCCTTCCCGGCGTTTCCGGGTGGAGGAATGAGTCAGAGCGGCGGTCGCATCGCCCCGCAGCTCCCCCACGCCCGGGCTTGGGGAACCCAGACCCTAAGAAACCGATGGTGCTACGATCATTAGCATCATGCTGCTGAGACTGGACACCGCAGACAGTCGGCCCCTGCACGAGCAGGTGGCAGGCGCGATCCGGCGCGCCATCGCCGACGGGGAGTGTGGGCCGGGGGACCGGCTGCCGCCTGCCCGCGATCTCTCCCGGGCCCTGGGCGTCAACGCCAACACCGTGCTGCGGGGCCTTCGGGCCCTTCGGGACGAGGGGGTGCTGGAGTTCCGGCGGGGCCGCGGGGTAACGGTCGCTGAAGGCGCCGACCAGCGGTCGGAATTGCTGGACAGAGCGCGCCGGCTGGTCGCCGACGCGGCGCGTCAGGGCTATAGCAAGAACGACCTCATCGAACTGATCAGGGGGCTTTCGTGAACGACCGTACGAAGCGGACGAACGGCGCGCGCTGGGGTGCGGCCATATGGGCAGCGGGCGTTCTGGCCGCACTGGCCGCACTTCCGCCGGCCGCGAGCAGTCGCCTGCCGAAGCGTCTGGCCACGCACTGGGGTGGGAGTTCACCCGACGGCTCGATGCCGCTGTGGGCAGCATCGCTGTTCCCCGCGCTGATCTGGGCGGTCCTGGCGCTGTCCGTCGCCTTCGCGGGACGCCGCGGGGGCGTGGCCGCGAGGCCGTGGGTCGGCGTGACGCTGCTGTCGGGCGGCGTGTTCCTTGCGGGTGTCCAGGCGTCCATCGTGCGCGCCAACCTGGACCGGGCCGTATGGAGCGAGGCCGGCTCGGTGGGTACCGGAGTCACGGTCACCATCGTGGCCGCGACGGCCGCCGGCGTGCTCGGGTGGCTGGCGGGCCGCCGTGGCGGTGCCGCGACCTCCGGCGAGGAGACCGGCGGCGCGACGAGGATGGAGATCCCCGAGGGGGAACGCTTCGCCTGGCTCTCCCGTGCGGCGAACCCGTGGCTCCACCTGACCGCCGCCCTCACCGGCCTCGTGGCCGCAGCCGCCGCACTGGCCGCCGCTGGCGGGCTGATCGACCTGCAGTGGGCGCTGATCGCACCGTTCGCGATCGCCTCGACCCTCGTGCTCTTCTGCTCGTCGGTGCAGGCGCGGGTGACAGAGACGGGCCTGGACGTGGCCTTCGGCCCGTTCGGCTGGCCCGTGCGCCACTGGGAGGCCCAGGACATCGAATCGGCGCGGGCGGAGTCACGGACACCGGCGCAGGTCGGCGGCTGGGGCTACCGGCTCAGCGGCCTGGGCACGACCGTAATGCTCCGGGCCGGCGAATGCCTGGTCATCCACCCCCGCAAAGGTACGGAGTTCGCCGTGAGCGTCGACGACGCCGAGCGCGGCGCCGCACTGCTCAACTCCCTCTCCAACCGGCAGGCGAGCTGATTAATTGAGCCAATCTGACTGAATACATTCACCACCGCATCTCGACCGAGACCCGCTAAGAATCCGCAGAGTCAACCCCACTCGCGATGGATGGCCAATTCCGTCCTGAAGATCACCGGAAACATTCGCCCCGTTTCGCGCGGTTGTGAGTGCGGCCATATTTGCTCGACTTGCGATCATTCACTGTGCGAATATCCCTGAGCAAGATCACGCATCGGGGGGCGGTGGATCTTACGCCTTGCTGCCCCCTGACGTTTTTCTAACGAGGGGAATGAAGTTGAACATCAAGCAGCGCGGCATCCTGGTAGTGGCCGGCGTGACTGCGGCAGCCCTGTGCGTGGCCGCAGCGCCGTCGGCGATGGCGGACTCGAACGCGGTGTCCGGAAAGACCGTTGCCGCCGCGCCGTCCGTCTCGGCCAAGGCCGATGGCGAGAACGTCTTCCGTGGCCTCTTCTTCGGGCAGGGCGAAGTCGGCCGCGGCCTGTCGCAGCTGGACCTCTTCGCGGAGGCTCGCCAGCACCTCGACAACGACGACCTCGACGAGGTGCGGGCCTCGAACGCTGTGATCGACCTGATCAACAAGCGGTCGCCCGGCTTCTTCGCAGACCTCAGCGCGAAGACCCGGAGCGGGGACCCCCGCCAGGTCGAGAAGGCCGTCACCGGCGCTCAGGACATGCTCCTGTCCGTGGCCCAGAAGGACGACAAGGCTGCCCCGGTCGAGAACGGCCAGCTCTGTGGCGTGACCGTCGCGGTTGGCGCGGCCGTCGTCCACATCGCCGCTGTCGTCACCGCGGCCGGCGCCGTGGTGACGGTGACCGTCGCCGTGGGTGCCAATTTCGTCAAGGGCAAGAACTGGTTCTGGAGCCCGCAGCCCACCACGGGTGACGGCACCCCGCTGTCGAAGGACGAGGCCGTCGCGCAGGTGACGAAGGCCCTCAAGGCCGCGTAAGCGGTGCGGGGGCGGAGAGGCTGCAGACTCCCCGCCCCCGCGGTGCTGTATCCCGTCCCGGCGGCAGAGGACCCCCACCCCAACATGAACAGCAAAATTCGCACCGCCTGTGCCGCATTCACACGCAGCGGAACAGGCATGGTCTCCGTGTCCTGGAAATCGATCGCCCTCGCGTGTGCCGTCTGGTCGGCGATCGTTCTTTACGCAGTCCAGGAACAGGTCCCGAAAAACGTCATCACGTTGCCGGGGCAAACAAAGGTGAAGCACACAGTCGTCAATATCGCACCCCAAGGGTGGGCCTTCTTCACCAAATCACCGCGTGATCCTGAGGTCGCCCCCTACGAGAAGACATCCAACGGGTGGCGAGGGCTTTCGCTGACTCCGCATGCCTCGCCTCATAACGCCTTCGGGCTGAACCGTGAATCACGAGCCCAGGGCGTGGAAATCGCCATGTTGCTGTCGGCAGCTCAGAAGTCCGACTGGCACGACTGCACGGACAGCCGTGAAGACTGTCTGTCCAACGCGGGGCCCGCCGCCCGAACGGTGGAGAACGGCTCACCGGACCCGACCCTGTGCGGGACCGTGGGCCTGCTGCAGGAGCGCCCCACGCCGTACGCATGGCGTGATCTCGTACCCGAGTCCCACTCGACGGAACGCGTCATGGTGCTGGAGGTGATGTGCTGATGCGACGACGCACCATCACCCTCCCCTGGGCGGCCGGCTACGGACTGGCCCGGACCCTTCTCGCCCTCGGCACCCTGGGAACCCTCGCCTTCAGCGACAGCGCGACCCTCTTCCGGGAGGTCTCCACCGTCGGCCAGTACCCGCTGTGCCGGGGTGTCACGGGAGCCGGAGCGTTCTGCCTCGTCTCCCCCGACCACTTCGAAGCGGTGCGGTGGGCATGCTGCTTGATCCTGGTCGCCGCGGCCAGCGGCTGGTGGCCCAGATTCACCGCGATCCCTCATGCCTACGTCGCGTTCAGCGTGTTCACCGGTATCTCCATCCCGGACGGCGGCGACCAGGTCACGTGGATCCTCACCCTGCTGCTCGTCCTCGTGGCCGTCGGCGACCCACGCCGCTGGCACTGGCAGCCGCAGCCGCAGCCGCCCCAGCTGTCGGAGAGCACACGCAGCAGTACCTGGGCGTTGATCGGGGTCAGCGCGATCACCCTGGCCCGTATCCAGATGTCCGTCATCTACTTCCAGTCGTGCGTGGCCAAGCTGCCCCACGCCGAGTGGGCCGACGGCAGCGCCCTGTACTACTGGATCAACAACTACGCCTTCGGCGCCCCCGACTGGCTCAGGCCCGCCCTGAACCTGGTCATCGACAACCCCGTGGGCGTCGCCGCGATGACCTGGGGCCCTCTCATGCTCGAGATCGTCCTCGCTGCCGCGCTGCTCATGCCGCAGAAGGTGAGATGGGCGCTCCTGCCCGCGGGAGTGCTGTTCCACCTGGGCATCGCGGTCGTCATGGGCCTGTGGAGCTTCGCCTTCGCCATGTGGGCGGGCCTGCTGCTCCTCCTCGCCCCCTACGGGCACGATCCCCGCCTCACCCGCCTGTGGCGCAAGCGAGCAGATGCTCCCGGACAGGCTCCTGCGGAAGCGGAGAAGCCCGCCGAACAGCCCGTCCATGCCTGATCAGCCCGGACATCTGTGGGTCATCCCGTCGAAAGGACTATTCTGATGAGCTCTCGTACCCTGAAGTCCCTCACCGTGGCCCTGGCTTCGGCTGCCACCGTCATGCTCGCGGCCACCTCCTCCTCGGCCGCCGGCCTGCCGTGGTCCGCCAGCCACGGGACCGCCACCGCCGACGGCAGCAGGTCGCTGGAAAGGGGCAGCGGAATCCTCTCCTCCACACTCGTCGTCCGGGGCGAACTGAAGAACGCCGGCCCCGGCTGCTATTCGCTGTGGTCGATGGCGATCCACGATTTCGCCCCCACCCCCGCGCGCAAGCTCGCCACGCAGTGCGGCCCCGGAAGCACACCCGTCAGCTTCAAGACCCACTACGCCCCCACCACCACAGCCTCGGTCTACGTCTGCAAGGACGAGGGCGCCCAAGACTGCGGCCAGCAGATGCCGCTCACCACCTGGCCCGTCAAACAGACGGCTCCGTCGACGGCAGCCGCTGAGCAGCAAGGCGCTCCTCGCAAGCCGTGATGGAGAAAGCCCCCGGGAGCGCGCGGCCGGGCCCTCGTACGAATCCGGACCCGGCGGGCGCCTCCAGGGACGCACCGCATGACAAGGAGACGGACCATGGCCGAACGGCCGACCCTGCTGTACGACGGCGACTGCGGCTTCTGCACCACAGCCGTCAACACCGCCGTGCGCCTGCTGGACCCCGACGCCGTCGTCACCCCCTGGCAATTCGCCAACCTGAACGCACTGGGCATCACCGCCGAACGAGCCGACCGGGAGGTCCCGTGGATCGAGCCCGGCACGGCCGTCGTGCACGGCGGCGCGGACGCGGTGGCGCACCTGCTGAAACAGTGCCCGCGCCGGTCCTGGCAACTCGCAGGGCAGGCCATGACACTGCCTCCGGTCAGCTGGACCGCCCGACTCGTGTACCGCGTGGTCGCCGTGAACCGCCACCGCCTGCCTGGCGGAACGGCGGCCTGCTCCCTGCCCGCCCATCTGCGGCCCGCAACCCGTGACACCGACTGACACCACACCCAAGCGGGCTTGGTTACAGACACCAAGCCGACCGCTTTGCGGCCGGTCTCAGTTCTGGTCTCATTCGGCCCCGTCCGGGACCATCCGCAGACCTGCTAAGAGCGAACTCCTCCGCAGGTCAGGACGGGTACGGCCCCCGCCGGACAGGCATACGAACATGGGGAAAGCGTGTTGGGGGCAACCCCTCACGAGTTCGAATCTCGTATCCTCCGCCAGTGCCTCACCGGGCACGATGTCGAAGAGCCCCGCTGCTTGCAGCGGGGCTCTTCGCTTGTCCCGTCTCGGTTGGGGCCTGGAGGCCCCTCGGCGGCGCCCCAGAACGCATCGCCGGTCTGCCCTGGCGGCGCTCTTCGGCCTGGGCCCGGTCACGTGCGTGCAGCGGGCGCGCCGACCCGCCCGGCTCCCAGCCCGTGATCGCGTCGACCACCACGTCGGGGACCCCGTGTCCTGGTCTCACCCGCGGTCTCGATCGGCCCGTCAGTGGCCCGCCCCCGGGTGAACCCGTCCGTACGGCACCTGCGGGCCGGTGGGATGCGCAATCCTTGATCCCGGTGCGGGCCGGATCCGGCCCTCTTGTACGTTCCCGGCCGGGCGAGGTGCTGTCATGACGTCCCGATCCACACTGGCCGCCTGGCTCGCCGGTCTCGACGGCGCGCGGCTGGCACGCGTCATCGTGGCGCGGAAGGACGCTGTGGCCCCTCCGGAGCCCCGCTCGACAGAGGAAGTGGCGGAACGCCTTCAGCGGCCGGGGTCGGTGGCGCGCGCTCTGCCGCAGCTCCCGCTGCCGTGCCTGCAGGTGGCCGAGACCCTGGCCGCCTTGGGAACGTTGTCGCGCGGCACCCTGGCGAGGAACCTGGGAGCGACGGCGTCTGCCGCCGCCCGGGAACTCGACGTCGTGTTGGAGGTTCTGGCCGATCACGCTCTGGTTTGGCCGGACGGTGACGGAGATCTCCACATGGCGGCGCCGTTGCGGCACGCATGGGACGCTCCCCTGGGGCTGGACGCTCCGCTGGAGAAGCTGCTGGAAGGCGTGACCTCCGAGGAACTGCGCGGCATGCTCGTGGCACTGGGCATCAAGCCGGTCGGCACCCGGCAGCAGCGCGTGGCCGCTGTACTGGAACACCACAGCGATCCAGAGCGCGTGGCCTCCATGATCGCGAAGGCCCCGTCTGCCGCCCGGGAGCTGCTTCGGCGACGAGCGGAGTCAGTGTCGCCGCAGAAGGAGTCCATCGTGTTCGGGGCTCCCGAGGCCGATTCCCGGCCGGGCGCACGCTGGGCCCTGGACCGGGGCTTCCTCGTCTGCGATCACCACGGATACGGGAGGGACCGCATGCCCGCCGAGGTGGCGCTGGCGTTGCGCGGGCCCGATTGGCATGCCCCGTTCCAACCCGTACCGCCCGCCACGGAGCTGGTCTTCGTCACGGCTGTGGAGGTGAACCGAGAGGCAGCAGCGGCAGCCACGGCCTTCGCGGCCCACGCCGCCTCGGTCCTGTCGGTCTGCTCGGCGGCTCCACCGGCCCGGCTGAAGTCCGGTGGGGTCGGCGCGCGCGAACTGAGCCGAATCGGCAAGACCGCACATGCCGTTGACGTCGTGGTGCGCATCGCCTTGGAGACTGCGTACTCGGTGGGGCTACTGGCCACGGACGGCCCCCGCGTCGCGCCCACCAAGGAGTACGACGCCTGGGCGGCGCAGGCACCCGCGGCCCGGTTCGCCGTGCTTCTTCAGGCATGGTGGAAGCTGCCGCTCACCCCGTCCCAGTCCCGCGACGAGGACAACAAGGCGCTCCCGGCCCTGGCCGGAACACCTCTGTGCGACGGCTGCATGCAGGCGCGCGGTGGGCTCCTCGCCGCGGCGGCAGGGCTCCCGGAAGGACGGGGCGCGCGGGTCGCCACGGATCTGGGCCCGCTCGTGGCCTGGCACCGTCCGCTCGCCCACCCGTCGTTCAGCGATGAGACACCGTTCGCCACCACGGTCCGCGAGGCCGAGCTGCTGGGCGTTGTCGCCCGAGGCTCCCTCTCGCCGCTCGGCGCGGCTCTGCTGGCCGGTGACGCTGAGGAACTGGCCGCCGAGTGCCGGCGACTGCTGCCCGAGGCCACCGGCACAGCCCGGCTCGGCGGCGACCTCACGGCCGTCGTCAGCGGCACACCCGCGGCATGCCTCGCCGAGCTCCTGGATGCGACCGCGGCCCGTGAGACCAGCGGGGCGGCCTCGGTATGGCGGTTCAGCGCCAACAGCATCCGCCGTGCCCTGGACGCCGGCCGCACTCCGGAAGCGATCTCGGCCGAGCTGGCCGCCATTGCGGCGGGGCCCCTGCCGCAGCCGCTGTCCTACCTCATCGCCGATGCGGCACGCCGTCACGGCCGGGTACGCATCGCCCCCGCCGCCTGCGTCATCCATGGCGACGAGCCGGCGCTCCTGGCCGAGCTCGCCGCCCACCGAGGACTGACCTCACTCGGGCTCCGGCAGCTCGCGCCGACGGTGCTCGTCAGCGCCGCCGCACCCGACCGGACCCTGGCCGCGCTACGGAGCGAGGGTTACGCCCCCGTCGCCGAAGCCGCCGATGGAACCGTACGCATCGAGAAGGTCCCACCTCGGCGGGCCGCCGCCGTTCCCACTCCACGGAAGACCTCTGCAAAGACCGGCACGGGACGCGTGGCAGGCCGGGCGGCTGAGGCGCCGACGGTTGATGAAGCACGCACTTTGGCAGCACGGCTGTTGAACGTCCCGCCAACCGCCCCGGAGCCCGGTCCCTTCGGCACCGGAGTGCCTTTCGGAACGGATACCGAGGAGATCGTCGCCGGGTACGCCACGCAGCTGACTTACGCCGACGTGCGCCAGCTCGGCCACGCCCTCGACGCCGGCACCGCCATCACGGTCGAGTACGTCGCAGCCTCGGGCAGCCGCACCGTCCGTACCCTCAGCCGCCTCGAACTCGACCCGCCCTACCTCGAAGCGTGGTGCCACCTGCGGGACGCCGAACGAGTCTTCACACTGTCCCGCATCCACAGCGTCATGCCGGCGTAGGTCAGTCCGCGGACAGGGTCAGCGCTGCAGCCCGAGAATCAGACGGACCGAGTCCTCCACACGGTGCAGTTCACCCGGAGCAAGCAGCCCCAGCTTCCTTCGCAACCGCGGCTTCGCAACCGTGTGAAGGTCCGCGCAGTTCACGTACGCCTCGTCGTACTTCGTCAGT
The DNA here is from genome assembly GCF_042894785.1 of Streptomyces sp. NPDC001502. Classification (NCBI taxonomy): domain Bacteria; kingdom Bacillati; phylum Actinomycetota; class Actinomycetes; order Kitasatosporales; family Streptomycetaceae; genus Streptomyces; species Streptomyces sp. NPDC001502. The sequence continues at coordinate 81,430 of NZ_JBIAVW010000011.1, forward strand.
CCGGCGTCAGGCCCGATCGGAACATGCGTGACCTAACGAGTGACCGTCGGCAACCGACGGGGCCTCGATCGGCTCGTGTCGATCAACTCGCCCTCATCTGTCAGCGCCCGTGAGTACAGTCCTGGAGAGGCACTCAGGGAGGGGCCACGTGTCTTTCGACAGCGATCAGTACACCCGCATCATGGAGCAGCTCAAAGAGGGCAAGTTAGGGGATGTGGCGAGCCAGCTCGACCAGGAAGTGCGACAGGGTCGGGCCGTTTCCGAAGAGAAGCTGAAGCAGGAGCAGGAGAGCCAGTACGCGGCGCGTGCCAGCAGGCTGGCGGAGACGAAACTGCAACGCCTCGGGGAGTCCGACGTCGCAGTCATCCCGTACACGGGCGACGAGAGCATCGACCTCATCCGCGGTGCCATCCTGACGCTCGCCGAGACCATGTACGCCTCGCGCAAAGCCGCGCTGGACACGGCGCTGGCTCACGAGATGGACCTGACCATCGAGTTCGGTGACCCGGAACTGGAAATTCCCTCCTCCATCCACCTCCAGCAGGAAACGGAGCAGGCGCACGTCGCGCTCGAACTGGTGCGGGAGCTGTTGTCCGAGGGAACCAACTCTCGTGTGGAGGCCAACCGATGAGCAGGGCAAGCCTGGTCCAGGCCATCGAGAAGGCGATTGGTGTCCTGCAGCCCGTATACCGCAACAGTGCGGATGAATCCGACCTCTACGAGGCATCGCTACTGACCCTGTGTCTCGATGCCGCGAGGGCGGCCGGCGGTACCGCACTGCTCACCCAGGACGGCAGGACTCAAGCCACCGCACTGCGCTTCCGCAGGTCCCCGGGAAACCTCTGGTCAGGCACCTTCACCTACATCCTGGTCAGCTTCCCCGGCATCCAGAAGCGGCTGGAGATCCACCTGGGCGTCTATGTCGTCGCCGCCACATCGAAAGTCGCACACGAATGCGACGTCGCCATCATCGATCACCAGGAAGCCGAGCGGAGTCGGCAGGCCGGGGTGCACCCGCGGAGCGCCAAGCTCGTCGCAGCGATCGAAGCGAAGCACTACAGCGCCTCACCTCCCCTTGGCATCGGCCGGGGGTTCCTCGGGCTGGCCCAGGAAATGGGTCCGAAGAAGTGCTCGCTCGTCTTTCCCTCGCAGAGTTCCACCAACCTGGGGGCCCTGATCGCTGGGCGCCCGAGCGAGTCGTACCCCGAGCTGTTGCCGGGCACGGATGCCGCTGACCGACTGCGGTCACAGCTCGACCAGGCCATCCGGAACTGGAAGAACAAGCGCTGACGCAATCCCGTTTCCCGAACGAAGAAGGCGCCAACCGGCCATGGTTGGCGCCCTGTCTCGTCAGGATGGGCCCAGAACCCAGCGGAGGCTCACCACTCCTCCTCGGCAGCTCGGTGCTGGTAGGCCCTCGGCCGTCCGCGGCGCTTCCGACGCGACCACGCGGCTCACCCGGTGTCAGACCCGCTCTGTAGCCTGGCCGATGGTCGCGATCAACGCCGAACGGGGGGCCATGGCCGAGCCAGTGAGGGAAGCAGCCCGATTTTATTGGGCCGCGCGCGAGTGGCGCATGCAAGGGTCCGTCCGCCGGGGCGCCGCTGCCAATGAGCTCTCAGCGGTGAGAGCAGGTGGCCAGCACGATGCCCTGGCGACAGCCTTGAGTGAGGCCCTCGTCGCGCGTGGCATCGACCAATCGTGGATTCGAATCGGTCGGGCCGCAGAATTCCCGGGCTCTTACGGTCTCGGTCGCTCGGCATGGGATCTGGCGATCTTCAGGGACGACATCCCTCTCGCCGCCATCGTCATCAAGTCGCTCGGCGGCCCCGCCTACGGAAACAATTTCAACAATCGCATCCAAGAGCTGACGTCAAATGCCTTCGCTGTCAGGCAGCACGACGGCCAGAGCATCGAGAGATTTCGCCCATACCTCGGCATATTCTTCGTTCTCGAAGAGGGCCAAGGCGCAAATGCCACCCGGGCAACCCGAGGCTCCTACAAAGAGCGACTGGGTGAGACATTCGCCCAGTTCCATAGCGACGGTCTTTACGATGGAATCGCATACGTATCCGTAGGCAAAGGCGAAGACCCTTCGTTTGAAGAGCCCCGTAAGGACATGCCGGTCAAAGGATTCGTCGACGGGCTGAGCACACGAGTGCTCTCGTACGCCTCGGCGCTGTCTGCGGCAGGCTCGATCACGAGCACTGCATCTGCGCACGCACCTTCCGGACCGTCAACGACCCTCCCGGAAGACCTCGGCCACTACAAAGAAATTCTCCTGAATGCATGCGGAGATCGCAACGCATACGCGCTCGACCGGCTCCCGATGGGAGAGGGTGGCCAGGCTCAGGTATTTCGCGCCGTTCACAAGCTGTCAAAGACGGAGGTAGCCTTCAAGCGTCGCCGATCAAAGCGCGACCTTGCTGCTGCCCGAATGCAGCGCGAGATTGAGATATCGCGCCTGCTGAGCACCCACCCGCACGCCATGCCGGTTCTCGACGCCGAGCCGGATGGCGCCTGGTTTGTCATGCCTATGGCTGACGCGACTGCAGAAGACCGTCACGAACAGCTCCGAGACCCTGAGCAGCTGCACGCCCTGGTGAATTCCATGGCATCCGTGCTGGCTGAAGCACACAAACGGGACTGGGTGCACCGCGACATCAAGCCCTCCAACATCCTGCTCCTCCAGGAGCGGTGGGTCCTCGCCGATTGGGGAATCGGGCGTCGACCACGGGGGCAGACGACTGTGCCCGGCCGGACAGGGCACTACATCGGCACCGAGGGATTCGCCGCGCCTGAACTGTCCATGGACCCGCATGACACCACCACTCATGCCAGCGATATCTACAGCCTTGGACGTGTGATCGCTTGGGCACTCACCGGAAAGACACCCCAGGCGAACGTAGTCCTGCTCCCGCCCGCCGGCCCTTGGCGCAGCGTAGTCAGGGCTACCACGCAGCCTGACCCCGCACAGAGACCCCAGAGCGTCGGAGAACTGCTCACTCTGATCGCGCGCGAATTCAGCGTGCCTCAGGGCCCGCCCGTTGAGCAGGCGGCACCGCTGTTGGCCTCCGCCAGTACAGGTGATTCCGCCTCCGTCGACGCACTGCTCGTGCTCATCTCGGACTACCCCGATGACTACGACCTGCATCTGGATGTCCTGACCCGGCTCCCTCCGGAAGTCGCGGCACCGCCCCTGTCCCGGAACCCCCAGCACGCCAACGCGCTTATGCACGCATTCGCTGAACATGCAGGCGGAAACGGCACAAGGATGGTGCAGTTCGGTGAGGCAGCGCGTGCTGTCTCCTGGCTTCACGCTGTATCCGCCTACGCGGCTGAGCGGAGCGAATGGGATCTGCTGGATGAGGCCGTTCGTACCATGTGCAAGTGGGATGAGTCCTGGAACCAGTGGGACCCGCAGGACGCGATCCGTCCCTGGTTGCGCGAGCTCGACGGAGACGCGGCAAGCATCGTGGCATCCGCGTTGCGGGACCATCCGGATTCAGCAGGCCACTTCGCAGGGCTTGCGGACGAGCGCGGTGTCGACCTGGGCATACGCCAGGCCGTCCGGACCGCTGCCGGGACGCCCCGCAGAGCGTGACCAGCCGGGTCGGCCGTAGCCCGATGTCCTGGTGGCCGCCGGCACGGGGCGGCCCGCTCGCGTGATCCGCGTCATGCTCCTCCTCGGGCGGGCCTCAGGCGCCGTACGGCACCCCGGTGGCCGTCGGCTCGGGCAGGAGCGCCGCCAGTGCGGCGAGCGCGACCGTCACTCCCGCCCGGTCCTGGGCTTCCGTGGTGCCGGCGCCCAGGTGCGGCGTCACCGTGACGTTGTCCAGGCCGAACAACGCAGACTCGGTGCACGGTTCATGGCTGAAGACGTCCAGGGCGGCGCCTGCGATGCGCCCCGAGCTCAGCGCGGAATGAAGCGCGTCCTCGTCGACGATGCCGCCCCGGGCGACGTTGACGACGAGCGCCGTGGGCTTCATCCGCCCCAGCTCGGCCTGTCCGATCAGACCGGTGGTCTCCGGGGTCTTCGGCAAGTGGACGGTGACGACGTCGGCACGGTGCAGCAGGTCTTCCAGGGACATGAGCTTGATCCCGTCCGGGGAGGCATCCTGCCGGTACGGATCGTGGGCGACGATGTCCATGCCGAACGCCGCCATCCGCTCGGCGACGAGGGTGCCGATGCGGCCGAGGCCGATGACACCGAGCGTCTTGCCGAACAGCTCGAAGCCCGTATGGCGGCTGCGGCTCCAGGTGCCCTGCTTCAGGGCGGTCCCGGCCGGGACGATGTGGCGCGCGGCGGCCATGATCAGCGCACAGGTCAGCTCGGCGGCGGACACCACGTTCGCGGTGGGGGCGTTGGTCACCAGGATGCCGCGGCGATCGGCCTCCCGGACATCGACGTTGTCCAGGCCGACGCCGGCCCGGCCGATGAACGTGAGGCGCTCGGCGCACCTGATGACCTCGGCGTCCACGGTCGTGGCGCTGCGGATGAGCAGCGCGTCCGCGTCGCGGACGGCGGCCAGCAGGGCGGGCCGGTCCGTGCCGTCGCACCGGCGGACTTCGACGTCGCTGCCGAGGGCTTCCAGTGCGGCGGGAGAGAGCGGGTCGGCGACGAGCACGACGGGTTTGGCGTTCACAGGGGTTCCTTGAGGGCGTGGGGCGGGCGGGGTCGGCCGCAGTGGGCGGCGGGGCCGTTCAGGCCGCCGCGGGGGGCGCCAGCGCGCGGTCCGGGCGCACGGCACGGCGTCCCCAGGAGATGCGGTGTTCCCGCAGTGCCTGCCCGGAGTAGTCGTACGCGTAGGAGAACCGCCCGTCCTGCGAGGGCGTGGAGGCGCTCAGGAGGTACAGCTCCACGAGCTCTTCGAGCACCGCTTCGGCGTGGTGCTCGTCGGTGCCGAGGAGTACGGCCGCGGTCGCCGGGGTGATGCGCGCCGGGTCCCCCTGGGCGGCCAGCGTGTGGAATGCCGCCCGGACCGCGGCGGGCACGGCGGCCAGTGTGCGGTCGAGGCCGGCCTGGGTGCCCAGCGGGTCCTCGCGGGCGTACGAGGACCCGGTGATCCAGGTGATCGCCTGACGGGCGGTCCAGTGCGGCCGCAGCCGGAGTTTCGACGTCACGGCGAAGAGTGCGCCGGGCAGTCCCTGGCAGAGCTCGGCCAGACCGCGGACCCCCTCCGGGTCCATGGTGATCCGGTGCTCCGGGACGGCGGTCAGCAGGACCTCCAGGCAATCGTCGAGCGGAAGCCGGTCGAGGGTGATGTGCTCGGTGGCCGAGGGGACGAACAGCCGCCGCCGGCCGCTGACCAGTGCTCCGCATCCCGTGCCGGACGGCAGGAGCAGGGAGAGGTCCTCCGCCCGGGTCACGTCGTCCAGCACGACGAGGACGCGACGGTCGGCGGTCCACGTGCGGTAGAGCAGGCTGAGATCGGTGACGTCGAGTTCGAGCTGTTCCCCGGTCGCTCCGAGGCCGCGCAGGAAGGAGCGCAGGATCTCCGCGTGACCGACCTGCCGGTTGTCGTCGTCGAGGAGCCGGGCGAACAGCTGCCCATCGGGGTAGTGGTCCCTGACCTGCTGGGCGGCGTGGAGGCAGAGCTCGCTCTTGCCCGACGAAGGACCGCCGCCCACCACGACGAGAGACCTTTCTCCTGTCGCCGGCTGGGGAGTCAGCGCGCCGACGATGCGGACCAGCTGGCCCGTCCGGCCGGTCAGCCGGCCCTGCGGGGCGGGCACGTGGCACGGTGCCTGGACGGTGGGGGCGGAGACGGCCGCGACCGCACGCGCCGGGTGGGGCGACGACAGCAGGGAATCGTCCGAGTTGAGGATGGCCGTGTGCAGGGCCTGCAGTTCGGGTGAGGGATCGAGTCCGAGTTCATCGGCGATCGAGGCGCGTGCCCGGTGGAACACCCGCAGCGCGTCCGCCCTTCGGTCCGTTCGGTACAGCGCCGTCATCAGGCTGCGCTGCACTCCCTCGTTGGTGGGTTCGAGTGCGGCCAGGGACGTGAGCTCCCCCAGGAGCTCGTGGTGGCGGCCGAGATGGAGATCTGCCTCGATGCGTAGATTCCTGGCACTGCTGTACAGCTCGGCCAGGCGCAGCGCTTCGGCCTCCAGGAGGGCGCCCTTGCGCACGTCCACCAGGGCCGAATCGCGCCACAGTTCCATGGCCGCGGCCGCCGAGTCACGGGCGCGCGGGTGGTCGCCCGCCTGGAATTCCCTGCGTCCGCGGGAAACGAGGGGTTCGAAGAGGAACGCGTCCACGCGATCGGCGGCGAGTGTCAGCTGGTACCCGCCGTCGATCGTGCTCAGGGACGGCGTCTCGGCGTTCGTGCGGGAGCCGCCCCGTCGCGGGCTGCCCAGCTCGAACTTCTTCCTGATCTGATAGATGTACGTCTGCAGCGCCGTGCTGGCGCTGGCGGGTGGATTGTCTTCCCACAGTTCGTCGACGAGTTGATGCGACCGCACCACCCTGTTCGCGTTCAGGGTCAGGACGGCCAGGATCTGACGCATTTTCTGGGCTGCAGGTGCGGTGTTGACGGAGCTTTCTCCGGCATAGATCTCGAACGACCCCAGAAGATTGACTCGCATTGCCTCTCCATCCCCGCACACGTGCAGGTACTCGGGTTGGACTCTTGGCGGTCCGCTACGGCTCCGACCGGACTGCCCTGATCACCGTGCGACCTCGTTGGCGAGGAGCTGCCAGCTCTGCGCATAGGCCCGCGCGAGCTGGGCCACGGCGGTCTTGCAGTGCGCGGGCAGACTGGCCGCGATCTCTTGCCTGTTCAGAGCGACGGCGGCACCGGAATCCAGGAGACGCAGCACGGAGCGCCCCGATTCGGTGAAGCGCAGCGAGGGATCGCCGCGCAGCAGCCGGTGGATCTCGCCCACGTCCGACGGCCGTCCCCGGCCGTCGGCGGGTGCGCCGCGGCCGATGCCGGCTCCGGTTCCCCGCGAGGCCCCCGGGGGGACGGCCGCCCCGTCCTCGCGCGCCAGGTGGTCCCGTACCTTCGCGACGGTGGCCGGTGAGATCCCGGCCTCCTTCGCGATCTCACGCAGTGAGGCCTGCGGATTGCTCCTGATGAGCGAGGCCGCCAGCTCCCGGCCCCGCGAGGGGTCCAGCGGCCTGGCGCGGCCGTCACGTCCCACGCGCACGGCACCGGGTCCGGGTGCGCCGAGAACCCTTCGGCGCAGGGCGGCGGTCCTGCCGGCGGAGAGGCCCACGACCGACGCCACCGACCGGTCCGACCATGTGGGGTGTGCGGCGAGGATGCGCTCGGCCGCTGCGGTGCGCTCCCCCGGGGAGAGCGGAAGGCCGTGGGTCACGTTCAGGGCCACCGCCAGGAGCCGGCCCTCTTCCGCACTGCCGCGGAAGAAGCGGACGGGGATGGTGGCCCGGCCCCGCATCTCGGCCGCCCGGACCCGGTGGATGCCGTCGATGACCACCATCGAGGGGTGGTGGACGAGAACCGGTGGAAGCCGGTCACCGGCTTCCAGGAGCGTACGTGCGTGTTCCGGACTCTCCATCCTGGAACGGGGCGAGCCGGTGATCTTCAGGGCTTTCACCGGAACGCTCTCCACCGGCAGCCGGGGCAGCTCGTCCCGCAGTGCGAGCAGGTGCTCCGCGGCCGTCCTCCCCCGGGGTGGGACCGTCACTGCCAGCCCGCGTCGTACCGGAACGTCTGCTGACCGGAAGCGGCCACCGTGCGGGGGTTGGGCGACTGCCAGCCCGCGTCGTCCGCCAGGCTCTGGACCTGGTGCGACGCCGACTGTGCGGGGCCCACCCCGGCCACGCCCAGGGCCATCGTCAGCACAGCAGCGACCGCGACACCGAAACCTGCGACCCGACGAACCGTCATCATCTTTCTGTTCCCCCTCGTACAACGTTCTCCGGGGCTCCGATCGGCCCCGACACCGAATATGGCCGGTACACAAGGGCGGAGTGAAGGGTTCCGGGGAGGGGCAGAGCGGTCATGTCCGCATGTGGACAGGAAGACGGCTGCTCGCACGGTACGAATCGGCCCAGACGGGGATCACCCGGCACTGTCCGGTGCCAGGGACACCGACGCCCGCAGCAGGGACCACTCACCCAGCCGCGGCCACTCGTCCACGGCGCTCCACCAGGCCACACGCGCCGCCGACTCGGCGAGCTCGGGTGCCGCCGACCTGAGGTAGACGCCGATGACCGGGCCGGGTCCGTCCGCCGGGTGCACGGCGACGTGCAGGATCTCCGGGGCTCGCGCGGCGGCCCCCGTGACGAGTGCCGCCACGTCCATGGGCAGCGCCGTACCGGCCGGATGGGGTGCCAGGTACACGTGAACCAGGTACAAAATTTACCTACCGTAAGAAAGTGGACATTCTCGGCGAGCTCGCCCCGACGTTCCTTGTCGCAAGGACCCCTGGCGCGGTGGAGCCGCACGTAATCCCCATCACTGCTCGGACCTGGGCCTTCATGTAATCTCCGGGGTTACCTATCGGTTTGCATTCAGGGAATCGGACATCCAGGGGGGAGTCCCATTGCTTTCTGGACTGGGCATCGATTCGGTCGCGGAGGTCGTGTACCGGACCATGCTGTCCCGCCCGGAGGGAGGCGTCGCCGATTGGGCGGACTCCCTCGGTCTGCCGGCCGGCGCGGTGCGTGATGCGCTCGACCGGTTGAGCCGGCTCGCGCTCGTCCGACGCTCGACAGAGGACCACACCCAGGTACGTCCGGTAAACCCCCTCCTCGGCCTGGAAGCCCTGCTTGCCCAACAGCAGGCCGATTTGGCCGCGCATCAGCAGCGCGTCGAGGCGAGCCGCGCGGTGGTCGCGGAGACGATGGCCCAGTTCGCCCATCAGTACGCTCCGGGAGCCGGGGCGGGATTCCACTACGTGGCGGGCGTCGACGCCATCAGGGAACAGATAGAGATTCTCACCACGCAAGTACAGGAAGAATTCCTGACGTTCGCCCCCGGGGGGCCGCAGACGCCGGAGAACATGGTCGCGTCACGGCCTCTCAACCTGCGGTTGCTCGAACAGGGAATCCGCATGCGCACCGTCTATCTCGACAGCATCCGGCGCGATGCGCCCACCGTTGCCCATGCCGAATGGCTGGTCGCCCACGGGGGCATGATCCGTACCGCTCCCTCCCTGCCCAACCGTCTCATTCTCGTCGACCAGCGCATCGCCCTCATCGCGACGGACAGCCAGAACACCGGAGCAGGCGCGGTGATGGTGGAGAACGCGGGCACGATCACGCTGATATCCGCACTCTTCGAGTCCGTATGGCAGTCGGCACAGCCCCTGGGCGTGAGCCCGGAGCGGGCTCCGGAGGATTTGACCTCGCACCAGGCCGAAGTACTCCGCCTAATGGCGCGCGGGCTCACCGACGACGCGATCGCCCACCAGCTCGGGGTCTCGGCCCGGACCGTGCGCAGGACCGTGTCGGGCCTGCTCACCCAGCTGGAGGCCCGCAGCCGCTTCCAGGCGGGCGTCGAGGCCGTACGCCGTGGCCACTTGGACAGCACCGCCGAATGACGTGCCCGCCCGGCCGGTTCAACTGCCCACGACGTGCGGTTGAACGGGGCGGCGGACCGCCGCGGGTGAGCCTGGCCGGCTTCACCACAGCCGCGGCGGATCGTGCTTGAGTCGCGCTTGAGCCCGTCCGGAATTCGGCGTGCCAGAGTCGGATCATGGTTCAAAGACATGCCGACAAGGCGCTGGTCGAGCGAATCAGGCAGCTCCGCAACGGCCTGGCGGGGACCCCGCTGATTCCTCTCGAAGATGACGAACTGAATATTGTTGCCAAGCTGGAATTCTGTAATCCGACCGGCAGCACCAAGGATCGTTCGGCACTTTGGATCCTGGAGCAGGCGATCGTCCGTGGAGAGATCCTCCACGGCACCACTGTCGTGGAATCCTCGTCCGGAAACTTCGCCCTGGCGCTGGCCTTCTACTGCCGCCTGCTGGGCATTCCGTTCGTCCCGGTCATCGACCCCAACTGCAACGCGGGCACGGAAGAGCACCTGCGCACCCTGTGCAGGCGTGTGGAGCGAGTGGCCGGCCGGGACGCCACGGGCGGTTACCTGAAGACCCGTCTGTCCCGGGTCCAGGAGCTGCTGACCGAGCTTCCCCATGCGTACTGGCCCAACCAGTACGCGAACCCGGACGCGCTCGAAGCGCACTACCGCTTCACCGCCGGAGAGCTGGTCAAGGACGCCGGCGTGATCGACTACCTGTTCGTCGGTGTGGGCACCGGTGGGACCATCGCGGGCGTCTCCCGCAGGGTCAAGGAAGAGTTCCCGCAGTGTGTCGTGGTGGCCGTGGACACCGAGGGATCGGTGATCTTCGGCGGACCGCCCAGGAAGCGCAGGATCCCCGGCATCGGGTCCAGCATCGTGCCGCCGCTGTGTGAGCAGGCGCTGATCGACGACGTAGAGATCGTCTCCGAGGTCCGGGCCGCCGAGAGCTGCCACGAGCTGCTCGCCCGGTACGGGCTGTTCGCCGGCGGATCGACGGGCAGCATCTACGCCGCGATCCGGAGCTACTTCGCACGGAACCGGCCCATCGGGCGCCGCCCCACCGTGGCCTTCCTCGCCGCGGACCGCGGGCACGCCTACCTCAAGACCGTTTACGACCACGACTGGCTCCAGCGACTGCGCGCGGAGGATGCACTGCACTCCGCCCTCGCACAGGACCGGCCGCGCACCGAAGGAGAACAGCTCACATGCACGCCATGACCCCGCCGACCATGACGGTGATCGACGCGGCCTCCGTCGCCGCGGAGGTCGAGGGCAGCCGCCCGGAGATCCTGGAAGTGGTCCGCGCCGCCTATCTGACGCACGACGCCGGCCAGAGCTCCAACCCGCACAGCTCGTTCCTCCGGTTCCCGCACCAGAGCCGCTCACGCGTCATCTCCCTGCCGGCCTACCTCGGTGGCGAGTTCGACGTCGCGGGCAACAAGTGGATCGCCAGCTTCCCCGACAACACCCGGCACGGGGTTCCCCGCGCCTCGGCCACGCTGATCCTCAACGACTGCACCAACGGGTTCCCGTTCGCCTGCATGGAGTCCTCGATCATCTCCGCCACCCGGACCGCGGCCTCCGCGGTACTCGGCGCCGAGGCACTGCTCGGTGAACGGCGGGCCCGCCGGGTCGGCGTCGTCGGCACCGGCCTGATCGCCCAGCACGTGTGGAAGTTCCTGCGGGACCTGGACTGGGAGATCGGCGCCTTCCGGCTCTTCGACCTCGACCGGGACGCCGCCGACCGCTACGGCCGGATCCTGAAGGCGGACTCCACGGCCGAGGTGGAGATCGCCGAGCGCGTCGAGGACGCGTTCACCGACTGCGATCTGGTCGTGCTCACCACCGTCGCGGGCGAGCCGCACCTGCACGATCCGCAGCTCGTGGCGCACGGGCCGGTGGTGCTCCACCTCTCGCTGCGCGACCTCGCCCCCGACGTGGTCCTCGCCGCGCAGAACTTCACCGACGACGTGGACCACGCCGTGCGCGAGCGCACCTCGCTGCATCTGACCGAGCAGCTGACCGGCAACCGCGACTTCATCGACGGAACCATCGGCGATCTGCTGGGCGGGCGAGCCGCCAGGGAGCCCGGACGCCCCGCGGTCTTCGCCCCGTTCGGCCTCGGCGTACTGGACCTCGCCGTCGGCAAGTGGGTGCACGACCGGGTCGTCGCAGCCGGCAAGGGCTACCGCGCGGCCGGCTTCTTCGACGGTGTGGAGGCCTGATCATGAGCAGCCGGGAAGAGCGCTACGTGAGCGTCGTCAACCACGAGGAGCAGTACTCGATCTGGTTCGCCGATCGCGACCTGCCCGCCGGCTGGACGGCGGTGGGCACCGAGGGCACCAAGCAGGAGTGCCTCGCCCACATCGAAGACGTGTGGACCGACCTGACGCCGCGCTCCGTGCGCGTCGCGTCGTCCGCGCCCGAGGCACAGGTCCCGGCGCGATGAGCACCGACACCGTCACCGCGCCGCTGTGGCTGCGCGGCCTGGGCAGCCGGGAGGGGACGGCGAACCGCCGCCTGTTCGTGTTCCCGCATGCCGGCGCCGGCGCCTCCTCGTACCGGCTGACCGGGCACTTCCCGGACAGCGTCGAGGTCTGCTCCGTGCAGCTGCCCGGCCGGGAGAACCGGTTCGCCGAACCGTGCCTGCTCTCCGTGGACGCCGTGGTGGACGAGCTGGCACCGCTCATCGCGGAGCGCTCGGAGCTGCCCTTCGCCTTCTTCGGACACAGCATGGGCGCGCAGCTCGCCTTCGCGGTGGCCCACCGGCTGCGGGAGACGGGGGCGCGGCTGCCCGCCCGGCTGTTCCTTTCCGCGATGCGCGCGCCCCAGGTGCCGGACCGGGACCAGGTGCACGCCCTGCCGGACGCCGACCTGCTCGAACGGCTCGGGCGTGCGGAACTGGCCGGCCTCGATCCCGAGCTGCAGGAGCTGCTGCTCCCCATGATGCGCGCGGACCTGACCGTGAGCGAGACGTACGAGCCGTCGTACGAGGTGCCGCTGCCCTGCCCGTTCACCGTGCTCGGCGGCTCCGAGGACGAGACCGTCCGTGCCGCGGAGCTGGCCGCCTGGCGCGATCACACCACGGGCGCATTCGACCTGCGGATGTTCCCGGGCGATCACCTCTACGTGCGCGGCACGGAGGGGCGGCTGGCGGAGTCGATCGCGCACACCGCCCCCGCCTGGAGTTGACAGACGTCCCCCTCTGGGGTTGAGAAAGGATCAGTTCAATGGCGCCGACCACCTTGGTCGCACTGTGGGAGCAGCGGGTCGCGACGGCCCCTGACTCGGTTGCCGTCATCGCGGGTTCGGACCGCGCCACCTATGCCGAAGTCGACCGGCGTGCCGCCGTGCTCGCCGCCGAGCTGCACGCACGGGGCATCGGTCCGGAGTCGCTGGTCGGCGTGTGCCTGGGCCGGTCCGTCGACATGGTGGTGGCGCTGCTCGGCATCCTGAAGTCGGGCGCCGCGTACCTGCCGCTGGACCCCGGCTACCCAGCCGACCGGCTGCGGTACATGCGGGCGGACTCCGGCGCGGCCCTCGTGCTGTGCGACGCCCTCCATCACGCGCAGGCACGCTCGGCGGTGGAGGACGCCGCCGGGGCGGTGGAACTCCTGCTGGTCGAGGACGTCACGGCGGCGGGCCGCGCGCATGCCCCTGCGGCCCCCCGCGATGCGCTGCGGCCGCACCACCTGGCGTACGCCATCTACACCTCCGGATCCACCGGGCTGCCGAAGGGCGTGGGCATCGCCCACGCGGCGATCAGTTCCTTCCTGACCAGCGTGGCCGAGCGTCCCGGACTTGCCGCCGGGGACCGCGTCCTCGCGCTGACTCCGCTCTCGTTCGACATCTCGACGCTCGAACTGTTCCTGCCCCTGACGCTCGGCGCGACCGTGGTCATGGCACCGCAGGCCGCCAACACCGACCCGGAGCTCCTGGCCGCCACCATCGAGGACGCCGGGGTGACGGTCGTCCAGGCGACGCCGACCACGTGGCGCATGCTCGTGGCGTCCGGCTGGACGGGTGGCCGGGGGCGCGTACTGCTCTCGGGCGGCGAGGCGCTGGACCCGCAGCTCGCCGCGGACCTGCTCGCCACCGGCGGCACGGTGTGGAACCTGTACGGCCCGACCGAGGCGACGGTCTGGGCCACCGCGGCCCGCATCGACGCGGCGGACCGCCGGGTGACGGTCGGCATGCCGCTGTCCAACACCCGGGTCCATGTGGTCGACGAGCAGGGTGCGCAGGTCGCGCAGGGCGTCACCGGCGAGCTGTGGATCGGGGGTGAGGGAGTGGCCCGCGGCTACCTGAACCGTCCGGCGCTGACCGCGGAACGCTTCGTCCCGGACCCGTTCGGTGGCGACGGGGAGCGCCTGTACCGCACCGGTGACCTCGCCCGGTGGACCGCCGAGGGCGACCTGGAGGTGCTCGGCAGGAACGATCACCAGGTCAAGGTGCGCGGCCATCGCATCGAGATCGGCGAGATCGAGGCGGCCGTACGCAGCCATCCGCTCGTCGCGGACGCCGTGGTCACGGTCGACCACGAGGCCGCGGGCGGCGCCCAGCTGGTGGCGTACGCGATCGGTGCGGGGACCGCGCCGGACGACCTGCCGGCCCTGATCCGCGATCACCTCGCCCGGAGCCTCCCGGCCTACATGGTGCCGCAGGGGTACGCCGTGCTGGAGGCCCTGCCCCGGACCCCCGCGGGCAAGGCCGACCGCAACGCCCTCGCCGGTGTCGGATACGACCGGGTCCGCTCGGCCGGACCCGCGGCCGGGGACGGCCCCCTGCGACCGGAGACCGCTGCCATCTGCCAGGTGTGGGGCGAGGTGCTCGGGTTCACCGATGTCTCCCCCCACGACGACTTCTTCAGCCTGGGCGGGCAGTCCCTCACCGCCGTCCGCGCGGTCGCCCGACTGCGCGAGGTGCTCGCCGTACCGGTCGACACCCGGACGGTGTTCGCCCACCCGACGCCGGCCGGGCTCGCCGCGGCCCTCGCCACGCTGCCCGCGGTGCACGAGGAGCCGATCCGCCCGGCCACCCGGGCCGGACTCTCCTTCGGCCAGGAACGGATCTGGATCTTCGAGCAGCTCAACAGCGGGATCCCCGCCTACCACCTGCCGCTCGTCCTGGCCTTCCCGGACGGACGCGCCGCCGTGCCGGCCCTCCAGGAGGCCCTGTCGTCCGTCGTCCGCCGGCACGAGGTGCTGCGCACCACGCTGCGGGAGGTGGACGGCCTGGCCGAGCCGCAGGTGCAGCCCGCCGCACCCGTGCACATCACCCGCATCGAGACCTCCGAGGAGGCGCTGGACGGGCTGCTCACCGAGCGGATCCGCATCCCCTTCGCCCTGGGCGAGGCACCGCTGCTCCGCGCGGACCTGCTGCACACCCCGCAGCGCGACCTCCTGCTGCTCACCCTCCACCACATCGCCTCCGACGGCACCTCGCTCGACCTGGTCGTGCGGGAACTGGGCACGCACTACGCGGACCTGCGCGCCGGACGGCAGCCCGCCGAGCCGGACCCGCCCGTGCAGTACGCCGACTTCGCCCAGTGGCAGCGCGAGCGGCTGGACGACGAGGAGCTGGAGCGGCTGCTCGGCTACTGGCGCGAGCAGCTGGCCGGTGTCCCCGCCCTGGAACTGCCGACCGACCGGCCGCGCCCGGCGATCGCCGGGCACCACGGACGGCGCGAGCTGTTCCGCGTCCCCGCCCACCTGGCCGACCGGGTGCGCGCACTGTGCAAGGCCGAAGGCATCACGCTGTTCATGGGGCTGCTCGCACCGCTCCAGGTGCTGCTCGGCCGGTACGCCGATGTGACGGACGTGGCCGTCGGCACGCTGATCGGCGGCCGTCAGCGGGTGGAGACCGCGGACGCCGTCGGCTACTTCGTGAACACGGCGGTGCTGCGCACGGACCTCTCGGGCGACCCGTCCTGGCGCGAACTGCTCGGCCGGGTCCGCGAGGTCGCGAAGGAGGCGTACGCACACCAGGAGCTGCCGTTCGAGAAGCTGGTCGAGCGGCTCTGCCCGCAGCGCGACCTCAGCCGCAACCCGCTCTTCCAGGTGCTGTTCGCGCTGGACGAGGAGGCCCCCGCCGGCGTCCTCACCGAGGTGTTCGACCGCAAGGAACTCGAAGGACGGCTCGGTTCGGCGAGGTTCGACCTGGCCTTCGACGTCACCGACCACGCCGCGCAGGGCGGCGACCTCTCGGTGTCGATCGAGTACGCCACCGCCCTGTTCGACCACGCGTTCGTCCAGCGGCTGGGCGCCCACTTCGTACGGGTCCTGGAGCAGATGGTGGGCGACAGCGCGGCCCGGCTGTCCCGGCTGGAGATCCTGGACCCGCGGGAGCTGCGCAGCCTCTCCCGCGGGGAGCTCGCCGTGCCGCTGCCCGAACCGAGCACCCTCGTACGGATGTGGGACGCCCAGGTGCGCGCGACCCCGGACGGGGTGTGTCTCGTGGGCGACGGCGAGTCCCTCACCTTCACCGAGGTGGACCGCCGGGCCGCCGCGCTGGCGCGGGTCCTGCGGGCCAGGGGCGTGGGACCGGAGCGTCTGGTGGGTGTCTGCCTGGAACGCTCGGTGGAGATGGTGGTCGCTCTGCTCGCCGTGCTGAAGGCCGGCGGTGCCTACGTCCCGCTCGACCCCGGCTATCCGGCCGACCGGATCCAGCACCTGCTGGACGACTCGGGCGTACGCCTGGTGATCGCGGACCCCGGGCACGGCTCGGCGGCCCTGCTGCCCGGCTCGGTGACGCTCGTCCCGGTCACGGAGGGGGCGGATCTGCCGGCGGAGCACGGCGTTCTCGACGGGCCGCAGGCCGAGCCGCAGCACCTCGCGTACGTGATCTACACGTCCGGCTCGACGGGCAAGCCGAAGGGTGTCGCGATCACCCACGCCAACATCACCGCCTTCCTCGAATGGAATCAGCGGGTGTGCCGTCTCACCGGGCAGGACCGCGCGCTGCTGAACCACTCGGTGGCCTTCGACAACTCGGTGTGGGAGATCTTCCAGTGCCTGGTGTCCGGCGCGCAGCTGCACCTCGCGAGCTCCACGGCGGCCTATGACCCGCAGGCCTTCCTGCGGGAGCTGTCCGAGCGCGGGATCACCACCCTCAACGCGACCCCTTCGCAGATGAGGATCCTGCTGGAGGCGGCCGACGACGTCGCCGAGGGGCTCGCGTCCGTGCGGTTGCTCTTCACCGGTGCGGAGGCCGTGCCGCACGACGTCGCGCGCCGCATCCTGGCCGTGACCGCGGAGGGCTGTGAGGTCTTCAACGAGTACGGACCCACCGAGGCGACCGTCACGTCCGCGTACTGCCCCATCACCGAGGACCTGGTCGACCGGCACGCGCACCGCCCGAGCGTCCCGTTCGGCCGGGCCACCGACAACGCGCGCCTGTACGTGCTGGATCCGCAGCTGCGGCCGGTGGTGCCGGGATGCCGGGGACAGCTGTTCGTCGGCGGGATCGCCGTGGGCCGCGGCTACCTGGGGCAGCCCGCCAGGACGGCACAGGCCTACCTGCCCGACCCGTTCGCGGAGGAGACGGGCGCCCGGATGTACGCCACGGGAGACGTGGTGCAGCTCCTGCCCGACGGGAACCTGGTCTTCCTGGGCCGCAACGACCACCAGGTCAAGGTGCGCGGGTTCCGCATCGAGCTCGGCGAGATCGAGTCCGTGCTGCGTACGCATCCGGCGGTCGCCGACTGCGCGGTGGCCGTACGCCGTACGACGACGGGGGTCGAGCAGTTGGCGGCCTATGTCATCCCCGAGGACCCCGCGCAGGCGGACCCCGCGCAGGCGGGCCCCGCACCCGTGCAGGCGGACCTGCGGGCACACCTGGCGGAACAGCTGCCGTCCTACATGGTTCCGCAGAGCTACACGGCCATCGGTGCGATCCCGCTCACCCCGAACGGCAAGGTCGACCGGGCCGCCTTGCCGGCGCCGCAGCCGATGGCCGCCGAGCCGGTGACCGCCGAGGACCTCACCAAGGAGCAACTGCTCGTGGCCGAGGTGTGGCAGGAGACCCTCGGGATCGAGGCCTCCCTCGGTGCGGACGCCGACTTCTTCGAGGTCGGCGGCAACTCGCTGGCCGTCACCAGGGTCGCGGCGCGGCTGGGCGAACGGCTCGGCCGCCGGGTCTCGCCGGTCCTGGTCTTCCGGCACCCGACCGTGGCGGAACTCGCCGAGGCCCTGGAGGAGGCGGCGTGAGCGACAACGGCACATCGCACGACCGACACCGCAGCAGCTTGACCGACCGCCCGGTCGCAAGCAGAGAGGCAAGCGTGAACAACACCGGCAAGAGCGTCGTCGTGCTAGTCGACGCGTACCCCTCCAGCTTCGCGCTGGCCAAGGCGTTCATGGACGAGGGCTGCGACGTGGTACGCGTGCAGTCCACCGTGGACGTACCGAAGTGCTACCAGGGCGATTTCGACACCTCGGCCTTCAGCGCCGACATCATCCACCGGGGTGTGGTGGCCGATACCGCCGCGGCGGTCGCCGAGCACCGGCCCGTGGCCGTCATAGCCGCCGGCGAGTACGGCGTCGAGCTGGCCGACGAACTCAGCGAGGAGCTCGGCCTGCCCACCAACGGGCGCCGGCTCTCGCCCGCCCGGCGGGACAAGTTCGTCATGATCGAGACGATCAGGGCGGCGGGGCTGCGCGCGGCGCGGCAGCTGCTCGTCGAGGACGAGCGGTCCTTGACGGACTGGCACCGCGAGGTCGGCGGCCGGGTCGTGGTGAAGCCCCTGCGCAGCGCCGCCAACGACGGCGTGGCCGTCTGCGACACCCCCGAGGAGTCGGCGGCCGCACTGCGCGGCATCCTGGGCCGCACGACGGTCTTCTCGGAGACCAACACGGCGGCCGTGGTCCAGGAGTACCTGGTCGGCGGCGAGTACGTCGTGGACACGGTGAGCCGGGACGGCCGGCACCGGGTCACGGACGTCTGGAAGTACAGCAAGATGTCCGTCCCCGGCGTACGGGACCGGATCACCGGCGGACACCTCGTCCCCGGGGACTCCCCGGTCCGCCAGGCCCTCGTCGACTACGCGTCCGACGTGCTGGACGCACTCGGGATCCTGCACGGTCCGGCGCATCTGGAGATCATCGTGACCGACGACGGGCCGTGCCTCGTCGAGGTGGGGGCACGCATGGCGGGCGCGAACACCCCCTACTACGCCGAGCTGGGCGCCGGGGAATCGCAGATCGGCTGGACGGTGGAGGCCTATCTGCGCCCCGACCGCTTCCTCGCCGAGTACCGGCGCCCGTACCGGTTCGAGCAGCACGTGTCCGTGTCCTGGCCGACCGCGCCGCAGGAGGGCAGGCTCGTCCGCTATCCCCTGCTCGACGTCGTCAAGGGCATGGAGAGCTTCAACAACGTGGAGACGTTCATCCGGCCGGGCGAGGTCATCGTGCGCACCGTCGACGACTCCACCAAGACCATCGCCGTCGGTTTCGCGCACTCCTCGGCGGAAGTCGTCGAACGCGACTTCCACGCGCTCTGCTACCTGGACGGGCCGGGCTTCTACGACGTGGAGCAGACCGCGTGACGCAGGTCCGACCGATCGACAGCCGTACACGACAGAGGCGTGCATGAACAGCAACGTATTGACGGAAATACCCGGGTTCCCGCCCTTCGATCCCACACATCCGGTGGAGAACGCGGTCATCACGCGCCTGGCCGGCAACTGGCACCGCCGCGCGACGGTCAAGCGCAAGGAACCCGAACTGGAGGACCTGTTCGAGGTCGACCGGCCCGACTACCCGGAACACCTGGTCCCGTTCGTCGGCCACCCGGTGTGGGAGGCGCTGGACCCCGAGGTCCGCAGCCGGATCCTGAGCTGGGCCTGGCTGGGCTACAACAAGCACACGGTCCTGGCGGAACAGCGCGTGGTCAACCCGGCCTTCGCCTACGTCATCGAGGGAGAGTTCCCCTCGCTCGGGGGGCCCGCGCTCGAAACCTCGCTCGCCCAGGCCATGGTGGACGAGCAGTACCACACGCTGATGCACCTCAACGCGAGCACGATCACCCGGCAGAAGCGGAAGATCACCGTCCCTGACACGGTGCTCCCGGCCCCGCACCTGGTCCAGCGGCTCGCGGAGCTGCGGGACGGCTGCGGCGAGTCCTGGGAGAAGAAGCTCACCACGCTCGCGTTCGCGACGGTGTCGGAGACCTCGATCAGTGCGTACCTGCACCTGCTGTCGAACGACCCGGACATCCAGGTCATCAACTCGACGACGGTACAGCTGCACAACCGCGACGAGATCTGCCACGCGTCCATCACCGGAGAACTCGCGAAGACCGTCTACGACTTCCTCTCCAAGGACCGGCAGAGGTTCTTCGTCGACACCCTGATCACGGGCCTTGAGGCGTTCGTCGCCAACGACTACGGGACCTGGCACCGGATTCTCACGATGCACGGGGTGCCCCGCGTCGACGAGATGATCGCCGAGGTCCGGCACGACGCGCAGCGCAAGAACCTCGTGCGCGACTTCAGCGGCCTGCGCTCGCTCCTTTCCGATATGGACCTGCTCGGTGACGTCGACTGGGACTGGGAGGACGGGAATCAGGCCGGGAACTAGGCCGCTGCATCCCGTTCACTGTCGACGCGAGAGGCGTATTCGTGTTTTCCACTTATCGGCGGCTGTTTTCCGAACCAGGAATCCGGCCCCTCATGGTCATCGGCCTGCTGGCGAAAATGCCGGGCCTCGGTATCTCCTCGGTCCTCATCCTGCACGTGGTGGGGAACATGGACCTCGGATTCGGCGCGGGCAGCCTGGTGGCCGCGTCCTGGACGGCCGGCGGCGGCCTCGGCGCCCCGCTGCAGGGCCGTGGTCTCGACCGCTACGGACTGCGCAGGGTCTTCGGCCTTCTCGTGCTCGCCCAGGCCCTGTTCTGGGGCACGGCGCACTTCCTGCCGTACCCGGCCCTGCTCGCCGCGGCGTTCCTCGGAGGCCTGACCACCCTTCCGGCCTTCACGGTGATCCGGCTCGCCCTGGCCAACATGGTCACCGAGGAGAACCGTCACACCGCCTACGCGGTCGAGGCCATCACCACCGACATCGCCTACATGGCAGGCCCGTCGATGGGCATCCTGCTCGCCTCGATGGCCTCGCCCACGGTGGCGTTCACCGTGATGGGCGCGATGCTCCTGGTGGTCGGGGCGGGCTATCTGCTGCTCGACCCGCCGCTGGGGCAGTCCCGCCCGGCCGAGGGACCGAGGCCCGGACTGCGCGGCTGGCTCACCGGGCGCATGGTGTGCGCACTCAGCATCACCGTCGCCACCTCGGTCGCCGTGATCGGATTCGAGGTCGCGGCCATCGGCACCCTCCAGCGGTCCGACCAGCTCGCGTGGAGCTGGCTGCTGCTGGTGCTCGCGGGCATCGCCTCCGTGCTGGGCGGCTTCCTCTACGGAGCCATGCGCACACCGCCGTCCGTGTTCGTGGTGGGCGCGGGGCTCGGCCTGCTGTGCATGCCGATCGGACTCGCGACCGAGTGGTACTGGCTGTGCCTGATCGCCATTCCCGCCAACCTGCTGGTGGCCCCCGCGCTGTCGGCGAGTGCCAGTGCCGTCAGCCGGCTCGCGCCGGACGACAGCAAGGGCGTGGCCATGGGGTCCTACGCCAGCGCGCTCCTGGTCGGCAACGTGATCGGGTCGCCGCTGGCCGGCACGGCCCTGGAGCTCGGCGGCCCCGGCGTCTCCTTCGCCGTCTTCGGCGCGGTCGCCGCGGCGATCGCGGGCCTGGCCTACCTCTGTGACCTGCGCTTGCGGAGCAAGCAGAACGATCTGTCCGCCGGACTGGCCGGACAGCTGGAGACCTCGGGAGCCCCGCAGTGAAGATCGCGATCGTCGACGGCTACTCGACCGGCAGCCTGCTGGTGAAGAAGCTGATCGAACGGGGCGTGGAGTGCCTCCACGTCCGGAGCCAGGAAGTGCCGCCCGCCCGCCTGCTCCCCTCGTTCGTGCCGGAGTACTACGCGGCCGATCTCGGCCACTTCCCCGACCTGGCCGATGCCGTGCGCGCGCTGAAGGAGACAGGGGTCGACCGTGTGGTCGCGGGGACCGAGTGCGGGGTGGTGCTCGCCGACACGCTGTCCCACGAGCTCGGCCTGCCCGGCAACGCGTTCGACGGGGTCGAGGCCAGGCGCGACAAGTACGCGATGGCCGGCCGCCTCGCGGACGCGGGTCTCGCCGCACCGGTGGGGTTCAGCACCACCGACCCGGACGCGGCCGTGGAATGGTTCCACGAGGCGGGCACCACCGTCGTGGTCAAGCCCGCCGCCAGTGCCGGCACGGACAACGTGCACATCTGCTCCACCGCGGACGAGGTGCGCTCGGCGTGCTCGGCCGTCATGCGCAGCAACGACTACTTCGGCAACCCCAACCCGTCCGCGGTGGTGCAGAAGTTCCTCGTCGGTACCGAGTACATCGTCAACACGGTGGCCGTGGACGGCGTGCAGAAGGTCTCCGACGTCTGGCTCTCGATGAAGACCGACGGCCCCGCGGGTGCGCCTCTGTACGACTACCAGCAGCCCCTGCCGATGACCGCCCCGCACGTCGGGGAGCTGGTCG
Source organism: Streptomyces sp. NPDC001502 (assembly GCF_042894785.1). Taxonomy (NCBI): domain Bacteria; kingdom Bacillati; phylum Actinomycetota; class Actinomycetes; order Kitasatosporales; family Streptomycetaceae; genus Streptomyces; species Streptomyces sp. NPDC001502. Next base: position 103,495 of record NZ_JBIAVW010000011.1, read on the forward strand.
ACTACGCGGTGTCCGCCGTCACCGCGCTCGGGATCACGAACGGCGCCGCGCACAGCGAGGTGATGCTGACGGCGGACGGCCCGGTGCTCATCGAGACCGGGGCGCGGCTCATGGGCGCCATGCTGCCCGACGTGATCGAACGGCACTCGGGCACCTCCCACGTCGACCTCCTCGCCGTGGCCCTCACGGACCCGCAGGCCTTCCACGCCTTCCAGGACCAGGCGGTGCGCTGGAACGGCTACGTCCGCAACATCTGGCTGATCAACCGGGGTGCCGGCACCTCGGCGGCCTGGCACGACCGCTTCCGCGCACTGCCCACCTTCGACCGGCTGGTCACGGGCGTCCGAGAGGGCACCCCGATGCGGGCGACCGTGGACATGGCGACCTCCCCCGGTTTCGTCTCCCTCACGGCAGGTACGGAGGCCGAGCTCGACCGGGACCAGGCGGTGATCCGGTCCATGGAATCCGCCGGAATGTATGCCGGGGGTCCGATTTCCCCGTGAAGAGCGGAAGACCGCCGTTACTCCCGATGCCGTCCGAGCCCGCCCGCCCGGACGGCATCTCCATGTCACCCGCGCCCGTCGATACCCGCACTACACAACGACTCGATTCGCACTTGAGTACCCGCTCCTAACGTCTTCCCGGTGAAGTTTTTTTCGATCCGGATCCGATTGATGGCCGCCGTCGCCAACTCCGTTCGAAGATTGGATGTGTTCTCGGGTGCTCATCAGCCGAAATGAAAGCGACCGCTCATGGCGAGAGGTACGGGCTGCCTGCGCGAGTGTCGTACAAGAGCTGCGGGCCCGTGGAGTCGATGATTCCCACCGGGTTCTGCTCTCGTCCGCCAATTCCGCGGCCTCGGTCCTGGCCACGTTCGCGCTGATGGAGATCGGCGTCTCCGTCGGACTGGTGGACCGCGGGGTGACCCCGAACCAGTTCGCACGCCTGGTGGCCGAGGCCGACGCGGACTTCTTCGTGTCCGACCACGAGGAGCCGGCGGCCGCCTTCGAGAAGCTCGACGCCCGGTGGGTGCCCCTGCAGGCACTCGCCACGGCGGCGGAGCACAGTGAGGGCGAGCCGGCCGAGCTCTCCTTCGAGCGGTGGGCGCAGCGCTCCGACGCCCTGATCGTCTGGACGTCGGGGAGCCTGGGCCGGCCCAAGGGAATTGTGCGTTCCGGCAGCTCCGTCCTGGCCAACGTGTCGCGCACACAGGACCGCATGCAGTACACCGAGGCCGACGTGCTGCTGCCCCTGCTGCCCTTCACGCACCAGTACGGTCTCTCGATCCTGCTCCTGTGGTGGCAGGCGAAGGCCAGCCTCGTCCTGCTCCCGAGCCGGCGCACGGACCTGGCCCTCGACGCCATCGTCGACCTGGGCGTCACCGTCGTGGACTCCGTCCCCGCCGTGTACGAGGGCGTCCTGCGCCTGCTCGGCCGCGGTCACACCAGCACCACGCTGCTGGAGTCGGTGCGCATGTGGTGCGTCGGCGGCGAGCCGATGCAGGACGATCTGCTGCGCCGCTTCACGGAGCAGCTGGGCAAGCCGCTGCTCGACGGCTACGGCAGTTCCGAGGCGGGCAACATCGCACTGGCCGCGCCCGGGAACCCGGTCCGCTGCGGCCGTCCCCTCCCCGGCATCACCGTGACCGTCGTCGACGACGAGGACCGCCCGCTGCCGGCCGGAGAGGTCGGCGAGGTGATCGTCCACTCCCCGGACCTGATGGTGGGAATGCTGGAGCCGGGCGGCCGGGTCCGGGAGACCCAGCGCACCGTTCACCGCACGCAGGACCTCGGATTCCTCGACGAGGACGGCAATCTGCGCGTGCTCGGCCGCAAGGCCGCGGTGCACCGCTTCGGCAACACGCTCTACCCCGACGCCATCACCGCCAAGGCCAGCGAGTGCGGCCGGCCCGTTCGCGTCGTTCCCGTGGAGAACGGCCGCTACGGTACGGACCTCGTCTTCGTGGTCGCCGACCCCGAAGAACGGCCCGCCGCCCACTGGCGCCGGGTGTTCGCAGACCTGGTGGCCGAGTTCGAGCAGCCGAACAAGGTGCTCGTCGTACCGGAGTTCCCGGAGCACACCAACGGCAAGGCGAACCTCACCGCGCTGGGCTACATGGCGCAGGCAGCCCTGCGCAACCGCGAGCAGAAGGCCGAAGCCGACCGGAGCGCCCCGAAGCCGACCGGTCCCGCCATTCCCTTCGGAGACCGGATCACGGTCCTGCAGGACGTGGCCCGGCTGCTCAGCGAGCGCCGGACCGAGATCCTCGGCATCCTCACCGAGGTCTGCAACCACCGCACGGCCACGGACGAGATAGACGCCTCCATCGAGGCGCTCGAAGGCGCGGTCGCGGAGGTCGCGCGCTACGGCCCGCAGGCGAGCCGGCTGACCAGCGTGCTGATGCCGTCGAACATCCCGCTGTACGGCTACATCCTCTATGTCGTCATCCCCAGCCTGTACAGCGAGAAGATCGTCTTCCGCCCGTCCCGGATGATCGACCACCAGACCCGCGCCCTGCACAAGCTGATCGCTACCGTCCACGACCTGCCGCTCGTGCTCGACGACAGCGGCCAGCGCGAGTTCATGGACAACGTCGGCAAGAAGTCCGACGTCCTGGTGTTCACCGGCTCGTACGAGAACGCCGAGACGATCCGCGAGCAGCTGCCGCAGGAGACGGTGTTCTGCTTCTTCGGCCAGGGCATCAACCCGTACATCGTGGGCGCCGACGCGCACCTGAACCGGGCGGTCGACGGCCTGATCAAGGTCCGCATGCTCAACTCCGGTCAGGACTGCTTCGGCCCGGACGTCGTCTTCGTCCACACCTCGGTGAGCGCCCAGTTCTGCAACCTGCTGACGCGGCGGGTCGAGGCACTGCGCCACGGTGCGCCCAGCGACGCCACGGCCGACTACAGCGCGCTCTTCTACGACGAGGCGTTCGAGTCGACGCTGGACTATCTGCGCAGCAAGCGCGAGTTCGTCGCCGCCGGCGGCCGCATCGACTTCGTGGACCGCCACGTCCGGCCCACGGTCCTGATCCACCCGACGGACACCCAGTTCCTGCCCCCCGAGATGTTCGCCCCCGTCTTCAACGTGGTGCCCTACTCCTCGCAGGAGTGGCTGAACGAGCTGCTGCGCCACCCCTACTACGCCGAACGCGCCATGGCGGCCTCGGTGTTCGGATCGCTGCCGGACACCGTGGAGGTCCTCCGGGAGCGCCACATGGTGAGCGTCGGCGAGACCTTGATCGAAATCGAGAACGGCAACAAGCCCTTCGGCGGCCGGGGCATCCGTGCCAACTACGTCTCCGTCGGACGCAAGCGGCACACGGAGCCGCTGCTGCTGTCGAAGGTCGTCGCCTCCTACCTCCCGGGAAAGTCATGAGCAACGAATCGAACACGTCCGCGGCCGCCGCATGGACCACCGCCGCCGCGGTCCTCTCCGCCTCGGGCATCCGCACGGTCTTCGGGCTCCCCGGCGATGACATGTACGCACTGGAGGCGACCCACGGGGCCGGGATCCGTTTCATCCTGTGCCGCGACCAGCGCAACGCGGTGTTCATGGCCACCGGGTGGGCGATCCAGTCGGGCGAGGTCGGCGTCGCCGTCGTCGGCAAGGGGCCCGCGGTGACCAACACCGTCACCGGGCTCCTCGAAGCGGCCGCCTCCGCGGCCCCCGTACTGCTGCTCAGCGGCGGCACCGGGGCACAGCACCGCGGCAGCGGGGCGTTCCAGGAACTCGACCAGCTCGCCGTCGTCGCCCCCCTGGTCAAGTACGCGGCCCGCGTCGACCACCCCGACCGGCTGGTGCCGACCCTCCGGCGCGCCCTCCTGATCGCCCGGCACGAGCGGGGCCCCGTGTACGTGGAGCTGCCGGAGAACCTGCTGGCGGAGGCCACGGCCCTCACCGCGGCGTCCCTGGCATCGCCGGACACGGCCGAGACTCCGTACGAGATCGTCACGCCGGCCGACTCCGCGGCGCTGCGGGCCCTGCGCGCGGCCCGCCGTCCGGTCCTCCTCGTCGGCGGTGGCACCCGGCACGAGAACCAGGGTCGCGAGCTGGAGCGCCTGGCCGAGCGACTCGGTGCGCCGGTGTTCAGCACGGCGTCCGGCCGAGGTGCCGTGGACGAGGCGTCGCCGATGTTCTGCGGTCTCGCCGGCCTCTACACGCCCGAGCAGGCGGCCCTGCTGTGGCAGCAGACCGACTGCGTGGTGGCCCTGGGCACCCGGCTGGAGGAGACGGCCACCTTCCAGTGGCCCTCCACCATCGGGAACGAGGTGCCCGTCATCCAGGTCAACGTGGTGGCGGCGGACTTCGCGACCACCTTCCAGGGACCCAAGGTGCTGGCTCCCGCCGGGGCCACCGTCCGTTCCTGGCTGGCGCACCTGCCCGCGCACGACGCGGACAGCGAGTGGACCACGTCCGTGCGCGCCGTGCACACCGCGCTGCACGCCGCGCACCGTGAGCTCCTCGCGGACCTGGCGGCCTCCTCGGAGCTCCACATCGCCGAGGTCCTGGGGGCCCTGGACGCGGAGCTGCCCGCCGACCGGATCCTGGTCCAGGAGAACGGTCTGCAGGACATGTGGTCGTACAAGTTCCCGCTGTACGCCTGTGCGTCGGGGGCCGGATCCGTCGTCCCGTCCGAGCAGACGAGCCTGGGCTTCGGCGCAGCCGCCGCGCTCGGCGTCAAACTCGCCGCGCCCGAGCGGCCGGTGGTGGCATTCGTCGGTGACGGCGCGTTCGCCATGGCCGGAGTCGATCTGCCCACCGCGGTGAAGTACAGCGGCGGCCTGCTCTACGTGGTGCTGCGCAACGGCGGCTACGGGTGGCTGCAGGTCCAGCTCGACCAGCGGGAGAACCCTGTGGGGGACCACGCGTTCGTCGACCCCGAAGCCGTGCGGGCCCAGGCGCCGCAGCTCCCGGGGCTGCACCAGGTGACCGTGCGGGACAAGGAGTCCCTCGCCGCGGATGTGGCACGGGCCTGGGAGAAGTGCGCCGCCGGTGAAGTGGTCGTGCTCAACGTGCCGGTGCGCCTGACCGACGCGATGTTCGGCGCCGACGTGGCCGGCGGCGACTTCCCCCAGATCGGGGCGGCGGGCGATGAGTGAGACGCAGGGCATGACACCGACCCGCACCGGGTCGTCCCGCAGGGTCGTGGTCACCGGCTGGGGGGCCGTCACCCCCCTCGGCCTGTCCGTCGACGAGACCTGGTCCGCGCTGACGGCCGGGAAGAGCGGCATCGCTCCGCTGACCGGCGTCGACACCACCGGCCTCGCCACCGACTTCGGCGGGGAGGTCAAGGACTTCGACGCCTCCCGCCACCTCGACACCCGCCGGGTGAGGCGCACCGACCCGTACGCGCAGTACGCCTTCGCGGCCGCATCCGAGGCGATGCGGCAGGCCGGTCTCGTCCTGGACGAGACCACGGGGCAGCGGACCGGCGTGCTGATCGGCAGCGGCTACGGGCCGGTGACCTCCACCGCCAGGCACTTCAGGGCACTGGAGGAGCACGGCCCCCGCAAGGTCAGCCCCTTCGCCCAGATCACCGGCGCCATGGACAGCGCGGCCTGCGAGATCAGCTTCGAGTACGGGGCGACGGGGCCGACCAGGGCCCTGAGCACGGCCTGCGCCTCCGGCGCCGACGCGATCGGCGAGGCGGTCGGCTGGATCCGGCACGGCACCGTGGACGTCGCCGTCGCGGGCGGCGCCGAGCACATCCTCACCCGGCTCGACCTGGCCACCAGCGGCAACGCCCAGGCACTGTCCACGCGCACCGGCGAACCGGCCGGGGCCTCCCGCCCGTTCGACCAGGACCGCGACGGCTTCGTCATGAGCGCGGGCGCCGGCGTGCTGGTCCTGGAAGCCGAGGAGCACGCCCTGGCCCGCGGTGCGACCATCCTGGCCGAGGTGGCCGGATACGCCTCGACCTCGGACGCGCACCACTGGACCGCGCCCCACCCCGAAGGGCGCGGCGCCCGGACCGCGATGACCCAGGCGCTCGCCGACGCCGGGCTGCGGCCGGCCGACGTGGACTACATCAACGCGCACGGCACCTCCACCCAGGCCAACGACCGGACCGAGGTGGAGGCGATCCGGTCGGTCTTCGGCAGCCACGCGGAGCGCATACCGATCAGTTCGACGAAGTCGATGACCGGACACATGATCGGTGCCGCGGGCGCCGTCGAGGCCATCGTCGCGGGTCTGACGATCCTGCACTCCGTGGTCCCGCCGACGATCAACTGCCACCGCCCGATCGACGAGGACCTGGACTTCGTACCGCACGAGGCCCGGGAGCACCGGGTCGACGTGGCGATGAGCAATTCGTTCGGCTTCGGCGGTCACAACGCCGTCCTCGTCCTGCGCGCCTGGGAGGCTCCGCGTGAGCACTGACAGCACGGACAGCACGGACAGCACGGACGACGGCACCGCCGGAACGCTGCCCGCGTACGGCATGCCGGTACGGGGCCTGGCGAACGGCGAGAGCGACTCCGACGGCTACCTGCGCAGGAACCCGGCGGAGATGGCGTGGAACCTGTTCCGGGTCAGCGGCCCCCTCGACACGGCGCGCCTCGCCGCGGCCGTGGAGCAGGTCACCCTGGCCACGGACGTCCTGCACCTGCGCCTGCGCGCTACGGAGGACGGCCCGAAGCTGGAGCGGCAGCGGCCCGCCCCCCTGAAGCTGGAGACGGTCGAGCTCCCTGCCGTCGTCACCGACGGCCGGCTCGCCCCCGCGGCGGCCGCCTTCCTCACGCCGGTGTTCTTCGACAAGCCCGACCTGCGGCACGACCCCGTCGGCCGGATCTGTCTCCTGCGGGCGGCCGACGACGACACGCAGCAGCTGCTCGCGTTCTCCTTCGACCACTCCGTGATCGACGGCTGGGCGCTCGGGCTGCTGACCCGGGCCGTCGCCGGCGCCTACCGGTCGGGCGAGTACTCCGTGCGCGGCCGGGGCTTCGCCGCGTACCTGGGCGACCTGCCCGGCGAAGACGTACGCCGGCAGAGCCTCGCCCGGTGGACCGGCCTGCTCCAGCCGTACCCGCTGCCCGGTCCGGCCCTGCGGCTGCCCGGCGGTCGCGGAGCGCCCGGGCAGTTCCTGGGCGACGGGACCTTCGACGGGGCGCTGCCCGACCGGCTCGCCGCCGACCTGACCGGCGCGGCCCAGCGGACGGGCCTGAGCCGCGCCGAGGTGCTGTTCGCCGCGACCGCCCTCGCGGCGGGCCTGTGGGCGGACGGGGCGCAGGCCCTGCTGAGCCTGCGGCACGGCCATGCGAAGCCGGAGGACGTCCTGGTCATCGGCCCCCTCGTGGAGCCCTGCGTGCTGGTTCCGCCGCACCCCGAGCCCCGGACCGTGGGTGACTGGATCACCGCACACTGCCGTACCAACGAGGCCCTGCCGCCCACCTACGGACGGTCCATCAGGGAGGTGGCCCCGCTGGCGCCGCGCAACGTCGGAGTGAACGTCCTGCCGCCCGCCAGGCCGCTCGTCCTCGGACCCGTCACGAAGGCCACGACCGCGGCACGCGACTTCCTCGCTCCGCTGTGGGAGGGGGAGCGGCCCGTCGCCCCGTCCACCGCGGCGGTCTGGATCAACTACTACATGGACCGGCCGGGCACCATCGAGGCCACCATCACGTACGACACCCGCGTCCTGCCGGACCCTGATCCGCTGATCGGCGCCGTCATGGCCGTGGCCGCCGCCGCCGCACACGAGCCGGAACTCGCCGTGACCGAGCTGCGCAACCGCATCCGCTGAGCGCGGTGGGCCCCGGGCCCGCCCCCGGCACACGGAGCCCACGACACTCCGCACGGACACACTCTCGCGAAAGGTGGACCCGTTGTCCGCACGAACCGGCCTGCTCGAAGGAAAGACCGTTCTGGTCACGGGCGTCCTCACGGACCGCTCGATCGCCTTCCACGTGGCACGCAAGGCCCAGGAGGAGGGAGCACGCGTCGTCCTCACGGGCTACGGCCGGCTCTCCCTGGTCGAACGGATCGCCCGGCGGCTGCCGGAGCCCGCCCCGGTGATCGAGCTGGACGTCACCGACGACGAGCACCTGGCCACGCTGGAGAGCAGGCTCCGCCGGCACACCGACCGTCTCGACGGGGTCCTGCACGCCGTGGCCTACGCGCCTCCCGGGGCGCTGGGCGGTGGCTTTCTCAGCACGACCCGGCAGGACGCCACCACCGCGTTCGAGGTCTCCACGGTCTCCCTGCAGGCGCTGACCGCCGCGCTGCTCCCGCTGCTGGGTCCGGGGTCCTCGGTGGTGGGACTGGACTTCGACTCCCGTCAGGTCTGGGCGGGTTACGACTGGATGGGCGTCGCCAAGGCGGGCCTGGAGGCCTGCGCGCGCTACCTGGCCGCGTACCTCGGGGAGCAGGGCATCCGGGTCAACCTGGTGGCCGCGGGCCCCTTGCGGACCCTGGCCGGGCGCGCCACCTACGACGAGGGCACCGATCCCGACCAGGCCGAGGCGGCGTGGGACCTGCGCGCCCCGCTCGGCTGGCGGGCCACGGACTTCGAACCGGTGGCGAAGGCCTGCACGGCCCTGCTCTCGGACTGGTTCCCGGCGACCACGGGAGAGATCCTGCACGTCGACGGCGGAGCGCACGCGATCGGCGACGGCGGTGTCCGTGTCCATGTCCGCTGAGCTCGCGCAACCGTCCGGCGGCGCGCCGGACCTGGCCACCGTGGGCCCCGTCGAGGTGACCGGTGAGTCCATCGCCGAGTTCGCCGACGCGCTAGGGGATCCCCATCCCGTGTACCGGAGCGCGGCGGCCGCACGCGAACGGGGGCACCCGGACGTGATCGCACCCCCCACCTTCGCCGTCCGGCTGGCGGCGCAGGCGGAGGCATCGGTCCTCGCACGGCGGCCGCTCGGGTACGACTACGCGTCCGCCGTCCATCTCGCCCAGGACTACCGCCATGTCCGCCCGATCCGGAAGGGCGACGTCCTGACCGCTTCCGCCCGGCTCGTCCAGGCCCGCGAGGCCCTGGGCGGCGGTCTGGTCTCGGTGGAAGTGACGATCTCGGCCCAGGACGGAAGCACCGTGACGGTGTCCACCGCCCAGGTCCTGTCCCGCCGGCCGGCGTCCGAGGTCGCGCCGGAGGACGGCGAGGACCCGACGGGGGACGGCGAAGACCCGACGGAGGACGGCGAAGACCCGACGGAGGACGGCGAAGACCCGACGGAAGACGACGAGGACGGGCAGACGCCGTACCAGGCACTGGCGGAGTTCATCGGCCGGGAGGACTTCATCTGCCTGGGCGCCAAAGCGGCCCTGCGGCGCGGCGGCGTCCTCCACCGGCACTGCGGCGAGCTCGGCAGCCCCTCGGCGGTCCTCGACAGCCTGGCCGGTCTGGGCGATTTCCTGGAGTCGTTCGAACCCGGCGAGCGGAGCTTCTCGTCGTTCGTCGCCACGTTCGACAGCCTGCCGGATACGGCCGAGCAGGCCTTCGAGGATGCGGTCTGGGGCCATCTGCAGGGCATGCACGACCGGGACAGCCGCCGTCATGCCTGGAACGGGCAGTACGACTCGGATCCCGCCTCCCCACGGTTCGCCTTCTCCGTCCAGGGCCATCCCTTCTTCGTGGTGGGCCTTCATCCCGGCGCGTCCCGGCCGAGCCGCAGATTCCGGTTGCCCGCGCTGGTGTTCAACTCGCAGCTCCAGTTCAACGCCATGGGCCGCAACTTCTTCAGGATGCGCAAGAAGATCAGGCAGCGGGACCTGGCGTTCAACGGTTCGGCGAATCCGAGTCTTCTCACGTACCGGGACGAGGCCCGGCACTACAGCGGCCGGATGACCGCGCCCGGGTGGGGGTGCCCCTTCACTCCGCGCAACGGCGGGAACGCCCGCGGCACAATGGCCGGATGACGGACGAGGTGTTTCTGATACCGGCCCGGCCGACCGCCACGGCCGGGCTCCTCGCCGGGGCCGCCGCCCGCCGGGGGATGACCGTCCGGACCCTCGGCCCCGGCTTCGGCGACCTGGCCGGCCGGGCCGTGCACTGGTGCGGTGGTCCGCACGCCGCCGCGCGGGTGGCCGGGGCGCTCGGGCTGGGGCTGCTGGAACCGCCCGACGACTGGCTCACGCGGCTGCCCGAGCGGTTCACGGGCCGCCGGATCGAGCTGACCACCCTGGGCCGGGCGGCGCACGATCTGACCGGTTCCGGGCGGCCGGCGTTCGTGAAGCCGCCGCGCGAGAAGTCCTTCCCGCCCGCCGTGTACGGGCCCGGCTCGCCGCTGCCCGAGGCCCTGCCCGCCGCCACCCCCGTGCTGGTCTCCGAGGTGGTGGACTTCGCCGCCGAATACCGGCTGTTCCTGCTCGACGGGGAGATCGCCGCCGGGAGCCGGTACGCCGTCCACGGGCGCCTGGACCCCGCCCCCCTCACCGAGGACGCGCGCGGGGCGGACGTACGCGGCTTCGCGGCCGCGCTGCTCGCCGCGGCGGGCACGGACCTGCCCAGCGCCGTCACCGTCGACGTCGGCCTCGTCGGCGCGACGGGCCGGTACGCCGTGGTCGAGGCCAACATGCCGTGGTTCTCGAACAGTTACGCCGCCCGGCCCGAGGCCGTCCTGGACGTGGTCCTGCGCGCGGCCGGGCCGCTCCACCGCGTCCGCGCCGCCGACCTGCCGTTCGTGACCCCGTAGGGGGGGAGGCCTCGGGCCGGCCGGCCTCCACTCCCCTCCCCATCCCCTCCCCGCTCCGCTCCGCTCAGCCGTTGAAGCCGAGGGCCAGGGCCACGACCGCCGGGGCCGCGTAGATGACCGGGAAGGCCACGTGGGCGTAGGACTTCGCCCGGAGCACCGTGATCACGGCCCCCGCGAAGTACAGGGCGACCCCGATCGCCGCCGCGATGCCGATCGCCGGGACGAAGACACCCACCGCCAGGCCCACCGCGCCGGCCGCCTTCGCGGTGGCGAGCGAGGTCCACCACGAGCGCGGAACCCCGTACTCGGCCAGCGGCTCCACGACCCACTTCGCCTTGAAGAACATCGAGGCCGCCGAGAATCCGACCATGAACGCGCCGACCAGGGCGAAAACAACAGCGGTGGTGGACATCCGGGCTCCCCTCGGGCGGGCGCCGGTGCGGACTCGCTCCGGTCTGTCTCCCGCCTGCTTCACTCCACTGACCCGCCCCGCCGCACCGATGTGACAGGCCGCGCGAAAAACTTCCGCCCACGCTCAGGGGCTGCCGGGGAGGTGGACGTCCAGGGCCGGGCCGGATCCCGATCCGCGCCCAGGACTTCGGCAGGGGGTTGCAGGTGGTGCTCGCGTCGCCGACCGGCCGCGCGGGCCCGGAAGGCTCGGACGCCCTCGCAGAGGGAACCGTGTGCCGGGGCAGTCCGCCGTGCCGCCGGGCCCGGCGGCACGGCGGGGGGCACCGCTCAGCCGAAGCTCGGCATCTCACCCACTGTTGTCGACATGTCGATCACTGCGAAAGCGGCGCCCTGCGGGTCGGTGACCGCCGCGAACCGGCCGAACGGGCTGTCCATCGGGCCGAAGTGCAGCTTCCCGCCGTGCTTCTGGGTCTTCGACACCGCCTCGTCGCAGTCCGGCACCCCGAAGTAGACCTGGATGTACGGCGGAACCTCCGGCGGGAAGTCGTCGTCCATCTTCATCCGGCCCAGCACCGGGTTCCCGGCGCCGCCGACGCTGAAGACCTTGAAGTCCATGCCGGCCATCTCGGGATCGTCGCCCGCGTCCATCTGCTGGGCGCCGTACGGGAAGACCTTCGGCAGGAACCCGTCCGCCTTGGCCGGGTCCCGGGTGAAGACCTCCGCCCACGCGTACGAGCCCGGCTCGCCCATCTTCTCGAATCCCTTGTGCTCGCCCGGCTGCCAGACGCCGAAGACCGCACCGCTCGGCTCCTTCGCGATCAGCATCGTGCCGAAGGCGCCCACCTGCATCGGGCCCATCAGCACCTCGCCGCCGTTCGCCGTCACCTTCTCTGCGGTGGCCGCCGCGTCGGGCGAGGCGAAGTACAGACACCACTGCGAGGGGGCGTCGGCCCCCGGCATCGGCGGGACCACGGCCGCGACGGCCTTGCCGTCGGAGTAGGCCTGCGTGTAGTTGCCGTACTCGCTGCTGGCCTCGCCGAAGGTCCAGCCCAGCACGTCCGCGTAGAAGCTCTTGGCCCCCTCCACGTCGGCGAACATCGCGTCCACCCAGCACGGAGCGCCTTCGGAGAACTCAGACATGATCGATCGACTCCTCGTCTCGTACCTGTCGTCGTCGGTAGACGGTCGTACTCACGCTAGGCGCGCGGTGCGGCGGCCGCGCGGGGAGCGCGCCCAGGCGGGACGCTGGAACCATGGACAAGGACATCACCATCCGGCTGGCACAGCAGCCGGAGGCCGACGCGCTGCTCGGCCGGAGCCCGCTCGCCGCACTCGTCGGAATGCTGCTGGACCAGCAGGTGCCGATGGAGTGGGCGTTCTCGGGGCCCTGGACGATCGCCCGGCGGCTGGGCTCCGACGATCTCGACGCGCACACCATCGCCGCGTACGACCCGGAGGCCTTCGCGGCCCTGCTCTCCGAGAAGCCCGCCGTCCACCGGTATCCGGGGTCGATGGCCACGCGGATCCAGCAACTGTGCGCGTACCTCGTCGAGCACTACGACGGGAACGCGGAAGCGGTCTGGGCCGACGCCGCGACCGGGCAGGAGCTGCTGAAGCGCCTCAGGGCGCTGCCGGGCTTCGGGGAGCAGAAGGCCCAGATCTTCCTCGCGCTGCTGGGCAAGCGGTTCGGCGTGCGTCCGACGGGCTGGCGGGAGGCGGCGGGCGGGTACGGCCCGGCGAACGTCTACCGTTCGGCGGCCGACATCACGGGGCCGGAGTCCCTGGCCAAGGTGCGGGCGCACAAGCAGGAGATGAAGGCCGCCGCGAAGGCCGCCAAGGCCGCGGGCGGCTCCTGATCCCGGTCGCCAGGGCCCTGGTCAGGCCCTGGTCAGGCTCTGGTCAGGCCCTGGTCAGGCCCTGGTCAGGCTCTGGTCAGGCCCTGGTCAGGCTCTGGTCAGGCCCTGGTCAGCCCCTGGCCATTCCGGGAGCGGACGGAATTGACCGGGCACAGAGGCTGTCGATTGACCCCTGATTCCGGTCGCTCAAGATCATAGATTGGTGGACATGACAGAGATCGCGACCCGCGCCGCCACCGCCGAGGCCATCTACGACGCTCCCGGCAGCCTCATCACCCTGCTCACCGACACCGCCGAGCTCACCTGCAACACCGCCACCTTCGACGAGGGTGCGGCGGGCGCCCCGGTGCACTTCCACACCAAGGCCACCGAGTTCTTCCACGTCACCGACGGCCGGCTCGACATCCTCGTCGACGACGAGATCCACACCCTGGGCGCCGGCGACTTCATCGCGATCCCGCCGGGCGTCAAGCACGCCTTCGCCCCCGCCGCCGGCCACACCGCCGCCGTCTTCGTCGGCTTCACCCCCGGCATGGGCCGCTTCGACTACTACCGGCTCCTGGGCCGGGTCAACGCGGGCGAGGCCACCGTGCAGGACATCAAGGACAGCTCGGCGACCTACGACAACCACTACGCCGAGAGCCCCGTCTGGAGCGGCCGCCGCCGCAGCGCGGAGCCGTAGACCACGTCCGCGTCGAGGCGGCGCAGTTCCTCCGCGATCAGTTCGGCGCCGCTGCGGATCTTCAGGGCCACCTTGCGGTCGGGGCTCCCCGGCAGGCTCAAGGTGGCCAGCACGCCCGCGGGCCGGTCCACCCGGATCTCTCCGCCCGTGGTCTGCAGGCTCACCCCGGTGATCACCGGGCCCTCGCTCGCCACCCGGGCCACCGGCACCCCCAGCCGGTCCTCCAGCCAGCGCGCCAGCAGCTCCGCGCTCGCGTTGTCGGGCTCGCTCTCCACCGCGGCGCCGGTCACCGGCAGCGGCTTCTGGTCCAGGGCCGCGGCCAGCAGCGAGCGCCACGGCGTCAGTCGGGTCCAGGCCAGGTCGGTGTCGCCGGGCTGGTAGCCGGCGGCCCGCTCGTCGAGCACGCCGACCGGATCGAAGGCGGCGGCCGCGTCCGTGATCCGGCGCTGGGCGAGCGCGCCCAGCGGATCCCCCGCCAGGTCGGTGGGGGCGTCGGCCGGCCACCAGGCCACCACGGGCGCGTCCGGCAGGAGCAGCGGCAGGACGACCGAGCCGGCCTGCTCGGTCAGCTCACCGTGCAGGCGCAGCAGCACGATCTCGCCGGTCCCGGCGTCGGAGCCGACCCGCAGTTCGGCGTCGACGCGGTTCGCGCGGAGCTTGTGCGGGCCGCGCGAGCTCCGCCTGATCACCGCGATGATGCGGCAGGGGTGTTCGCGCGAGGCCTCGGAGGCCGCGCGTACGGCGTCGTAGGCGTTCTCCTCGTCGGTGGCGAGGACAAGGGTCAGCACCAGCCCCATGGTCGGGCTGCCTATCGCCCGGCGGGCTTCGAGCAGGGCCCGGTTGACCTTGCTGGACGTGGTGTCGGTGAGTTCGGTCCGCATGCACCGAGTCTGTCACCGCGTCACCGGCGCCTGCGCGCCGTCCCGAAGATCGAGCGCGAGATCTCCCGGCCCAGCTGTGTCCCGATCGACCGGGCCAGCGAGCTGAACAGCCCGCTCCCCACCACCTGCTCGGCCAGCGAGCGATCCGGCTTCGGGGCGCTGCGCGCGGCCCGCACCGCTTCCTTCTCCGCCTCCTTGGCCTCCTTCTCGGCCTCGGCGGCGGCCGCGGCGGCCTCCGCACGCGCCTCCGCGGCGGCCTGTTCGGCGCTGATCTTCTCGTACGCCGACTCGCGGTCGACCGGCTCCGCGTAGCGCGACCAGAGCAGCGAGGACTTCACGGCCTGCTCCAGGTCGGCCGCCGCGATCGGTCCCATCAGCGACTGCGGGGCACGCAGCCGGGTCGCCGCGACCGGGGTGGGGGCGCCCTTCTCGCTGAGCACGGTGACGACCGCCTCGCCGGTGCCCAGCCGGGTGAGCAGCTCCTCCAGGTCGTACGCGGAGTTGGGAAAGGTCTTCACGGTCGCCTTCAGCGCCTTGGCGTCGTCGGGGGTGAAGGCGCGCAGCGCGTGCTGCACCCGGTTGCCGAGCTGGGCGAGGACGTCCGCCGGCACGTCCTTGGGGGTCTGGGTGACGAAGAAGATGCCGACGCCCTTGGAGCGGATGAGCCGGACCGTCTGGGTGATGGACGCGAGGAAGGCCTTCGAGGCCCCGTTGAAGAGCAGGTGCGCCTCGTCGAAGAAGAAGACGAGCTTGGGCTTCTCCAGGTCGCCGACCTCCGGCAGATCGTTGTAGAGGTCGGCGAGCAGCCACATCAGGAAGGTGGAGAAGAGCTGCGGCTTGTCCTGGACGGCCGGGAGTTCCAGGACGGAGACCAGTCCGCGCCCGTCGGCGGCCGTCCGCAGGAACTCGCCCGTGTCGAACTCGGGCTCGCCGAAGAACTCCGAGGCACCCTGCTGCTCGAAGGCGGTCAGCGCCCGCAGGATCACCCCGGCCGTCACCGTGGACAGTCCGCCGATCCCCTTGAGTTCGATTCTGCCCTGGTCGGAGACGAGGAAGGCGACGACCGCGCGCAGGTCCTTGAGGTCGATCAGCTCCAGGCCCTTGGAGTCGGCGTAGTGGAAGATCAGGCCGAGGGACTGCTCCTGCGTCTGGTTGAGCTGGAGCACCTTGGACATCAGCACCGGCCCGAAGCTGGTGACCGTGGACCGGAGCGGGATCCCGGGGCCGATCCCGCCCAGCGAGTAGAACGCGCAGGGGTATCCGGTGGGCTCCCACGGCTGGGCCACGTCCCGGGCCCGTTCGGCGATCCTGTCGCCCGGCGTCCCGGGCGCCGAGATCCCCGAGATGTCGCCCTTGATGTCCGTGAGGAAGACGGGGACGCCGCCCGCCGACAGCTGTTCGGCGATGAGCTGGAGCGTCTTGGTCTTGCCGGTTCCGGTGGCTCCGGCGACCAGTCCGTGGCGGCCCAGCATCGCCAGGGGGATGCGGATCTGACGGTCGGGCAGGCATGCGCCGTCCCAGAGGAGGGCCCCGAGGTCGAGCGCGGGGCCGGTGAACGCGTACCCGGCGGCGATCTCCCCGGCCGGTCCGGCCGGGCCCGGCCGGTCCTCCGGAAGGGCGGGGTCGGTGCTCTCGCTCATGCTTCACTCCCCAAATAGCGCTGTTCGCCACTTTTGCACCACCGTCACGAGGCTGCGCCCGCACGCACCGGCCCGGTAGGCTTTCCGTGTGATCTTCAAGCGCATCGGAAGCGGACGGCCCTACCCCGACCACGGCAGGGAAACCACCCGGCAGTGGGCGGACGTCGCGCCGCGCCCGGTCCGGCTCGACCAGCTCGTGACGACCAAGGGCCAGCTGGACCTCGAAACGCTGCTCGCCGAGGACTCCACCTTCTACGGCGACCTGTTCGCGCACGTCGTGAAGTGGCGGGGCGACCTCTACCTGGAGGACGGGCTGCACCGCGCCGTGCGCGCCGCCCTCCAGCAGCGCCAGGTGCTGCACGCGCGCGTCCTTGAGATGGACTGACGGCTTCGCCTGGATTGCGCCTTTCGGGTCGCCATTGACCTATCAGCAGATCATTTAGTAGGCATCGACACCGGGCCGCACTACGCTGCGCCCATGAGCATGCTCACTCCCCCCGGCATGGGCGGAAAGTACCGCGTCACGGGAGCCGCCTACCCCCGTATGAGTCGTAAGCGGAGCCGTACCCGGATCGTCCTCGCCGTGCTCGGCTCGATCCTTGCGCTGGCCCTGGTCGGCTACGGGGCCCTGCAGCTCATCGACGTGTTCCGGGGCGACAGCCCCAAGCGGAACACGGCTGCGGGTGCCAAGGACTGCCCGACGACGCCTCCCGGTACCGCTGCCAAGGGCGGCCCCGGCGCCGCCTCCGCCGCCCCGGCCGCCAGCAAACCGGCGGTCGTCCTCCCCCCGCCCGGGGAGATCGCGGTCAACGTCTACAACGCGACCCCGCGTGCGGGCCTGGCCAAGGCCGTCGGCGACGAACTGGCCAAACGCGGCTTCGTCATCGGCAAGGTGGGCAACGCCCCGGCCGACTTCGACAAGAAGGTCCCCGGCACGGGGATACTGCTGGGCGCCCCCACGACCGACAAGGCCGTCTTCGCCGTACTCGGCACGCAGCTCGCCGGGGTCACCCAGCAGACCGACACCCGCGAGACCGCGGACGTCGACCTGATCCTGGGCGACGCCTTCACGGAGCTGAGTACGAAGGAGGACGCGGACAAGGCGCTGGCCCTGCTGGCCAACCCCGTGCCCGCGCCCAAGAACTGCTGACGCGCAGGACGCGAACCGCGCCGGACGTGTCCCGCGCGGGACGCGTCCGACGCGCCGCACGCGTCCGGCGCTCCGCACGCATCCGGCGTGCCGGACCGCCGCGCGGCTCCCCTGCGCAGAGCGGCTCGGAGCGGCTCTACTCCGCCGAGCCGTACATCCGGTCGCCGGCGTCACCCAGGCCCGGCACGATGTAGCCGTGCTCGTTGAGCCGCTCGTCCACCGCGGCCGTCACCACCGTCACCGGCGTGCCCGCCAGCTCGCGCTCCATGATCTCGACGCCCTCGGGCGCGGCCAGCAGCACCACGGCCGTGACATCGTCGGCGCCGCGCTTGATCAGCTCCTGGATCGCCGCGACCAGCGTGCCGCCGGTGGCGAGCATCGGGTCGACGACGTAGACCTGGCGGCCCGAGAGGTCCTCCGGCATGCGCGTCGCGTACGTGGAGGCCTCCAGGGTCTCCTCGTTGCGGACCATGCCCAGGAAGCCCACCTCGGCGGTCGGCAGCAGCCGCACCATGCCGTCGAGCATGCCGAGGCCGGCGCGCAGGATCGGGACGACCAGCGGGCGCGGGTGCGAGAGCTTCACGCCGGTGGTCGGGGCGACCGGGGTCTCGATGTCGGCCTGCTCCGTGCGCACGTCCCGGGTGGCCTCGTAGGCGAGCAGGGTCACCAGCTCGTCGGCGAGCCGCCGGAAGGTGGCGGAGTCGGTGCGCTTGTCGCGCAGGGTGGTGAGTTTGTGCGCCACCAAGGGGTGATCGACGACCTGCAAACGCACAACATCCTCCAAAACTCAGCCTGCGACCTGCAAAAACGGTCGCACGACGCGACCTGCACCCAAAAGGCTACGCGCTGACGCGGCTCCTTCGCGTCCGAAGCCGCGCTCCCGCCCGCCGCTTCCTTGCGGATGCGACCCGCGCGGACGCCCAGCAGGCTGGACGGATGAGCAACACACCGGTGATCGCGGCCGTCGACGGTTCGGAACACAGCCTCAGGGCCCTGGAGTGGGCGCGGAAGGAAGCCGTCCGGCACGACAGCGGGCTGCTGGTCGCCCATGTGCTGCCCGACCACGCCCAGTTGTACGCCGGGCGCCGCGCCTCGCTGCACGACGCCTCCGAGCCCGCGGAATTCGCCGACCCCGTACGCGACTGGGTCGAGTCCCTGCTCGGCGCCGGCGGCTCCGGGCTGCCCGAGGGGGTCACGTACGAGGCCCTGGAGGGCTCCGTCCCCGAGGCGCTGCGGGTGATCGGCTCGCGGGCCCGGATGCTGGTGATGGGCTCCCGCGGCCGCGGCGGCTTCGCCAGCCTGCTGCTCGGCTCCAGCAGCCGGGCCGTGGCCAGCACGGCCGCCTGCCCGGTGGTCGTGGTCCCGCACGCGGAGCGCGGCGCCGGCGCCGACATCGACGCCGACGCCGAGCAGTCGGCCGGGCGGGTGGTGGTCGGACTGCACGCCGCCGAGACGCCCGACGACGTACTGGCCTTCGCGTTCACCGAGGCCGCCGTGCGGGGGACCACCGTCCAGGTGGTCTCCGCGTACGCCATCCCGCCCTCGCCGACCCTGGTGATCGACAGCCCGTTCGCGGTGATCCCGCCGGAAGGGCTGGCCGACGAGGGGGACGGCGTACCCGCCGAGCGGGAGATGCTGCGGTCCCAGACGGAGCGGCTGGCACCGCTGCGCGAGCGGTTTCCGGACGTCCCGGTCGAGCAGGCCGCGGTACCCGGGGACCCGGCGGGCCGGCTGGTCATCGCCTCCCGGGCGGCGGCGCTGGTCGTGGTGGGCCGCCACCACCCGCGGCGCACCGCCATGTCGCTGGCGATCGGCTCCGTGGCCCATGCGGTGCTCCACCACGCGCATGGCCCGGTGGCGGTGGTCCCGACCCTCAAGGATGACGTCTGACCTGCGGTGGGGTGGCATCAAACGCGCCGTCCGGGGGAAGGTGGGTGCAGGGGGGACGACCGACCAGCCAGGTGGTGGCCGATGCCCGACAGGCAGCCGAAGGACGAGGTGCCGGAGACCGCGGCGCAGCGCCGAGCACGCCGCGCGCAGTTCCTGCGCGACCTGATGGAGGCGCGCGAGCTGCGCGATCGCGTCCAGCCCCGCCGCGCCCGAGCGGCCCGTATGCGCCAGCAGATGCGCATGCGCACCTTCCGCTGGTGATCCGGGGGCGCGCCGCGCCGCGACACGTCCGGGCCGCACCACCCGCCCCACACCCCTCCTCACGACCCCGCCGCCCCCGCGCCGCAACCCCGTACAGCCCCTGCCGGTGTACGGCGCGGCACGACGCAAGCGCGGAAGACCTCTCGCAAAGCCGCTGTTTCTGCCACGATGCCGATTGGGCGGGGTACGGACGGCGAGCAGCACGGCCGCGGTGCCCCAACCTCCGGCCGGGGGGACCTCCAACCGGCACGCCTAAGACCAGTGGGAGAGTCACGGTGTATTTCGCCGCACTGCTCGCGCGCACCGAAGACGGGTGGGAAGCGAGCGACATGGAACTCGACGACGTCGAGTCCCTCAGTGATCTGATCGATCTCGCCCGGTCCGCCGCTGTCGACGACGACACGGTGGTCGCCCTCATCGAGCAGGAGGACGCCTGGTTCGGCGTCGTCCGCGTGGACGGCGAGGAGGACCCGCGGTACTTCGTATCGAACGCCTCCGCGGCCGCCCGCAGCTCCTACGGCTCGATGCTGACCAAAGAGCTGCTGGGCAGCGACGAGGAGGACGACGAACTCGACGACCTGGACCTGGACGGCACCGAGGACGGCGAGGAGGATGCCGTCGCCGCGTTCACGGACGAGGACGCCGACGAGGACGAGGCGGGCGGGACCGGTGCGGAACCGGTACCGGCCGGTCCGCTCGGTGACCCCGGGCTGCTGGACGATCTCGGGGTGACCAACAAACAACTGATGACCCTGGACGGGGACGCACTCTCGGAGATCGCCGATTCCCTCGGCGCCACCGAGGTCCTGGAGGCCGTCCGCTAGTGGTCCCTGCGAACACCGACGATCCCGTACGGGACCCGTGGCGGGACTCCATGCGCCTGGCGCTCCAGGAGGCCGCCCGGGCGGTGCCGGCCGGCGATGTGCCGGTCGGCGCCGTCGTGCTGGGCCCGGACGGGCGGATCCTCGCCACCGGGTACAACGAGCGCGAGGCGACCGGCGACCCCACCGCGCACGCCGAGGTCGTGGCACTGCGCCGGGCGGCCGCCGCGCTCGGGGAATGGCGCCTTCCGGGGTGCACCCTCGTGGTGACCCTGGAGCCGTGCGTCATGTGCGCGGGCGCGCTCGTCCAGTCGCGCGTCGCCCGGGTGGTCTACGGCGCGGACGACGAGAAGGCCGGCGCCGCCGGGTCGCTGTGGGACCTCGTACGGGACCGCAGGCTCAACCACCGTCCCGAGGTGGTCCGCGGTGTCCTGGCCGACGAGTGCGCACGGCAGCTGACGGACTTCTTCCGCGGCCTCTGAACCGGCGTGCGGGCCCCGGCAGCGGCGCCCAGGGCCCGGAAAAGGCCTGCGTACGGCCACCGCGGCGCCCCCGGCCCTATCGATTTCAGCGGATGGGGTTCCTTAGGCTAGGATCCATCTCGGTAGTGTGTCCGAGTGGCCGAAGGAGCTCGCCTCGAAAGCGAGTATGGGGCAACCCATCGGGGGTTCAAATCCCTCCACTACCGCTTCGATCGAGAGCCCCGCCCCGCAAGGGTCGGGGCTCTCGGCGTGTTCCGGGTCGCCTCTCCGGAGGACACCCGCGTGACCGCCCGCCCCTTCGGCCGTTGTCACGGCATGACCAAGACCCAGCGCATGCTCGCCGCCCTCGCCCTCGCGGGGGCCGCCGCGGGCCTCGCCGCACCCGCCGCCTCGGCCGCCCCGGTCTCCCCGCTCACCCTCCCGGACCTGCCGGCGGCCGCCCCGGGGATGCCGGCCGGGGCCCAGCCCACGTCCGTCCAGGAGATCGGGTCGCAGCTCAGCGCCGGCGCGAACCAGCTCAACGCGCTGATGGAGCTGCCCGACCACCTGGCCCCCGTCATCGCCCCCGTACAGCCCCTCACGGACCTGGCCGGCGGCCTGGAGTAGCCACCCGGGCCGCAACCGCCTCCGCGCGCCCCTCGTACGCCCCCTGTACGCCCTGAGCGCGCCCCTGTACGCCCGAGCCCCGGTACGCCCCCGTACGCCCGCGCGGGCGTACGGGGGCGTAGGGGACGACGCGAAGAAGGCCCCGACCGGAGTCGGGACCTTCTTCGCGCGGAACGGGGGAAGCGGCATCGGGGGGACAAACCACTTCCCCCGATGAGGACGGACCTGCCGGTCCGGGCCGCGATCAGGGGGAAGCGCGCGGCCCGGACCCCGCAGTGAGGCCCTGCCCCTCACCCACCGGTTTCCTGCCAGAACCGGTGGGCGCACACCCATCCTGCGCCCACCGCAAGCGCACGCTCCACGGCAAAGGACCCGGAGTACCGGGCCATTGGTCCTTAAAGGACAGGTGAGTGTCCAATCTTGACCGGTTAGACTCACCCGACTTGCTCGGACCGGTTGGGGAGGCCGCCCGCACGTGGACACCAAGAAGCTCATCACGGGTGCCCTCACCGTGTTCGCCCTCTTCGTGATCATCACCCAGCCGAAGAGAGCGGCCGAGATCGTGGAAATAGGCTTCCAGGGGATATCGGATGCCGCCTCCGGCATCGGCGAGTTCATGACCGAACTGGTGCGCTGACCCGTACGCTGAAGCGGTTACCGGACTTCCGGCCCCCCACTCCGACGGGTGGGGGGCTTTTTGTATACCTACCGCTGGGCATATTGCCCTGATATGCCCAACTTGCCCTCAACACGGCGCTATACGGTGCTTGCACACAGTGCACATCTCTTGTGATGCTATGACCGCTTTTGATGGATGAGTTGACTGAAGGGGTGGCGTGACCGTGCCGGCCAGTACTGCGCCTCAAGTGCCACCCCAGCAGGACCCCCAGGTGCCGCCCCAGCCGGAGCCCCAGCGGGAACACCGCCAGGAGCCCCGCCAGGAGCCGCCCGAGGAGCCCCCGGTCGCGCCGAGACCCCCGAGCAGGGGCGCGGACACCCGGGCACTCACCCAGGTCCTCTTCGGCCAGCTGAAGGGCCTGGAGCCGGGCACCAGCGAGCACAGCCGGGTGCGCGGGGCCCTCATCGAGGCCAACCTCCCGCTCGTCCGGTACGCGGCCGCACGCTTCCGCAGCCGCAACGAGCCGATGGAGGACGTGGTCCAGGTCGGCACCATCGGCCTGATCAACGCCATCGACCGGTTCGACCCGGACCGGGGCGTGCAGTTCCCGACCTTCGCGATGCCGACCGTCGTGGGCGAGATCAAGCGGTACTTCCGCGACAACGTCCGCACCGTCCACGTGCCGCGCCGCCTCCACGAGCTCTGGGTCCAGGTCAACGCCGCCACCGAGGACCTCACGACCCTCCACGGCCGCACCCCGACCACCGCCGAGATCGCCGAGCGGCTGCGCATCACCGAGGACGAGGTGCTGTCCTGCATCGAGGCCGGGCGCAGCTACCACGCGACCTCCCTGGAGGCCGCCCAGGAGGGCGACGGCATGCCCGGGCTGCTGGACCGCCTCGGCTACGAGGACCCGGAGCTGGCCGGGGTCGAGCACCGCGACCTCGTCCGCCATCTCCTCGTACAGTTGCCCGAACGCGAGCAACGGATCCTGCTCCTGCGGTACTACAACAATCTGACGCAGTCACAGATCAGCGTGGAGCTCGGTGTCTCCCAGATGCACGTCTCCCGACTCCTCGCCCGGAGTTTCGCCCGACTGAGATCCGCAAACAGGATCGAGGCGTAACCGGAACGAGTGGAGATCATTCACCTGTTTCCCGACAGATCGGACTGATCGCCCTCCGAGCCTCTCTGTCGCTGGAGATATATGTCGACATGGCGCTACAGCGCGTTGCCGACATGTGACATTCTGCGTGAACCGCGTTTGCCGCAGCCCCGCCTCCGGTATTCAGGTGGAGGCTGCGTTCCTCCGACGGGCGCGCAGTACGCGACCGTCCGCGACCTCAAGGGGGTGGCATGTCCGTAGACCAGGGCAGCTCCAAGGTGCTCACGCTCGTCAAGAGCGCGCCTGCGCCCACAGCACCTGCAGCGTCCGACCGCTCGGAAGCCATCGACACCCGGACCCTCTCCCGCTCCCTCTTCCTGCGGCTCGCCGCCCTGGATGCGGACAGCCCCGAACGGGCGTACGTACGCGACACCCTGATCGAGCTGAACCTGCCTCTCGTGCGCTACGCAGCCGCCCGATTCCGCAGCCGCAACGAGCCGATGGAAGACATCGTCCAGGTCGGCACCATCGGCCTGATCAAGGCGATCGACCGCTTCGACTGCGAACGCGGCGTCGAGTTCCCGACGTTCGCGATGCCGACCGTCGTGGGCGAGATCAAACGATTCTTTCGGGACACCTCCTGGTCCGTCCGCGTCCCGCGCCGGCTCCAGGAACTGCGCCTGGCGCTGACCAAGGCCAGCGACGAGCTCGCCCAGAAGCTGGACCGCTCGCCGACCGTGCCGGAGCTCGCCGCCGTGCTCGGGGTCTCGGAGGAGGACGTCGTCGACGGCCTCGCCGTCGGCAACGCCTACACCGCCTCCTCGCTCGACTCGCCCTCCCCCGAGGACGAGGGCGGCGAGGGCTCCCTCGCGGACCGCCTCGGGTACGAGGACACCGCGCTGGAGGGCGTCGAGTACCGCGAGTCCCTGAAGCCGCTGCTCGCCAAACTCCCGCCCCGGGAACGGCAGATCATCATGCTGCGGTTCTTCGCGAACATGACGCAGTCGCAGATCGGCGAGGAGGTCGGCATCTCCCAGATGCACGTCTCCCGGCTGCTGACCCGCACCCTCGCGCAACTGCGCGTAGGCCTCATCGGGGAGTGATCCGGCGCCTCGCGCTTCCCAATTGACGATCCGTCAGGAAAACTGGCGCGATGCGAAAGGGATCGCGAGCGGCCGCCGCCACCACCCTGCTCGCCCTGTGCTGCACGGCCGCCGCCGGCCTCACCGGCTGCGGCGGCCCGGCGCGGGACGGCTATCTCGCCGTGGGCGCCGCGGCCCCGGGCCCCGAACGGGGCGCGGGGGAGAACGTGGCTCCGCAGGGTCGGGTGGAGTTCCAGCAGCTCGGAGGCCCGGACGCGGCGGGCGGATCCGCCCGGTCGGCCACGACCTCCACTACGTCGACCGGTGCCGCGGGATCCGGGAGCCCGGGCGGCTCCGCCCCGGGCGGAGCCACGACCACCGGCCTCGGCGGCTCCGCAGACACCCCCGGCACCCCCTCGGACCCGGGCAGGACCCCACCGCGCCCCGGCGCACCCGGCGCGCCGACGGCGCCCACCGCCCCGACCTCGCCGGCCTCACCGACCTCGCCCGGCACCCCGACGAGCCCGCCCGGCAGGCCCGGGACGACACCGCCGGCCCCGCCCGCGTCCACACCGGCCCGGCTGACGCTGTCCGCTCCGGTCAGGGCGGCCGCGGCCGACCGCTGGTGCGAGCAGGTCACCGTGACCTTCACCAACACCGGAACCACCGCGGCCCGTTCGGGCACGGTCAGTTTCGCGACGCACATCATCGGCGCCCTCGGCATCGACTGGGCCACGATCACCACGAGCCAGGCCCTGCCGGCGCCGCTGGCGGGCGGGGCCTCGAAGACGCAGACCTACACGGTGTGCGTGGAGTCCTGGCGGGTGCCGCTGGGCATGCACGTGGACACGCAGAAGGTCACCGCCACCTGGAGCTGAGCCGAGGTGCGGTGAGGCGGGGCGAGACGTCCTCGGGGCGTCGCCCGGGGGCCGTCAGGTCAGGGCCACCCAGGCGGCCACGCCGATGACGAGCACGAGGGCGAGGACCAGCCCCACCTTCAGGGCCGGGTTCGAGGACGACCCGGACCGCTGCTCCGCGCGGCGCTGCTGACGGGCTCCAGGGCCCGCCTGACGGGCCGGTGCGGCCTCCTCGACGAAGGCCTTGAACATCTGCGTGCTGCCCGCGGGGTCGTAGCCGCCCTCGGGGACCTGTGAGTTGTGGTTGTCAGCCATGGAGCAGGACCCTAGCCGGTTTTCCGATTCCTTTACCGCCCCACCCCCCAGATTCATTTGCCTGTAGCAACCATGCGCTTCTATGGTTGCCTCAAGCAACAAGATGGGGGACCCGGTGACCGTGCAGACCGCTCCGACCGTGCAGAGCGCACCGACCACACCGCCTGCTCCGACCGTTCCGGCCCCGCCGGCCGCTCCGCCTGCTCCGACCGACCCGCCCGTGCCGACCGCTCCGTATGCGGAGCTGGCCCGCCAGCTCACCGGGATCGGCGCGGTCAAGCGCGAGCTCGCCCGCTGCCTGCCCCCGGACTGCCCGCCCGGTGCCGCCGCCGTCCTCACCCTGCTCGACCGGCACGGGGAGATGCGGCTGAGCCGGCTGACCGAGTTCATGGGGGTCGACATCTCCGTGACCAGCCGGCACGTCACGCACATCGCCGACCGCGGCTGGATCGAGCGCGAGACCGACCCCGGCGACGGGCGGTGCCGGATCCTGCGGCTCACCCCGGCCGGGCGGGCGCTCCTCGCCGAGCTCGGCGCCCGCTGCACGGCCTCGCTGGAGAGAGCCCTCCACGACTGGTCCCCCCAGGACATCGACGTACTCAACACCCTGCTGGCCCGACTCCGATCGAGCTTCTAGACAAAGGAAAGACATGGCCCAGTCGGAGACGACGACCGACCACCCGCCCGCGTCCGCGGCCACCCCCGCGGCCACCCCCGCGGCCACCTCCGTGACCATGACCCACCCGCAGATCATGAAGGCGCTGTCCGGGCTGATGCTCGGCATGTTCGTGGCGATCCTGTCGTCCACGATCGTCTCCAACGCCCTCCCCCAGATCATCAGCGACCTCGGCGGCACCCAGTCCTCGTACACCTGGGTGGTCACGGCCGCGCTGCTGTCGATGACGGCCGCCACCCCGCTGTGGGGCAAGCTGTCCGACCTCTTCAGCAAGAAGCTGCTGGTCCAGATATCCCTCGTGATCTACGTCCTCGGATCCGTGGTCGCGGGCCTGTCCCAGAACACCGGCACGCTGATCGCCTGCCGCGTGGTCCAGGGCATCGGCGTCGGGGGCCTCTCCGCCCTGGCGCAGATCGTGA
This sequence comes from Streptomyces sp. NPDC001502, assembly GCF_042894785.1. Classification (NCBI taxonomy): domain Bacteria; kingdom Bacillati; phylum Actinomycetota; class Actinomycetes; order Kitasatosporales; family Streptomycetaceae; genus Streptomyces; species Streptomyces sp. NPDC001502. The sequence continues at coordinate 129,894 of NZ_JBIAVW010000011.1, forward strand.
TGGCCGCGATGATCTCCCCGCGCGAGCGCGGCCGGTACAGCGGCTACCTGGGCGCGGTCTTCGCCGTCGCCACCGTCGGCGGCCCGCTGCTGGGCGGTGTCATCACCGACACCGAGTGGCTGGGCTGGCGCTGGTGCTTCTACGTCGGCGTGCCGTTCGCGGTCATCGCGCTGATCGTGCTCCAGCGCACCCTGCACCTCCCGGTCGTACGCCGCGACGTCAGGGTCGACTGGCTGGGCGCCTTCCTGATCAGCGGCGCCGTCTCGCTGCTGCTGATCTGGGTCACGCAGGCCGGCGACTCCTACGAGTGGATCTCCTGGCAGACCTGGGCGATGACGGGCGGCGCGCTGCTGCTCGGCCTGCTCTTCGTCCTCGTCGAGTCCCGCGCGAGCGACCCGATCATCCCGCTGCGGCTGTTCCGCAACAAGACCATCAGCCTCGCCTCGGCGGCCTCCCTGTTCGTGGGCATCGCGATGTTCTCGGGGACCGTGTTTTTCAGCCAGTTCTTCCAGTTGGCCCGCGGTGAGTCCCCGACGATGTCCGGAATCCTCACGATTCCGATGATCGCCGGCCTCTTCGTCTCCTCCACGGTTTCCGGTCAGGTGATCACCAAGACCGGTAGGTGGAAGGCCTGGCTCGTCTCCGGCGGCGTCCTGCTCACGGCCGGCCTGGGTCTGCTGGGCACCCTGCGCCACGACACCCCCTACTGGCACATCGCGATCTACATGGCGCTGACCGGCCTCGGTCTCGGCATGATGATGCAGAACCTGGTCCTCGCCACCCAGAACCAGGTGGCCCCCGAGGACCTGGGCGCGGCCAGCTCGGTCGTCACCTTCTTCCGCTCCCTCGGCGGCGCCATGGGCGTCTCCGCGCTGGGCGCGGTCATGGCCCACCGGGTGACGCACTACGTCCAGGACGGCCTCGCCGCCCTCGGCCCGAAGGCCGCGGCCCTCGGCCACGGCGGCACTGCCGGGGGCGGGATCCCCGACCTCGACAAGCTGCCCGCGCCGATCCGCGAGGTCATCGAGTCCGCGTACGGGCACGGCGTCGGCGACGTCTTCCTCTACGCCGCCCCGTTCGCGCTGCTCGGACTGGTCCTGGTGGTGTTCATCAAGGAGGTCGCCCTGAAGTCGAAGCCGGCGGCCCACGCCCCGGCGGCGTCGAACGAGCCGGCCCCCGCCGAGACCGCCGTCAAGGCCTAGTCCGCCCCTTACGGATCGTGCCGGGCACGGCCCGGCGGAGCCTTGGCCTCGATACCCGCGATCAGGATGTCGAGCGCGAGGCAGAAGTCGCCCTCCGGCGCCCGCCGGACCGTCCCGCCGCATCCGTGCAGGAACTGCGAGACGGCCAGGTGGGCGCCGGTGCGGGCGGCGTCCACCAGGCCGGTGGCGTCCAGCAGCCGCTGGAGGGCGGCGTCGAAGGCCCGCGCGTGCGGGCCGACGTTGGGGAACGCGGCGGTGAGCGGGGCGACCCACGGGTGGTCCGCCAGCACCCGACGGTAGCCGCGGGCCAGCGCCCGCAGCCGCCCCGGCCAGCCCGGCTCACCGCTCTCCGCCGCGCTCTCCACCGCAGTCTCCGCCGCACTCGGCGCCGTCTCGGGCGGCAGTTCCAGTTCGCCCAGGGCGCTGTCGAGGGCGAGTTCGAGCAGATCCTGCTTGGTGTCCACGTACCAGTACAGGGACATCGCGGTCACCCCGAGCCCGGCGGCCAGCCGCCGCATCGAGAACCGGGCCAGCCCGTCGGCGTCGAGCAGCCGCACGGTGGCGGCGGTGATCCGCTCCCGGTCCAGCCCGGAAGGTGCCTCGCTGCGGCGTCTGGCGGGTGCGGCAGGCCTGGCGGCCAGCCACACACTGGTGCGGGTCTCGCCGGGATCGGCCGCGGTCACCATGCAGGCACCCTCCTCACGACAGGTGGATCAGCCCGGAATGACCGGTCTGCCCTCTTGATGCTAGGGGGTGTCCCGCCGATCAGGGCGGATCAGGAGGCGGTGGCCGGTGCCATGGGGTCTCCCCAGGCCCGCCAGGACCGGGGGGAAGGATCGCACGGCGGACGAGGGAGGCGACGCGGAGCGTCGCCGGCCGAGGACAACGCGGCGAGGCCCGGCACCGGACCCCGCGACCCCGCCCTGACCGGCGGGCGGGGTCCGGTGCCGTGAGGCCGGATCAGGCCGTCGGAGCCGTCAGGTCGTAGAAGGTGGCTCCGCCGACCGTGGACGCCTTGAAGGTGGCCTTGACCCAGGTCTCGATGTCCGTGCTGGTGCCCCCGCCCGGGCCGCCCCGACCGCCGCCCTGGCCGCCGCCCCCGGGCATGCCGCCCTCGGCACCGCCGGTGGTGGTGCTCTGGCCGATGAACCAGTGGATCTTCCCGTCCCTCACGTACTTCTGGAACTGCTCCAGGGTCGGCGAGGGGTCGCTGCCGTTGAAGCCGCCGATCGGCATGACGGGCGCCTCGGAGGCCAGCTGGTAGCTCGCCGCGTTCTGGGCGCCGATCGCGGCCGCCGCCCAGGTGTACTCGTCGGCGTCGGTGGTGAGGGCCTTCTTGGCCTCCGCGCTCACCCGGGCGCCGTTCAGCAGGCCGCCGGGACCGCCCTGGCCGCCGCCGAACCGCTCGCCACCGCGCCCTGCGCCCGCACCGCCCTGGCCCTGGCCCTGCGACGTACCGCCCTGGGCCATCCCGCCCTGCGGCATCGCGCCCTGCGGAGGCATACCTCCCTGCTGCCCGGCGCCCGCTCGGCCGCCGTTCGGCATCCCGCCCTGGCGGCCCTGTCCGCCCTGGAGCATCTCGCCGGGTCCGCCGAAGCCGCCCGGGCCGCCCATCATCCCGCCCGGGCCGCCCCGGCCGCCCGCCACCGCCGGTCCGGCGGTCACGATGGAGCCGGTGTGCGCCGTGCTCACCGTGGTCAGGCAGTACGAGAACGGCCCGGCCAGCGCCGCCGCCACGCCCAGCGCCGCCGTGGCCTGCAGCGCCCGGCGCCCGGCCCGCGCGGCGAACGGCAGCGCGACCGCGACGAGCAGCCCGCCCACCAGGACCGCCCAGCGCAGCCACGGCAGATAGCCGGTGGCGCGGCCGAGCAGCACGTACGACCACACCGCCGTCAGGGCCAGCGTGCCGGACAGGGTGAGCGCGGCGGCCTTGCCGCCCCGCTCCTCCCACAGCACGGCGACGCCCATGCCGATCAGCGCGGCCACGAACGGCGCCAGTGCCACGGTGTAGTACTCGTGGAAGATGCCCTGCATGTAGCTGAAGACGGCCACGGTGATCAGCATCGAACCGCCCCAGGCCAGGAACGCCGCCCGGGCCATGCCCTCCAGCGAGTCGGTGGCCCGGCGGGCCCGCCAGGTGATCACGAGACCGGCCACCAGCAGTACCAGGGCCGCCGGCAGCAGCCAGGCGATCTGCCCGCCGATGTTGCCCGAGAAGAGCCGGTCGATGCCGGTCTCTCCCCAGCCACCGCCACCGCCGCCACCGGCGCCGCCCCGGCCGCCGCCGCCCACGCTGCCGGTCTCGTTGCCGTTGATCCGGCCGAGGCCGTTGTAGCCGAGGGTCAGCTCCAGGAAGGAGTTGTTCTGCGAGCCGCCGATGTACGGGCGGGAGGAGGCCGGCCACAGCTCGACGACGGCGACCCACCAGCCGCCGGCCACCACCATCGCGAGCCCCGCCAGCAGCAACTGGCCGAGCCGCTTGCGCAGCCGGGTGGGCGCGCAGACGGCGTACAGGAGGGCCAGCGGCGGCAGGATGACGAAGGCCTGCAGGGTCTTGGTGAGGAAGGCGAAACCGACCGCCACCCCGGCCCAGACCAGCCACTGGGTGCGGGCCCCGTCGAGGGCGCGCAGCACGCAGTACACGGTGACGGTCAGCAGCAGGGTCAGCAGCGCGTCGGGGTTGTTGAAGCGGAACATCAGCGCGGCGACGGGCGTCAGCGCGAAGGCGGCGCCGCTCAGCAGCCCGGCCGCGGGACCGAACTGGCGGCGCACGGCGGCGTACAGCACACCGGTGGTCGCGACGCCCATCAGGGCCTGCGGTACGAGGATCTGCCAGGCGCCGAGCCCGAAGAGCCGGACGGACAGCATCATCGGCCACAGGGCCGCCGGGGGCTTGTCGACGGTGATGGAGTTGCCGGCGTCGGAGGAGCCGAAGAAGAAGGCCTTCCAGCTCTCACTGCCCGCCTGCACGGCGGCGGAGTAGAAGGAGTTGGCGTAGCCGGAGGAGCCGAGGTCCCACAGGAGCAGGGCGGCGGTGGCGATCAGCAGCCCGGCCAGGGCGGGGAGTTCCCAGCGGGGGCGGTCGGCCGCCGCGCGGCGGCCGGTACCGGCACGGGCCTCGGGGACCGGGAAGAGCGAGGGTGCTGCCGTGGTCATCGAATGTCGTCCTTCACGGGAGTGTCGCGCCGCTCGGGGAAGACCCAGGCGCGGAAGAGCAGGAAGCGCAGCACGGTGGCGGCGAGGTTGGCGGTGATCAGCACGGCCAGTTCGGTGCTGTGCGCGGGATCGGCGGTGGCCGCCCCGAGCGCGGCGAGTGAGCCGCTGGTGAGGGCCAGCCCGATGCCGAACACCACGAGGCCCTGGGCCTGGTGGCGCACGGCCCGGTCCCGGCCGCGCACCCCGAAGGTGAGCCGGCGGTTGGCGGCGGTGTTGGCGAGCGCGGAGAGCAGCAGCGCGGCGCCGTTGGCGAACTGCGGACCGGTCCCGGCGCGGAAGGCGGAGTACAGGAGCAGGTAGAGCACGGTGGACAGCGCTCCGACGGCGCAGAAGCCGAGCAGCTGGCGGGCGAGTCCGCCCTCCACCCCGGGCAGTGCGGCGCGGTCGCGCGGATCGTCGCCGAAGGGGCGGGCGAGCCGGTCCAGCGGGAGCGCGCCGACCGCCAGGGCCCGGCCCACGCGCCAGACGCCCTTGAGGTCCTCGGTGGCGGTCCGGACGATGTGGACGGTGGAGTCGGGATCGTCGACCCAGTCCACCGGCACCTCGTGGATCCGCAGCCCGGCCCGTTCGGCGAGCACGAGCAGTTCGGTGTCGAAGAACCAGCCGGTGTCCTCCACCAGCGGCAGCAGCCGCTCGGCGACCTCACGCCTGATCGCCTTGAATCCGCACTGCGCGTCGCTGAACCGGGCGGCGAGGGAGGACCGCAGGAGGAGGTTGTAGGCCCGCGAGATGAACTCCCGCTTCGCGCCCCGCACCACCCGTGAGGACCGGGCCAGGCGGGTACCGATGGCGAGGTCGGAGTGGCCGGAGATCAGCGGTGCGACCAGCGGCAGCAGGGCGTTGAGGTCGGTGGAGAGGTCCACGTCCATGTAGGCGAGGACGGGGGCGTCGGAACCGGACCACACCTGGCGCAGGGCCCTGCCCCGGCCCTTCTCCTCCAGGCGGGTGCTGCGTACGCCGTCCAGCGCGACGGCGAGCCCCCGCGCGACCTCGGGGGTGCGGTCGGTGCTCGCGTTGTCGGCGACCGTGATCCGGAAGGGATAGGGGAAGGTCCGGCTGAGGTGCTCGTGCAGCCTGCGGACGCACGGGCCGAGGTCCTTCTCCTCGTTGAAGACAGGGATCACCACGTCGAGGACGGGCTCGCCGGGCACGGGCGCGAGGGGCGCCCGTGCCGGAAGGGCCCCGGGAGAGGTGTCGGTTCGCATGGTCCGACACTGGCGGGGCGCCCTGTCACCGCTGTGTGCTGAGCCTGTGCCCTGCCTGTGAGTCCGTCCGGTCCGGCTGCGCGTGCGGCAGCAGGACCTCGAAACAGGTCCGTCCGGGCTCGCTCCGTACGCCGACCCGCCCGCCGTGCGCGGTGACCACGGCCTGGACGATGGCCAGCCCGAGTCCGGTGGAGCCCGCCGCGCGGGAGCGGGAGGCGTCGCCGCGGGCGAAGCGCTCGAAGACGCGGGGGAGCAGGTCGGGTGCGATGCCGGGCCCGTCGTCCTCGATCCGCAGCCGGACGGCGGATGTTTCACGTGAAACGTGCGCGGTGACGGTGGTGCCCGGAGGGGTGTGCGTACGGGCGTTGGCGAGCAGGTTGACCAGCACTTGCTGGATCCGTGCCGGGTCGGCCCGGATCGGGGCCGGTTCCTCGGGCAGGCTCAGGCGCCAGTGGTGCCCGGGGCCCGCGGCCCGGGCGTCGCTGACGGCGTCGACGACGAGTGGGGCCAGGTCGGTGTCGGCGTCACCGGTGGAGAGCGGGCGGCCCCCGTCGAGCCGGGCCAGCAGCAGCAGGTCCTCGACCAGGCCGGTCATCCGGGTGGCCTCGGATTCGATCCGGCCCAGGGCGTGCCGGGTGTCGGGACCGGGTTCCTCCCGGCCCCGGCGGGTCAGTTCGGCGTAGCCGCGGATGGAGGCCAGCGGGGTGCGCAGCTCGTGGCTGGCGTCGGCGACGAACTGCCGGACCTGCATCTCGCTCTGCTGGCGGGCGGTGAGGGCGGAGGAGACATGGCCCAGCATCCGGTTGAGGGCCGCGCCGACCTGGCCCACTTCGGTGCGGGGGTCCGCCTCGGCGTCCGGGACCCGCTCGTGGAGGGCGGGTTCGCCCTTGTCCAGGGGAAGTTCGGAGACCCGGGTGGCGGTGGCGGCGACCCGGCGCAGCGGGCGCAGCGCGACCCCGACCAGGGCCTGCCCGGCGAGGGAGGCCGCGATCAGCCCGGCCAGGGTGACGCACAGCTCCACCCCGATCAGGGTGCGCACGGTGGAGTCGACGTCACTCAGGGGGAAACCGAGGGCGAGAGTGCCGTCGGGCGCGAGCAGCACCCGGTAGCTGCCGAGGCCCGGGAGCTCCGCGTCCACCGGCTCCGGCCTGCCTTCCGCGACCGTCCGGGCGGCCTGGGCGAGGGCTTTGCCCTGGGCCTCGGTCAGCGGCGGCGGCTGCTCGACCGACCATCCCTCGGCGCGGACGTTGCGAGCCGTCCCGAGGAGGGTCCCGGCGGGATCGAGCCGGATCCCGGCGGCGTCCAGCGGGCTGCCGGGAGCCATGACGAAGCCGGCGCTGTTCTCCCGGGCCGGCTTCCCGCCCGGGGCACGGACGGCCATCCTCACGGAAGCCTTCAGCTGATCGTCGAGCTCGGTGACCAGGTACGAGCGCAGGGCGAAGGTGGTGACGGTCCCGATGGCCGCACCCACGACGGCGATCAGCACCACCGCCGAGACGACGAGCCGGGTACGCAGCGACCAGGGCCGGCGGCCGCGTGGTCGCCGTTTCGTGCGGAAGGCCACTACTCGGCCGGCTTGATCAGGTAACCGGCGCCGCGCCGGGTGTGGATCATCGGCGGCATACCGAGGCCGCTGTCCAGCTTCCTGCGCAGGTAGGAGATGTAGAGCTCGACCACATTGGCCTGGCCGCCGAAGTCGTAGGACCACACCCGGTCCAGGATCTGCGCCTTGCTCAGCACGCGCCGGGGGTTGCGCATCAGGTAGCGCAGCAGCTCGAACTCGGTGGCGGTCAGGTGGATCTCCCGGCCGCCCCGGACCACCTCGTGGCTGTCCTCGTCCAGCCGCAGATCGCCGACGGTCAGCACCGAACCGCCGCGCGCGGCCTGTGCCGCGCCGGAGCGCCGGACCAGGCCGCGCAGGCGGGCCACGACCTCCTCCAGGCTGAAGGGCTTGGTGACGTAGTCGTCGCCGCCCGCCGTGAGGCCCGCGATCCGGTCCTCCAACGAGTCCTTGGCGGTCAGGAACAGCACGGGCACCTGGGGGATCTCCCGGCGCAGGCGCCCGAGGACGGCCAGGCCGTCCATGTCGGGAAGCATGATGTCGAGGACGACCACGTCGGGCCGGAACTCGCGTGCCGCCCGTACCGCGCCCGCCCCGTCGCCGGCGGTGCGCACCTCGCAGCCCTCGTAGCGCAGGGCCATGGACAGCAGCTCGGAGAGCGAGGCCTCGTCGTCGACGACGAGTACCCGGCAGGGGCCGCCGTCGGGCCGCACCAGGGCCGTGGGGTGGTTGGTGGACGTGGACGCATGGGAGGTGGTCGTCGCAGTCATACCGATCACGCTGTCTCGTGCCTCTGAGAGCGTTCTTGTGCCTTCCTGTGAATTTCCTGAGAAAGGAATCCGGGAAGGAAGGCAGGCCGCCGGGGCCGGGCACCGGAGCAGGGCGCAGGGGCAGGGCGCAGGGGCAGGGCGCAGGGGCAGGGCGCAGGGGCAGGGCGCAGGGGCAGGGCGCAGAGGCAGGGCGCAGAGGCGTCAGCCGTCGAGGCGGAACAGCCGGGCGCCGTTGTCGTGGCAGACCGCCCGCAGCCAGGCGTCGCCGAGGCCGAGCCGTTCGAGCGCGGCGAGCTGGTGCTCGTAGGGGTAGGGGATGTTCGGGAAGTCGGTGCCGAGGAGGATCCGGTCGCCGAGGTCCGCGAGGCGTCCGAGATCCCCGGGCGGGAAGCCGTACATCTGCTCGGAGAAGTCGGTGAAGGCCATGGTGGTGTCCAGGCGCACCTCGGCGTACCGGTCGGCGAGGTCGAGGAAATCGGCGTACTCGGGCATGCCCATGTGGGCGATGACCAGCGGCAGCCTCGGGTGGCGGGCCAGCAGCCGGGCGATCGGCTCGGGTCCGGTGTGCTTGCCCGGGACGGGTCCGGAGGCGCAGTGGATCACGATCGGGAGGCCGGCCTCGGCGAGCAGCCCCCAGACGGGGTCGAGCCGGTCGTCGTTCGGGTCGTAGCCGCCGACCTGGAGGTGTGACTTGAAGATCCGGGCTCCGGACTCGACGGCCTGGCGGACGTACGCGCTCACGCCCTCCTCCGGGAAGAACGTCGCGGTGTGCAGGCAGTCGGGGGTGCGGGCGGCGAAATCGGCCGACCAGGCGTTGAGCCAGGCGGCCATCGCCGGCTTGTGCGGGTAGAGCATGGCGGTGAAGGCCCGGACCCCGAACTCCCGCAGGAGCGCGACGCGCTGCTCCTCCTCGTGCCGGTAGGTGATGGGCCACTCGACGCCGGTCAGCGGGCCGACCGCGTCGAAGTAGTCCCACACCTTGTCCAGGACCCGCTCGGGCATGAAGTGGGTGTGGACGTCGACCAGTCCGGGCAGCCCGAGCCGCTCCCGGAAGGCGCGGACCGCCTCAGCCGTTGCGGACAAAGCCGTGGCTCCGCTCGACGGTCGCGACGTGCAGGGTGTAGCTGTCGTACCAGTCGGAGCGGCCCTGCTTCATGGCCGCCTGGTGCTCCAGGTCCTCCCGCCACACGGTGAGGGACTCGTGGTCGCGGAAGTAGGCGACGGTGATGCCGCGGCCTCCGGGGGTACGCGCGGACTCGTAGCCGAGGTATCCCGGGTTCGTCCGGACGATCTCCTTCATCCGTGCGAGGACCTCGGGGTATCCGCTGTCGTCGTCGGTGCGGATGTTGCTGAAAACGGCCATGACATAAGGCGGTTCGAAGGCCGGTACCGGCTGAGTGGTCATGTCGAACACCCTCGGCGGAGCGCCCCTGGCATGTCCACCGGAATCGGCCCCGAAAGGCCAAAGGGATCCAAGTTTTGACCATGGCCGCCACGATCCGAGATGCGGTCCACCGGTGTCAGAACAGCCCGCCCTGCTCGGTGGGAGCCGCGGAGGCGGACGGGATCTGCGCCGTCGGGACCGAGGTCACGGCCTCGTCCCCGGGAGCGGTGAGCTCCCAGCCCGCCAGCAGCCGGGTGTCCACCACGAGCCCGTCGGCGAGGTGCAGATCGGGACCGGCCGCGCCCGCCAGCCGGCCCACGACGGACCCGCCGGACACCATCTCGGTGAGCACTCGCGCCGGCCCGGGCAGGCCCGGCAGGGCGTCCAGCCCGAACGCCCGCGCGTGGTCGGCCACTTCGCACTCCACCCGCTCCAGCGACTCCGGCCACCCGGCCAGCGCCGCCGCCCGTGCGTGCAGCTCGGCGACCTCCCGGGCCCGATCAGGCGCGGCCGGCAGATGGGCCCGTACTCCGCGCTTGCGGGCGTACGCGATCCGGTCGGGCACCCCGAGCGCCGCCCGCAGCAGTTCCTCGGTGCGCCGGGTGGCCATCAGCGGACCGCGGCCGAGCCAGGCCCAGGCCACCGCTCCCTGCTCCAGCAGCCGGGCCGAGCCGCGCTCCTCGGCGGTGATCCCGACCTTGACCATGCCGGGACCGAACCAGGCCAGGTAGACCCGGTAGGTGCGCGGATCGGCGGCGTTGGTGTCGGCCGCCACGGAGAACGACCGGTCGAGGCGGGCGCATTCGGGGCACTGCGCGTTCCCGGCGCGGCCCGGCACGGTCTCCACGGTGGGGCAGGGCGTCCGCTTCCCGGCCCGCCGCACACCGAGGCAGTGCCGCTCCCCGCGGGCGGCGAAGGCGATCGGCTGCCCGTACGCGAGCTCGCTCACCCGCTCGCCGCGCCCCTCCCCGTACCACCCGATGGCGGGTCGGCCGTCCTTCCACCGGATCCCGGTGCACCACCAGGTCACAGCGGGAGCGGCCGCTCGAAGAAGGTGTCCAGGACGACGGTGGCGTGCGTCCCGCTGACGCCGTCGATGGCGTAGAGCCGACGCAGCACGTCCTGCAGCTGTTCGGTCGAGGCCGTACGCACCTTGACCAGCACGGACGCGCTGCCCGCGATGATGTGCGCCTCCTGGATCTCGGGGATCGCGGCGAAATCGGCACCGGACTCACCCATCCAGGCGTTGGAGTCGACCATCACGTAGGCCAGGACTCCGCTGCCCACGGCCGCCGGGTCGACGTCGACGGTGGTCCGCCGGATCACCCCGCGCTCGCGCAGTTTCCGTACCCGCTCGTGAGTGGCCCCCGCCGAGAGCCCGACGGCCGTGCCGAGAGCGGCGTACGACTGGCCGGCGTCCTGTTGCAGGCGCAGGACGAGCGCACGGTCGATGTCGTCCACGCAATCTTCCTCTCATGGGTCTGTCGACCCTTGCGAAGACGGTACCTGATCCTGCAATCTCACCATCAGACCGAACAGAATTCGGTGTGACTCTTCCAGGGGGAATCATGTCTGCCATAGCCGACCTCACCTTGTACGAGATTCTGGACGAACGCTTCCAGGCCGGCCGCTGCGCCAACGGCGACGCCCGGCTGGACCGGCTCTATGACGACTGCCGCTGGGCGGAGGGCCCGCTCTACCTGCCCGCCTGGCGGCAACTGGTGTGGAGCGACATCCCCAACGACCGGATGCTGCGCTGGGACGAGGCGACCGGCGCCGTCTCCGTCTTCCGCTCCCCGGCCGGCCACTCCAACGGCAACACCCTGGACCGCGAGGGCCGCCTGATCACCTGTGAGCAGGGCAACCGGCGCGTCACCCGCACCGAACCGGACGGCAGCCTCACCGTCATCGCCGACCGCTTCGACGGCAAGCGGCTCAACAGCCCGAACGACGCGGTCGTCCGCTCGGACGGCTCCGTCTGGTTCTCCGACCCGGACTTCGGCATCACCAGCGATTACGAGGGCCACCGCGCACCCGGCGAGATCGGCGCCTGCAACCTCTACCGGGCCGACCCCTCGACCGGCGAGGTCCGGACGGTCGCCGACGGCTTCCTCGGCCCCAACGGCCTGGTCTTCTCCCCCGACGAGAGCGAGCTGTACGCCGCGGACACCCGGGCCGGCCACATCCGCGCCTTCAAGGTCGCCGACGACGGCACCCTCACCGACGACCGCGTCTTCACCACCTGCCCCGGGGTCGACAACATCCGCTTCGACGACGAAGGCCGACTGTGGGCGGCCGCGATGGAGAACGGCGTCCAGTGCTACGCCGCGGACGGCACCCTGATCGGCCGCCTGCGCGTCCCCGAACCGGTCTCGAACATCGCGTTCGGCGGAGCCAAGAACAACCGCCTCTTCATCACCGCCACCACCTCCCTCTACTCCCTGGTGATGTCGGTGACCGGCCTGCCCCGGGCCCTCTGAGGGCCGGGCCGCCGCCTACCGGGCGACGAACTGGGTCAGGATCGCCTGCACCTCGTAGATGTCGACGCCCTTGGTGAAGGTCTTCTCGATCGGCGCCGAGCTGCCGGATATCCAGATCTTGAGCTCGGCGTCGAGATCGAAGTGCCCGGCGGTCTCAACCGAAAAGTGCGTGATGCTCCGGTACGGGATGGAGTGGTACTCCACCTTCTTCCCCGTGAGCCCCTGCTTGTCAACGAGCACCAGCCGCCGGTCGGTGAACAGGATCGTGTCCCGGATCAGCAGGTACGCGGCATGCACCTGCTCCCCCTGGCCCAGCAGCCGCGCGTAGTCCCGCTGCGCCGACACAGGGTCGACGGTGTGCGCGTTCCCGAACAGTCCCATGAGTGCCCCCGTTTTCCAGCTCCGGATCTCCGGATTCGGACGATCTCCAGAAACCGTACCGAGGCCGGCCCCTCGTCCACGTCCCCCGCCGGAGCCATCCCGGCCCTGACATCTTCCGGGGGACCCCGTCCCCATCAAGGAGGAGACGGCGGGCCGTCAGGACATACGACAGAGGCCCCCAGGATTTCTCCTGGGGGCCTCTGTCCTGCTGTGCACTCGGCAGGATTCGAACCTGCAACCTTCTGATCCGTAGTCAGATGCTCTATCCGTTAAGCTACGAGTGCTTGGGCTTCCCGGGGTTTTGCGCCCCGCTGGCCTTGCGAGAACAACAATACATGGACCTCGCCGGGACGCGAAATCCATTAGCCAAACCCGTACTGACCTGCGGAAACGAGCCGGATGGAGATCATCCGGATGGGTTCGCGGAGAGGGCTGAGCGGACCGGATCGCCCCGGAATGCATCGAAGCCCCGGTCCGTCAGGACCGGGGCTTCGATGAGGTGCGGAGGCGGAGGGATTTGAACCCTCGATGGGCGGTAAGACCCAAACCGCATTAGCAGTGCGGCGCCATAGACCGGACTAGGCGACGCCTCCAGCACACCCCCGCGTACGAGGGTGCGTGCAGATGATGACACAGGCGCAGGGCCCCTCACCAATCCGCTCCCACGGTACTAGGCGGGACGGCCCGAGGGCAAAGCCTTAAAGCGGCCGCGGCACGCAACGTCAGCGCGCCCGCGTCGTTGGGCAGGCGTACGACGTACGGACGACCTGGAGTGCCCCATGCTGCGTCTCGCCGCCTTCGCCGTCACCTCCGCCCTGGCCGCCACGGTGGCCGGGCCACTGCCCCCGCTCCCGCTGGGCCGGCTGCTGGCGACACCCGACCGCCTCACCATCGCCATGGCCGACACCGGAAACCGCCGGCTGGACCGGGAGTACCGGCTCGAATGCGGCCCCGTCGGCGGCGACCACCCGGAGGCGGAAGGCGCCTGCGCCCGGCTGGATCAGTTCGCCCGCGAGGGGAAGGACCCCTTCGCCCCCGTCTCCAAGCGGCAGCTCTGCACCATGCAGCACGGGGGCCCCGCAACCGCCCGGATCACCGGAACCTGGAACGGCCACAAGGTGGACGCCACGTTCCGGCGGACCAACGGATGCGAGATCCGCCGCTGGGACGAGTTGGAACCTCTGCTTCCGAGTGGGCGTTCCTGACCTGGGAGGATGCGCGGGATGGGCGGTATCCGCCACACATCGGCCACCCCATCGCGGGCCTGTGGCCTTAGACTCCTCCCGTGACTTGCCGGTAGTTGTGGTCAGGGAGGAAGCTCGTCGTGAGCAGCAGGCCATCCCGAGGCGCTGCTCGCCTCGCAGCAATACTCGACGCTCTTCCGGACGCGCTGTTGCTCGTCAACGCCAACGGCACGGTCGTCAACGCCAATTCGATCGCGCTCGAGATCATGGAGAGCCCCGGTACCGGGCTCGTCGGCCGGGGCGTGCTCGACCTCCTGCCCGAGTTCGACTCCAAGCTGATCCCCGGCTCCATGCGCCGGCCCGGCGAGGACGACGGCGGCCGCACCGAACCCAAGCGGATGATCGCGCGGCGTACCGACGGCTCCGAGTTCCCCGTCGAGCTCACCAGCGCCCATCTCGACGGACGCGACGCCTACCGCGAGCCGCAACCCTCGTACACGGGCGACGAGCTGCTGATGCTCGTGGTCCGTGACCTCTCGCAGACCGTGGACACCGAGGCCGAGCTGGCCCGCTCGCAGCGGCAGACCGAGATGATCCTGCGCGCCGCCGCCGAGGGCGTCGTGGGCACCGACACCGACGGACGGGTGGTGCTGGTCAACCCGGCCGCCGCCCAGATCCTCGGCTACCGCGCCACCGACCTCGGCAACCGCGAACTGCACGGCCTCATCCAGCACTCCCGCGCCGACGGCTCCCCGTTCCCCTTCGAGGAGTCCCCGCTCGCCGACACCCTGCGCAGCGGGCGCAAGCACCGCGTCCGCGGGCAGGTGCTGTGGAACAAGGCGGGACAGCCGGTCGCCGTCGACCTGACCACCTCGCCCGTACGGGACGGGGAGCAGCTCGTCGGCGCCGTCATGACCTTCACCGACCGGCGGCCCTACGACGCCCTCGCCGCGCGGCACGCACAGCTGATGGCCGTCCTCGGCGAATCCCTGCGCGGGCCTCTGGACGAGCTGCGCGGTGAGCTGGCGACGCTGGCCGCCGACGACGCCGGACAGCTGTGGCCCGAAGCCAACCAGCTGCTGCACCACCTGGCCGCCGGGTACTCACGGATGACCACGCTGGTGGACAACGTCCTCGGCTACCAGCGCCTGGACACCGGCCGGGACCGGCTCGCGAAGAAGAAGGTCCTGATCAACACCGTCGTCGCGGCGGGCGTCGACGGGGCCGTCGAGCTGATCGGTCCGGGCCGCGCGCAGTTCGCCGTCCACGCGCCGACCATCGAGGCCGAGGTGGACGGGGACCGGATCTCGACCGCGCTCGCCCACCTGATCGCGGACGTGGCCGGGGTGGACGCGACCGGCAAGACCCGCCAGGGCAGCGGCTACAGCGATTCGACGATCGTGGTGGCCGCCGCGCAGCGCGGCGATGTCGTACGCATCGAGGTGCGCGGGCCGTACGAGGGCGGGAACCCGGTCCACGAGCCGATCGTGCGGGGGATCGTGGCCGCGCACGGCGGTGTGCTGCAGACGGTGGAGGTTCCGGGCGCGCCCGGCGGGGCGTACGTGCTGGAGCTCCCGCTCGGCTCGGGTGCCGGGACGGTGACCCTGCCGGAGCCGGCGGAGGAGCCCCCGGCCGGTCCGGCCACGGACGGCGCGGGGACGGCCGGGGGCGCGGCTCCCGGCAAGGTCTCCGGCGGCCGGCGTGGCCGGCGCGGGGTGGACGCCTTCCTGGACGACGAGACCCCCGGCCCCGAGGCGGCGCAGGCCGCGCAGGCCGCGCAGGCCGCGCAGGCCGCGCAGGGGGGTGGCGCGCTGGCGCTGCCTTCCGGGCGGCGGCGCGCGGGCGAGGCCGGCGACGCGCCCGAGTCGGGCCCCGAACTCGCGCAGTCCCCGGTGAACCCGGCGGGACTGGGCACCGGACGCAGGCGCGGCCGGGCCGGTGACGGCAGCGACGGGGCCGAGGGCACCACCGGGCACGACGGCCCCGGGCGGCCCGTGCCCCCGCAGGGCACCGCCATGCCCGCGCTCCCGCCCGTACCCGCGGTGCCCCCGGTTCCGGTGACCGAACATCCCGCCGGGCGGCGCCGGGCACTGGGTCCGGCCGGTCCGGCGCAGCCCGGCGGCCCCGTCCCCGCGACCGGGCTCGGGCCGGCGCCCGCTCCCGCGCGGCCCATCGCTCCCGAGGGCGGCTTCGCACTGCCCGCCGGCCCGACACCGGCTCCCGCCGCGGCCGACTCCGACGCCGACACCCCGGCCGGGCGGCGTGGTCGCCGGGTGCTGGGCGCCCCGGCCGCCGAGCCCGAGGCCGAGGCCGCTCCCGCTGCTGCCGCTGCGCAGCCCGCCGAGTCCGCCGAAAACCCGACCGGGCGGCGCCGCGCGCTGGCCGGCGCCCCGGCGTGGCCGGTTCCGGCGGCCCGTACCGCTCCAGAGGAGGACGAGGCCCCCGGCCAGGTGGCGCTCCCCGGCGCGCGTCGGCCGCAGGACACCCCGGCGGAGGGCCAGGCCGCGCAGCCGATCAGCGTGCGCGCACTCGGCACCCTCGGCCAGGGCATCTCCGTCGACCCGGGCGGCTCCGGCCCGGCCTCCGGGTCCGGGGCGGCCTCCGGCTCCGGCCGCCGTCGCCGGCTCGCCGAGCCCGCCCCGCAGGGCCGCGCCTTCGCCATAGGGGCGCCCGAAGCCGGCTCCGACGAGGGCCCCGAGCCGCTGGACGGTCCGGGCGGCGCCGTCGAGGTCGTCAACCGGCCCGTGCCGCGGCCCGTGGACGACGAGCTGCCGCCGGAGCCCCTGGACAACCCGCGCCGGCTCCTGGTGTGGCCCGCGCCCGATGTGCAGACGCAGCAGGCGCTGAGCGACCGCGGCTACCGGCCGGTGATCGTGCACTCGCGCGAGGAGGTGGACGCGCAGATCGCCGCGTTCCCCGCCGCGCTGTTCGTCGACCCGCTGACCGGGCCGATCACCCGGACGGCCCTGCAGTCCCTGCGCCAGGCCGCGGTGGCCGCGGAGGTCCCCGTACTGGTCACGGCCGGACTGGGGCATGCCACGCGCGAGGCGGCGTACGGCGCCGACCCGGCCGTGCTGCTGAAGGCGCTGGCGCCGCGTGACAGCGAACAGCACCCTTCCCGGGTGCTGCTGATCGAGGAACACGACGAGATCGCGACCGCGCTGACCGCCGCCTTGGAGCGGCGCGGCATGCAGGTCGCACGGGCGGGTGCCGACACCGACGCCGTGGAACTGGCGACGCGGATGCGGCCCAACCTGGTGGTCATGGACCTGATGCAGGTGCGCCGTCGGCGGGCCGGGATCGTGGACTGGCTGCGCGCCAACGGGCAGCTGAACCGCACCCCCCTGGTCGTCTACACCGCGACCGGCATCGACCCGGCCGAACTGCCGCGGCTCGCCTCCGGCGAGAGCGTCCTCTTCCTCGCGGAACGGTCCACCACGGCGGACGTCCAGGGCCGCATCGTGGACCTGCTCGCCAAGATCGGCACCAACTAGGAATCCTGGGCCGATGGCCATCATCAACACGAGCGAGCACACCGTCCCCGCCGACAACGGGGAGGTGAATCTGCTCATCGCACGGCAGGTGGAGCCCGGCCACGAGGAGACCTTCGAGGCCTGGGCCCACGGCATCCTGGAGACGGCCGCGGGCTTCCCGGACCACCTCGGGTACGGGCTCTTCCGTCCGGCGGCGGAGGGCGGACCGTGGTTCCTGGTCCACCGCTTCCGCAATCAGGCCGCGTTCCAGCGCTGGCAGGACTCCCCGGAGCGGGCGCAGTGGTTCTCCAACTGCCTCGGCCACCACCACACGGAGATAGCCCGCCGGGAACTGCACGGCATGGAGACCTGGTTCGCCAAGCCGGGTACGACCCGGCCCGCGCCGCCTCGGTGGAAGATGGTCATCAGCTCGGGGCTGGCCATCTTCCCGATCTCGCTGATCGGCAACGCGGTGCTCGGGCCGTACCTGGTGGATCTGCACTTCGTGCTGCGCACGGCCGCCTTCGCCGTCGTGTTCAGCACCCTGATGACCTACGTGGCCATGCCCGCGGTCAGCAGACTGCTGCGGCCGTGGCTCACCCGGGGTTAGACCCCCGGTCGTCAGTCGAGCCTGGTGACGGCCAGCGCTCCGTCCGCGTACTGCTTGCGGATCACCTTCTTGTCGAACTTGCCGACACTGGTCTTCGGCACCGCGTCGATGAACGTCCAGCGCTCCGGCAGCTGCCACTTGGCGACGGTCTGGGCGAGGAACTCGCGCAGACCCGTGTAGTTCACGCTCGCGCCCTCCTTCAGGACGACCGTGGCCAGCGGGCGCTCGCCCCACTTCTCGTCGGGGACGGCGACGACCGCGGCCTCGGCGACTTCGGGATGCGCCATCAGCGCGTTCTCCAGGTCCACGCTGGAGATCCACTCGCCGCCGGACTTGATGACGTCCTTGGCGCGGTCGGTGAGGGTGAGGAAGCCGTCGGCGCTGATCACGCCGACATCGCCGGTCTTGAGCCAGCCGTCGGCGCTGAACTTGTCCTCGGGCCGGAAGGGTTCGCCGGACGCACCGCCGTAGTAGGAGCCTGCGATCCAGTTGCCGCGTACCTCCAGCTCGCCCGCCGACTGTCCGTCCCAGGGCAGGAGGTCGCCGGCGGGGCCGATCAGGCGGGCCTCGACGCCCGCCGGGAAGCGGCCCTGGGTGATCCGGTAGGGCCACTCCTCTTCGGCGCTCAAGCCGGCCGGCGGGTGCGCCATCGTGCCCAGCGGCGAGGTCTCGGTCATGCCCCAGGCGTGGCAGACGCGGACGCCGAGCTTGTCGTACGCCTCCATCAGGGAGGGCGGACAGGCCGCGCCGCCGATGGTGACCTGCTTCATCGAGGTCAGGTCGCGCGGATTGGCGGTGACCTCGGCCAGCAGTCCCTGCCAGATGGTGGGGACCGCCGCGGCGTGCGTGGGCTTCTCCCGCTCGATCATCTCGGCGAGCGGGGCGGGCTGCAGGAACCGGTCCGGCATCAGCATGTTGATACCGGTCATGAAGGTGGCGTGCGGCAGCCCCCAGGCGTTCACGTGGAACTGCGGGACCACGACGAGGGTGGTGTCCCTGTCGGTCAGCCCCATCGACTCGGTCATGTTGACCTGCATCGAGTGCAGGTAGAGCGAGCGGTGGGAGTAGACGACGCCCTTGGGGTCCCCGGTGGTGCCGGAGGTGTAGCACATCGCGGCCGCCTGGCGCTCGTCCAGCTCGGGCCATGCGTAGCTGTCGGAACTGCCCGCGAGGAGCTCCTCGTACTCGTGCACCCGCACGTTCAGGCCTTCGAGCACGGAACGGTCGCCGATGCCGCTGACCACCACGTGTTCGATGGTCGGCAGGTGCGGCAGCAGCGGCGCGAGGAGGGGCAGCAGCGTGCCGTTGACCAGCACCACCCGGTCGGCGGCGTGGTTGACGATGAAGACCAGCTGCTCAGGGGGGAGCCGCAGGTTGAGGGTGTGCAGGACCGCGCCCATGGAGGGAATCGCGAAGTACGCCTCGACGTGCTCGGCGTTGTTCCACATGAGGGTGGCGACCCGCTCGTCCTGCTGCACCCCGAGCTCGTCGCGCAGGGCGCCGGCGAGACGAGTGGCGCGGTTGCCGATCTCGGCGAAGCTGCGGCGGTGCGGCTCGGCCTCCCCGGTCCAGGTCGTGACCTGGGACTTCCCGTGGATCGTCATCCCGTGTCGGAGTATGCGGGTGACGAGGAGCGGTACGTCCTGCATGGTGCTGAGCAAAGCGTCCTCCCGGTGAGCGCTGCGGCGCTGCGGCGGCTACGGATGCTGCCGATTCTGCGCACGTACCGGTCGGCATGTCACTACCCGGGGGTAGAAACCAGGCCCTGTTTCACGTGAAACATCCCCGGACGTCCTCACGTTTCACGTGAAACACCCTCCGTCTCAGCGGGCCGGCAGGAGCTCCGGGTCCTCGCGGAGCTTGCCCAGCGCGCGGGAGACCGCGCTCTTGACCGTGCCGACCGAGACCCCTAGCAGCTCCGCCGTCTGCGCCTCGCTCAGATCCTCGTAGTACCGCAGGACGACCATGGCCCGCTGCCGGTCGGGCAGCCGGGTCACGGCGCGCCACATCGCATCGCGCAGCGCCTGGGCCTCGGCGGGGTCGCAGGCCGAAACCGCCTCGGTCTCCGGAAGCTCGTCGCACGCGAACTCGTCGACCTTGCGCTTGCGCCACTGGGAGGTACGGGTGTTGACGAGGGTCCGACGGACGTAGCCGTCCAGGGCGCGGTGGTCCTCGATCCGGTCCCAGGCCACGTACGTCTTCGCGAGGGCCGTCTGGAGCAGGTCCTCAGCATCGCACGGGTTGGCGGTGAGGGAGCGCGCGGTGCGCATCAGGACCGTGCCGCGGGTCCGGACGTACGCCGAGAACGACGGGTACGGCGTCGGATTCGAGGCGAGCGTGCACACAGGCGTGGTCATGTCTCCACGCTAGGAGCGCTCACCCTCCCTGGGATCGGCCGCAGGTGCCGATGGTGGATCCACCTCAGGTTGTAGGAACAGGGCGGTCCCTACCCCCTGAAGGTGGAGGGGGCGGGGGCCGCGGGTCCCGGATCTCAGCCGTCGGCGCCGAGGATCAGACCGGAGGTCGGGACCCCGGTACCGGCCGTGACGAGAGCGTGCGCCGCCCCCGTGACCTGGTTGACGGAGGTGCCGCGCAGCTGGCGGACGGCCTCGGCTATGCCGTTCATCCCGTGCAGGTACGCCTCGCCGAGCTGGCCGCCGTGGGTGTTGAGCGGCAGCGCGTCCGCGGCTACGAAATCCGCCGCCTCCCCCGGCGCGCAGAAGCCGAACTCCTCCAGCTGCATCAGGACGAAGGGGGTGAAGTGGTCGTAGAGGATGCCGACGTCGATGTCCGAGGGCCGCAGCCCACTGGTCCGCCACAGCTGGCGGGCGACCACGTCCATCTCCGGCAGCCCGGTGAGGTCGTCACGGTAGAAGGAGGTCATGCCCTCCTGGCGGCGCCCTGCGCCCTGCGCGGCCGCGGTGATCACGGCGGGCGCCTGTCTCAGGTCCCGGGCGCGCTCGGTCGTGGTGACGACGACGGCCTGGCCGCCGTCCGTCTCCTGGCAGCAGTCCAGCAGCCGCAGCGGCTCCACGATCCAGCGCGAGGCGGCGTGGTCGGCGAGGGTGATGGGCTTGCCGTGGAAGTAGGCGGCGGGGTTGTTCGCGGCGTGCCGGCGGCCGGTGACCGCGACGTGCCCGAATGCCTCGGGGGTGAGGTGGTAGGTGTGCAGGTAGCGCTGGGCGGTCATGGCGACCCAGGAGGCGGGGGTCAGCAGCCCCCAGGGCAGCGACCAGCCGAGCGCCGCCCCCTCCGCCGAGGGCTCCCGCTGCTGGACGCCGGACCCGAAGCGGCGCCCGGAGCGCTCGTTGAAGGCGCGGTAGCAGACGACGACCTCCGCGACCCCGGTGGCGACGGCGAGGGCGGCCTGCTGGACGGTGGCGCAGGCGGCGCCGCCGCCGTAGTGGATACGGGAGAAGAAGGACAGGTCCCCGATGCCGGCCGCCTGGGCGACGGTGATCTCGGGACTGGTGTCCATGGTGAAGGTGACCATGCCGTCGACATCGGCGGGGGTGAGTCCGGCGTCGTCGAGGGCGGCGTGGACGGCCTCGACGGCGAGCTTGAGCTCGCTGCGGCCGGAGTCCTTGGAGAACTCGGTCGCCCCGATGCCGACGATGGCGGCGCGGCCGCCGAGCTCGTCGCGTGTGCGGACGCTCATGCCGGCACCTCCGCGGTGACCGTTCCCGTGACGTGGTGGCCGATGCCGTTGGCGCCGACGACCCGGATCTCGATGGTGGTCCCGGAGACGGCGGTGACGGAGATGGCGGTGACGGTGCCGGTGAGGGTCATCGTGTCGCCCGGGTAGTTGGGGGCGCCGAGTCGGATGGCCACCTTGCGCAGGACGGCGCGCGGGCCGAGATGGTCGGTGATGTACCTGCCGACCAGGCCGTTCGTGGTCAGGATGTTCATGAAGATGTCCGGGGAGCCCTTCTCCTGCGCGAGCGCCGCGTCATGATGCACGTCCTGGTAGTCGCGGGAGGCGATGGCGCCCGCGACGATCAGCGTGCGGGTGACCGGTACCTCCAGCGGCGGCAGCGTGTCGCCGACGTTCATGCCTGCTCTCCCTCGGCGCTCGAAGCGAATGCGTGGGACGCCGCGATCGAGGCCCCCAGCTCGGCCAGCAGCTCGCTGCCGCAGCCCAGGTAGGCGTCCAGTTGGCGTCCCCACAGGAAGTGCCGGTGGACGGGGTGGTCCAGGTCGGCGCCCATGCCGCCGTGCAGGTGCTGGCCCGCGTGCACGACCCGCTTGCCCGCCTCCGAGGCCCACCAGGCGGCCGTCAGCGCGTGCTCGTGTGCCGCAAGACCCTGGTCGATGCGCCAGGCCGCCTCGTACGTGGTGACCCGGATCGCCTCGGTGTCCATGTACGCGTCGGCCGCGCGCAGCATGACTCCCTGGTTGGTGGAGAGCGGCCTGCCGAACTGCTCCCGGGTGGAGGTGTATTCCACCGCGCGGGCGAGAGAGCCCGCGCAGACGCCCGCCTGGAGCCCGGCGAAGGCGGTGCGGGCGGCGGCGAGTGTGTCCTCGTACGCGCCTTCGGAGCCAAGGCGTTCGCCCTCGGCCGCGGTCAGCGTCAGCCGGCCCGCCGACCAGGGGGCGGTGGTCTCCACCGGGGAGGTCCGCACACCGGGCGCGTCGGTCCGTACGAGCCACAGCGCCCGGTCCGCGTCCGGGACCAGTACGTGCGTGGCATCGCGCAGCCACGGCACGACGGGGGCGGTCCCGGTGAGCCGGCCGCCCTCGGCGGTGATCCGGCCGCGCGCCGGGAACGCCCCGGTGGCCACCGCCTCGCCCGTGCCGAGGGCGGGCAGCAGGCGGGCGCGCTGCTCGGGGCTGCCGTGGGCGGCCACGGGGAGGATCCCGTACACGCAGGTGGCGGCGTACGGGACCTGCGCGGTGGTGCGGCCCTGTTCCTCCAGCAGCAGGACCAGCCCGAGCAGGCCGACCTCCTCGACCGCGGCGGTCAGTCCGGCCGTCGTGAGGGCCTTCCACAGCTCGGCGTCGCTGCCGCTGCCGGCTTCGGCGAGCCGCTCGTGGGTGGCGAGATCGGAGAGGATCCGGGAGGCGAGTCCGGCCGCGGCGGCCTGCTCCTCGGTGGGGTGGAAGTCCATCAGCCCTCGCTCCCGCGGAAGACGGGGAGTTCGAGGCCGGCGTCGACGCGCAGGAACTCCAGCTGGACGGGGAGGCCGATGCGCACCTTGTCGTAGGGCACGCCGGTGATGTTGCTGATCATCCGGACTCCTTCGGCGAGCTCGACGAGTGCGACGGCGTAGGGCGGGTCGAAGGCCGGGAAGGGTGGGTGGTGCATGACGACGTAGCTGAACACCGTGCCGGCGCCGGAGGCCTCGACCGTGTCCCAGTCGGGGCTCGCGCAGGCGTTGCAGCCGGGGAGCCACGGGAAGCGGAGGGCAGTGCAGGAGGTGCAGCGCTGGATCAGCAGCTTGTGGTCGCGCACCCCGTCCCAGAATCCCTGGTTGTCGCGGTTGATCACCGGGCGGGGGCGCTGCGACGGGGGCCGCTGTGCCGGGGGCCGCTTCACCGGAGCGGCGGCGGGAGCGTACTTGAGGATGCGGAAGCGGTGGGTGCCGGCGAGCTCCCCGTCCGCCTGGACGTCCATGCGGGTGGTCACGAAGTGGCCGGTGCCCAGCTTGGTCGTCTTGCGGGGCGACACGGTCTCGATCACGGCGTCGAAGGTGATCGCGGCACCGGGGCGCAGGGGGCGGTGGTACTCCTGCTCGCAGTCGGTGGCGACCACGGAGGTGAAGCCGGCGCCGTCGAGGAGCGTGAGGAGCTCGTCGTAGGCGGAGGAGCGGTCCGCGTGGCCGGAGAGGCCGCCCATGGTCCAGGCCTGGAGCATGGTGGGCGGCGCGATGGCGTCCGGGCCGGTGTAGCCGGGGTTGGCGTCGCCCATCGCCTCGCACCAGTGGCGGATCATCGGCTCGTTGACCACGTCCTTGCCCCGGCCCGCGGTGGCGGCGGGCTGTCCCTCGAAGGCCGCCAGCAGCGTGTGGAACCGGGCTGCCTCCTCGGCCTGGGTCTCGGCCGCGACCCCGGCCGCATCCACGTCCACGTCGTCCACGTCCGCGTCGGCGTCCGCCGTCATCGCTTCCTCCCCTTCATGCCGAGCCGCATCATGGCGACGATCTCCCGCTGGACCTCGCTGACCCCGCCGCCGAACGTGTTGATCTGGGCGGCCCGGTTCATCCGTTCGAGCTCGCCGCCCGCGAAGGCCGCGGGCCCGCGGATCAGGGCCTCCTCGCCCACCACTTCCTGGCACATCCGGTACACCTCGACGGTGGACTCGGTGCCGAGGAACTTCACCCCGCTGGCGTCACCGGGGGCCAGGGCGCCGCTGCCCACGTCCTGGACGAGACGCCAGTTGAGGAGGCGTACGGCGGCCAGGCGTGCGTGCGCCTCGGCGAGCCGGGACTGCACCCAGGGGAGGTCGGCGGGCCGATCGCCGGTGACCGGGTCGGGGGCGCGGGCGTGGTCGAGCGCGTACGTGTAGAAGTCCTCGGCCTGCATGCCGATGGCTGCGAGGGCGACGCGCTCGTGGTTGAGCTGGTTGGTGATCAGACCCCAGCCACCGTGCTCGGGGCCGACGAGATGGCCGGCGGGAACGCGGACGCGATCGTAGTACGTGGCCGTGGTCGTGAGACCGCCGACGGTGTCGATCGGGGTCCAGGAGAAGCCCGGGGTGTCGGTGGGCACCAGGATGATCGAGATGCCCTTGTGCTTGGGGGCCGCGGGGTCCGTGCGGCAGGCGAGCCAGATCCAGTCCGCGTTCTGGGCGTTGGAGGTGAAGATCTTCTGGCCGTCGATCAGCCAGTCGGATCCGTCGCGGACCGCACGCGTGCGCAGGGCGGCGAGGTCGGTGCCGGCCTCGGGTTCGGAGTAGCCGATGGCGAAGACGATGTCGCCCGCGAGGATCCGGGGGAGGAAATAGTCCTTCTGCTCGTCGGTCCCGTACTTCATCAGGGTCGGTCCCACGGTGTTCAGCGTGACCATGGAGACAGGGGCACCAGCCCGGTAGGCCTCGTCGAAGAAGACGAACTGCTCGTCGGCGCCGCGGCCCTGGCCGCCGTACTCGACGGGCCAGCCGAGGCCGAGGAGCCCGTCGGCGCCTATGCGGCGCAGGAGTTCGCGCTGGCGGGCCGGGTCATCGGGGAGGCCGTCCGGCAGCAGGTCCTTGAAGTACGCGCGCAGTTCGGCGCGGAGCCGCAACTGGCCTTCGGTCGGAGCGAGGTGCACGGCGCTGGCCTCCCGGCATCACATCATCGAGGGAACCTGACTGTCCGTCAGATTCACCCGCGATGTCAAGGTCGGGGGACATGCGCGAGGGCGCCCGCGCTACCGGACCCCAGCCGGTCCGGTCGCACGGGCGCCCTCAAGAATCGGAGCGGCTCAGGCCGCGGCTACCACCAGGGGTAGAAGTTGACCGCGACGGTCGAATTGGACTGGTCGATCGCGGTGAAGGCCGAGCCGTTCACCTGAGCGGTGTTGTTCTGGTTGGACGCGCCGGAACCGGTGGCCACCTGCTGCGACGTGGACGAGTTGCCGTTGTTGTCGCCGCCCACGCCGCTGCCGATGATGCTGGCGACGCTCGCATTCGATCCGTCGTTCGCGAAAGAGCCGTTGTCGGCCGACGCAACCCCGCCGAAGAGAGCGACGGCGAGGGGGAGCGCGGCGACGGCGGCGATGACGCGGGCGGTACGGATGCTTGCCATGTCTTTATCCTCCAGAAACCGAAGTGGGACTTGCTCCAAGGCAGTTGGCCGACCGCCTCGGTCGTTCGTTCCGTGTGGTGACGACGTCGCGAGACCAGAGTTGCCCACCGAATCCCCGGCGAACCACCCCGGAGTCCCCGATTCCCCCGCAAGTATGACCAACATCGGATAAACCTCATTCACGCCCCCGAAGCCCCAGGTCAGCACGCTGGGCGCAGCGGAACCCCACGCCACACAAGGGACGAAGCGTTCCGCCAAACCGCCTGTCCCGGACATGCCGAAAAGGGCCGCGCCGTCCGGGAACCCCACCGTCTCCCGGGCCTGCGGCCCTGCAATGCCAAGCTTCACGCCCCCTGCGCGCCCCGGCGCAAGCCGGGGTGATCCATCCGTACCCCGCCCTGGGGGCACCCTCGTAGCGCGATCCACGGTCACGACCGACCGGGCTCCAGCGCCTGTTACCGGGCCTGCTACTGCGCTCGTTCCTGCTGGTCCTCGTACTGCCGCTCTTACGACTGTCCTGACGACTGCCCTGACGACTGCTTTCGCCGCTGCTCTCGTCCTTGCTCCTGCCCGACGGCGGCGTGTACGCCTGCGAGCCGGACCCTGCGGCTGCCCTGCGCTCTCGTGGACTGCATGTACGGGACTTACGGTCTGCGGCTTACGGGGCTACGCGGCGAGCGCGAGAGCGTCCCGGGCGGCACCGGTGGCGACCGCGGGTACTGCGGATCCCGCGGCGGGCGCCGCGACGGCGGCGGCAGGTACCGCGGTGTGTGCTGCGGCGGGTGCTGCGGCCGAGGT
Organism: Streptomyces sp. NPDC001502; assembly: GCF_042894785.1. Taxonomy (NCBI): domain Bacteria; kingdom Bacillati; phylum Actinomycetota; class Actinomycetes; order Kitasatosporales; family Streptomycetaceae; genus Streptomyces; species Streptomyces sp. NPDC001502. The sequence goes on from NZ_JBIAVW010000011.1 coordinate 155,882, forward strand.
CAGCGTCCGGGGGGCGGTTCCGGCACCGGCACCCATGGCCGCGGCGGTGGTGGAACGTCGTACGGAAGGGGTCTTGCCGTGCGCCTCGGCGTGGATCCGCTGCTTGATGGTCGGCGGCAGCGAACCTCCCCGCATCATCGCCCGCCAGGTCCGCCGGGCCGCGACGGCCGGCCGGCGCACGGCGGTGGCCGCGGTGGCCGCAGCGGCGGGGGCGGGGACGGAGGCGACGGCCGAGGCCGACTTCGCCGCGAGGCCGAAGCCGGAGAGGATGGCCACCAGGGCGGCGAGGACGGAGGTCCAGATCGACGTGATGATGCTGCGGTGAGTCATGACGGGGTGCCTCGATTCACGATGTTCGGACGGGCGGATCTGAATACATTCGTCATGATGTGGCCGCAACCGCACCGTCCCCACGACCCGCGCCGATCTTCCGACAAACACCACTCGGACGGCCCAAGAAGGTGCCCCAAGCCCCCGGCCGCCCTCCCCGGAGCCACCGGAAAACCTGCATCCAAATCCATCCTGAACTGCATATTTGCTTCAGCACGGCGCCGACCGACCGGCAAGCCGGAAATGCCGTCGCCCGCCATGCCCCGACGGAGAACAATCCCGGTATGGGGACAGACATACACGGCTTCATCGAGTGCCGCTGGGACCGCCGGCCGGACGAGGACGACCGCGGCTGGGATGGTGCCATCGACCTCGGTCACCTCTACAACGGGCGCTCGTACGTCGCCTTCGGGGCCCTGTTCGGCGTCCGCGACACCACGTCCTTCCGCCCGCTCGCCGACTACCGCGGCCTACCCCCTGACGTATCGCCGGAGACCCTGGCCGGTTCCGAGGCCTGGAGCTCGGACGCGACCGGTGCGTCGTGGATCACCTGGGCGGAGCTGGCGGCAACGGACTGGGACGAGACCGCGAACGCGGTCGACGAGTGCGTCCATGAGTACCGCCGCAGCCTGGACGGGACCTGGGTGCTGCACGGCCGGAACACCGGCCTCGACCGCTTTGCCGTGCTCGCCGGCGTCACCGATCCCCACGCTCTCTACCGCGCGGGCCGCGCCTACCCCGAGGGCACCGAGTGGCCCGACGGCGCTCGCCTCTTCCGCATCGGGCGCCTCCGACGCAAGCACGCCGTGCCTGACAGCGACTGGGGTGCTGTGTGGTCGGTCATGAGGACCCTGGCGGGCCTGCACGGCGACGAGGGGGTCCGCCTGGTCGTCTGGTTCGACGGCTGACCCCGCCAGAGCCGGGCCGATGCCCGGCCTCACATGCAGAAAGGGTGCCACCGGATGGTTGGCACCCCTTCTGAGCTGGGCCTCGGCCCGCTTGGCGGTGGGTGTGGGATTTGAACCCACGGTGACTCGCGCCACGACGGTTTTCAAGACCGTTCCCTTAGGCCGCTCGGGCAACCCACCTGGCCGGTACAGAGTACCGGCCAGGTGGGGGTGGCGGGAGCGGCAATGGAGGTCAGGAGGTCTGAGCCTTGTCGTAGGCCGCCTTCGCCTCGTTGCCGAAGTACGGGCCGTACATCCGGTTCGGCAGGAAGGTGTAGCCGAAGCTGTTCACCGAGACCTGGGTGCCCAGGCCCGTGGCCTCGTTGAAGTCCTGGAACCAGGGGCCGCCGCTGGAGCCGCCGGTCATGTTGCAGCCCAGGCCGTGGTCCTTGGTCAGCAGGAAGTCCTTGCCGCTGTTGCCGCTGCAGTAGACCAGCTTGGTGCCGTCGTACGGAGCCGCCGCGGGAAAGCCGAAGGAGTACATCTTCTTGTTGTAGCCGCCGTTGAAGGCGATGCCCTGGGCCCCGACCGTCTGGCTGAGGGTCTGTCCGTTCAGCGGGGCGACGACGGCGAGGCCGACGTCCATGTTCATGTCCTCGCTCGCGGCCCACTGGTCGGTGGCGAAGGTCTTGGTGGCCGACCACTGGCCGTATGGGGCGGAGCCGTTGTTGTAGGCGGGGACGAAGACCCAGTTCGTGTGCCAGGCCCCCTGGTACTTCACGCAGTGGCCGGCCGTGATGACGGTGCTGCCGTTGGCGCTGGTGACCGAGTCGCCGGAGCAGGATGCGGTCCGGTCGCCCATCGTGAAGAAGACGCGCCCCGAGGTCTTCACCACGGCGCCGCCGCCCGTCCAGGCGCCGCCCGCCTGCGGGAACGCCGTGGGGGACGCCGCCGCCGTCGGGGCGATGGTCGTGGGGGCCGACGACGTGGCGACCGGGGTGCGGGCCACGCCGGGCACCGCCGTCACGTCGAGCGGCGTGGCGCCGCGCATCCGCTCGGCGGTCCAGAAGCCGTGGGTGTGCTGTTGCCGGAAGGATGCCGGGGCATCCGCGGCGATCGAGGGGGTGGCCGCCGTCAGGGCGCCCGCGACCAGGGCGCCGGCCGCGAGCAGGACGGACAAGGCCGTGCGATGACGATTCACGCATGACTCCTTCTGCCGTGCCCGGGCCGGTTGGCGAAGCCGGGCAGGGTGGGGGTGAAGAGCGGTCGGTGCGGATCGGCTGTGCGCGGTTCGTGGTGCGTGGTGCGTTCGTGCGTCGTGCGGATTACCGGGCAGAGTGGCACGGGCGCGTCGCAATGTCAGCGGGCAGTCAGAACGTTCGGTCGGTTCCGGCCAGGAAATGGCCAACTCCCCGCCGTTGCGCCGCCATACGGCGCTGAACGGCGTCATACGGTGAGCATCACGCCCGCGTACGAAACTCCCGCCACGACCACCCACGCCCCCAGTCCCAGTGCCGCGGCCCGCCCGCCGGTTCGGGCCAGCGTCGGCAGGTGCACCGCGCTCCCCAGGCCGAACAGGGCAGCCGCCAGCAGGGCCTCCTGGGCGCTGTGCGCCCACTCCAGCGCCACGTCGGGCAGTACCCCGGTGGCGCGCAGCGCGGCCGCGGCCAGGAACCCGAGGACGAACAGCGGCACCGGCGCAGGCCTGCGGCCCGCGGCGGTGCGCACCCCGCGGCGCCGGGCCCGTACCGAGAAGGCCACGGCCGCCACCAGCGGGGCGAGCAGCGCCACGCGCATCAGCTTGACCAGGACCGCCTCGCCCAGGGCAGCGGGGCCCGCGGTCTGGGCGGTGGCCACGACCTGGCCGACGTCGTGGACCCCCGCGCCGACCCACCGCCCGAAGGCGGGGTCAGAGAGCCCCAACGGCCCCTGGAGCAGAGGGAGTATGGCTATGGCGAGTGTCCCGCAGAGGGTGACCAGTGCCACCGAGGCGGCCACGTCCTCCTCGTCACTGCCGGACACCTCGCTCACGGCTCCGATCGCCGAGGCGCCGCAGATCGAGTACCCGGTGGCGATCAACAGAGGCTGATCACCCGGGAGTCCCAGCCGGCGGCCCAGCCAGAGGGTGCCGAGGAAGGTGGCCGCCACCACGCCGACCACCATGGCCACGGTGGCCCATCCCAGCCGCAGCACCTGGTCCAGGCCCAGGCCGAGGCCCAGCAGGACGATGCCCATCCGCATGAGCCGGCGGCCGGCCAGGGAGAGTCCCGGGCGCGCGGCCGCGCGTACGAACGTCCGCAGGCCCGGCAGGTGCGCCACTGCGATGCCCAGCACCACCGATGCGGTCAGCATCGGCACGGCGGGCACGAGACGGTGGACGCACCAGGCCGTCAGCGCACCACCCGCAGCCATCGCCAACCCGGGCCACGGAGTCGGTGTTTCACGTGAAACATGCCTGACCGCCGTGCTCTGGGGACGGTGGAGGAGGGCCATCAGTCGACGGGAAGCGTGTAGACGCGACGGATGCTGGTGCCGAGCCGGGAGACGTCGGCGCCGTACACGTGCACCGATATCGCCTTGGTCGTACAGGAGTTGCGCACCTTGTGGATGTCGCCGGGCGGGGCGAACCCGCAGACGTCGCCCTGGGCGTTGACCACGTCCTCGGTGGCCACCAGCCGGGCGGGACCGGTGCCCGGCGCGAGACGGAAGCGGCGTTCGCTCTCCTCACCCTGGTGCACCCCGGCCACGCACCAGGACACGTGGTCGTGGATGCAGGTCTCCTGCCCGGGCAGCCACACCAGTGCCACCACGGAGAAGCTGCCGTCGGACTCGGCGTGCAGGATGTGCTGCCGGTACCGCTCCGGGTCACCTTCGCGCTGCGCCGGGGTGAGCAGGTCGGGCGCGCCCAGGTGCGGGGCGAGCCGCTCGCCCACCAGGTATGCGGTGAGGTCGGGAGCCAGCCCCCGCTCCACGACCGTACGGATCTCACTGACGAGGGCGGCCATCCTCGTGGTGGTACGGGCCGGCGTGGTGGTGGTCATATCGGCAGCGTGCTGCCGACTCTCCATCACGTCCAACGACAGTTATGACCTGAAATCCCAAGCAACGCTTATGGGTTGGTCAGCAGCCGACCCGGTTCGCCGCCACCTGTTTCAGCGCGTCGAGCACCACAGACGTTGCCGGGATCCGCAGATGGTCGCGGTAGACGTACGCGGCGATGTGCCGGCGCGCGGCGGGCTGGAGGGCCCGCCCGCAGACCCGGCTCAGCGAGAGGGAGGGCAGCACCAGCGCGGGCATCATCGCCACACCCAGCCCCTGTGCGACCAGGCTCTGCACGACCAGGTTGTCGTCGGTGGCGAAGCGGATGTCGGGCACGAAGCCCAGCTCCGCGCACTCGTGCAGCAGGTTCGCCCGGCAGCGCGGGCAGCCCGCGATCCACCGTTCCTCGGCGAGGTCGGCCAGGTGCACGGCACGGCGGCGGGCCAGCGGATGCCCGGTCGGGAGCAGCACCGTCAGCTGGTCCTCCAGCAGCCTGACCTCGGCGACCTCCTCCGGGATCTCCTCGTGCAGGCCGGGATAGGTGAAGGCCAGGGTGATGTCGCACTCCCCGCGCTCCAGCCGGCGCAGCGACTCGGGGGGCTCGCCTTCCAGCAGTTCCACCTGTATGCCTGGATGGTCCTTGGCCAGGCCGCTCAGGGCCTCGGGGACCAGGGTGACATTGGCGCTGGGGAAGCCGCACAGCCTGACCCGGCCGGTGCGCAGCCGGGCGTACGCCCTCAGCTGGGCCTCGGCGGCGGAGAGGTTGCCGAGGATGGTCTCGGCGTGCCGTGACAGGGACTCCCCGGCCTCGGTGAGCTGCATCTTGCGGCCCACGCGGGTGAACAGCGGGGTCCCGACGGCGCGTTCGAGCGCCTTCATCTGCTGGGTGATGGCGGGCTGGGTGTACCCCAGCACGCGGGCGGCGGCCGAGTACGACCCGGAGGCGACCACCGCGTGAAAGGTCCGTATGTGCCGAGAATCGAACACCACCGAAGCATAAGCGGACGTTGGAGGGGCCGTAGGCGGAATCCCGCCTACGGCCCCTCCTCTTCGGGCCGCCGCCGCGACCGGTGGTGCTCGGGTACTGCTACTTGTCGCCGACCCGCGAGCCGAGCGTGATGTCGACCGTGGTCGGCTTGCCGCCGCGCAGGTAGGTCAGCTTCACGGTGTCGCCGGGCTTGTACGTCCAGATCATGCTGATCAGGGTCGGGCCGCTGTCGACCGGCTTGCCACCGAACTCGGTGATGACGTCACCGGGCTTGAGGCCCGCCTTGCCGGCCGGACCGTTCGGGTCGACCAGTTCGTTGGCGGCCCCGCCCTGCTCGGAGATCTTGGCGCCCTCGGACTTGGCCTGGAGGTCGACCGAGACCGAGATCACCGGGTAGACCGGCTTGCCCGTCTTGATCAGCGATTCGGCGACGTTCTTCGCCTGGTTGACCGGGATGGCGAAGCCGAGGCCGATGGAGCCGGCCTGGCCGCCGCCGAAGCCGCCGTTGCCCGCCGACTGGATCGCGGAGTTGATGCCGATGACCGCGCCGCGTCCGTCGAGCAGCGGACCGCCCGAGTTGCCCGGGTTGATCGAGGCGTCCGTCTGGAGGGCGCTCATGTACGAGTTCTTGCTGCCGCTGCCGTCTCCGGAGGCGACCGGGCGGTTCTTGGCGCTCACGATGCCGGTGGTGACCGTGTTGGACAGGCCGAAGGGGGCGCCGATCGCGATGGTCGAGTCGCCGACCGCGACCTTGTCGGAGTCACCGAGGGGCAGCGGCTTGAGGCCGGCCGGCGGGCTCTTCAGCTTGAGGACGGCGACGTCGTAGCCCTGGGCACGGCCCACGACCTCGGCGTCGTACCGCTTGCCGTCGGAGAACGTCGCGAAGAGCTTGCCGCCGTTCGCGGCGGAGGCCACGACGTGGTTGTTGGTGAGGATGTGGCCCTGCTGGTCGTAGACGAACCCGGTGCCGGTGCCGCCCTCGCCGTCGCCGGCCGAGGCCTCGATGGTGACCACGCTGGGCAGGGCGCCCGCAGCCAGACCGGCGATGGAGCCGGCCTCGCGCTTGAGGTCCTTGGGGGTGTTCGCGGCGCTGATCGTGGTGGAGCCGGTGCCGTCGTTGCTGCGCTGGGCGGCCCAGTAGCCGACGCCGCCGCCGATGCCGCCCGCGAGGAGGGCCGCCACGAGCACGCCCGCGATCAGGCCGCCCCTGCCCTTCGGCTTGGGCGCGGGGGCACCGTCGGTGGTCAGGGGAGCGCCCCAGGCTCCGCCGCCGTGGCCGCCCGCTCCGTACGTCGGCACCGTGGGCGGCGGGGGCGGCCAGCCCTCGGCTCCGTGCGCGGCCGGGGCGGGAGGCTGGCCGTAGGCGGGGGGCGTCTGTGCGGGAGCCTGACCGTAGGCCGGGGGCGCCTGTGCGGGCGGGATCTGCTGGGTGGGCTCGGTGCCGGGCGCCGGGGTCGGCGGCAGCTGCTGGGTCGCCTGCTCGCCGACGGCGGGCGCGGGGGCCGCATCCTGCGTCTCGGAGGCCGGAGCAGGGGGTACGGACGGGGCCGCGGGGGGTGTCGGGGCCGCGGTGCCCTCGTTCTCGGTGCTCACAGCGCTCTCTCCTCGTCACACACGGCTTCGGAAAATTCTCTGGCGATATCGGTCCGACTGAACGTTCGACGTGCCGCACAAGTTCCTGGGCAAAGCCTTTCCCATGACCCGTCAGAGCACTGTAAGCCGGACCTGTGCATCTCTCCCCATTCTTTATATCCGACATTTCGGATGCACTCTCGGGGCCGACCCCGACGCCCGGGCACCTCTCGGTGGCACCATGACCCGGTGACCCACGCAATGCCGCGCACCATCCAGGTCGTCGCCCACCGCGGCGCCTCGGAGGATGCCCCCGAGCACACCCTGGCCGCCTACCGCAAGGCCATCGAGGACGGCGCCGACGGCCTCGAATGCGATGTCCGGCTGACCGCGGACGGCCATCTGGTCCTGGTCCACGACCGCCGCGTGAACCGCACCTCGAACGGCCGCGGGGCCGTCTCCGCCCTGGAACTGGCCGATCTCGCCGCCCTCGACTTCGGTTCCTGGAAGGACCGCGAGGAGTCCCCGGACTGGGACGCGGACCCCGAGCGCACCTCCGTCCTCACCCTGGAGCGCCTGCTGGAGCTGGTCTCCGACGCCGGACGGCCCGTGCAGCTCGCGATCGAGACGAAGCATCCGACCCGCTGGGCCGGACAGGTGGAGGAGCGCCTCCTCGTCCTCCTCAAGCGCTTCGGCCTGGACGCCCCGCCCGCCGAGGGTCCGCACCCGGTGCGGGTCATGAGCTTCTCCGCGCGCTCCCTGCACCGGATCCGGGCATCCGCGCCGACGATCCCGACCGTGTACCTGATGCAGTTCATCTCACCCCGGATGCGGGACGGGCGGCTGCCGGCCGGCGTGACGATCGCCGGCCCCGGGATGCGGATCGTGCGCAACCACCCCGGCTTCATCCAGAAGCTCCAGGGCGCGGGCCACTCCGTGCACGTATGGACAGTGAACGAACCGGAAGACGTTCAGCTCTGCGCTGATCTGGGCGTGGAAGCAATCATCACGAACAGACCCCGCCAAGTTCTGTCCCAACTCGGGCGCTGAAGTCCCTTTTTGCACACCCGCCACCCCCAACTCGTTCGTTACAGGGTGTGCTCCGGCGCATTCGCTCCGCATTCGTCCGGCATGAATGCGTCAGAGGGGCCCGCTTCGGGCTCCTTCGGCGGTTTCCGGTCCAGGCCATTGGGGCATCCAGACCATGCGTGGGGCTAAGGAGGTTCCGGGGGTGGCGTTGGTGGTGGCACAAGAAGTGCCCACGTCGTCGTGCATGGACGTACGCCATGGTCCTGCGGGCGTGGGCGAGGCGCGACACCGGATGCGCGAGCAACTGCGTATCAGCGGGGTGCCCGAATCGGTCGTGGACGATGCCGTACTGATCCTTTCCGAACTGCTCAGCAACGCCTGCCGACATGGCAGGCCGCTCGGCGCTCGGGAAGTCGGGGACGGGGAGATACGCGCCGCATGGCGCGTCGACAGAGCGGGACGGCTGACGGTCGAGGTCACGGACGGAGGCGGGCCCACCCGCCCGGTTCCTGCCACACCCTCGGTCACCGCACGGGGCGGCCGGGGGCTGAACATCATCAGCGCCCTGGCCCAGGACTGGGGTGTCCGGGACGGAGCGGCGGGTGAGGTCACCGTGTGGGTGATCGTTGCCTGTGGGCCCCGGCACGAGGATTTCGCTACGCGCGTTGCGCCCCCGGCGATCGACTTCAGTACGGCATTCGACGACCTCGATCCCTGAACCCGGGATCCCGACCGCACGACAGCACGACAGCAGTACCGGTCATCCGCACAGGCGGCCGTCCGGGAGCGCACGCCGACCGTGCTCCCGGCCGCACCCAACCGGTTCCGGCGGTACGAACGGCTAGGCTCGCGCCCAGACACGACGCCGTACCGCCGCAACCGGGAGACACGCACGATGGCCAAGAAGCGCCCCGCAGCCAAGACTGCAAAGCCGCAGCTCAACAACGGTGAGATCCCCGTCGTGGGCGCCCGCGAGCCCTGTCCCTGCGGATCCGGCCGCCGCTACAAGGCCTGCCACGGCGCAGCCGCCGCGCACGCCGTCACCGAGCACGTGCGGCGCCCGTTCGAGGGACTGCCGGGCGAGTGCGACTGGGTCGCGCTGCGCGAACTGGTGCCCGCCGCCACCGTCCCGCTGTCCCTCAAGGGCGGCCTGCCCGAGGGCGTTCCCTCCGTCACGCTGGTGACCGTACTGCCCATGGCGTGGCCGGCGCTGCGCCGTGAGGACGGGTCCGTCCTCCTCGGCCTGCAGAACGACTCGTCCTCCGGAGACCTCGGCCGCGACATGGCCGACACCCTGGAACGCGCCCTCGTGGCGGAGCCCGGTACGCCGGTCGCCGCCCGCCGGGTTCCCGCCGAGGGTCCCCGACTTCAGGATCTCCTGGACGCCGACGGCGGTTTCGAGCCGGTTGTGCACACCGGGTTCGAATTCTGGATTCCGGAATCCGAGAGCGCCCAGAACGCCTCGCCGGAGATCGCCGCCTCGCTGGAGCGCGCCAACGCGGCCGCCATTCCCACCGTCAAGCTGACCGGCGTGGACGCCGCCTACTGGTGCGAGACGCCGGACAAGAACCACCTGCGCTGGGTCATGCCGCACCCCGAGGAGAAGCTGCTCGACGCCCTCGCGCGGCTGCACGCGGCCGGCACGTCCTCGCTCGGCGAGGGCACGAAGCTCGTCGGCTCCTTCCGCGCCCACGGCCTGATGGTCCCCGTCTGGGACCTGCCCACCGGGGTCACGGCCGACGACGTGGAGAAGCCCGCGGCGGAGTTCGCGGAGCGGCTGGCCGGGGCTCTGGCCACGGACGCCCCGCTGACCACGGAGGAGCGCCGGGCACGCGGCGGACTCACCAACCGCCAGGTGACGCTCAGCTGACGGAGCGCCCGCGCGGAGACGGTGACCGGAGTCACAACTCCCGCTAATCGTCTGCAAATCGGTGTCTGAATATCGGAGATCGAATTTGCGAACAGGCGATCTCTTGTTACCGTTCTTGTAGCCCGGTCGCTGGTGCATCCCCCGTCGCCAGCGACCGGGCCCTTGATTTCCAGGGTGCGATCAACCGTCACCCGGTGCCGGTGAGTTGCTCCCGGACCTCAAGAGCAGTTCCCCTTCATCATCCGGAACTGCAAACTCCGCTACGGCCGAGTAACTCTCCGGATCGCCTGCCGAGGCCTCCTTCGGCGTCTCGCACAGGCCAGGTTCGTCGCCCGCGCCCACCGCACACCGGATCTGGACCGTGCGCCCGGCCGGACCCATCACCGTCAGCACGGCATCCAGTGCGCGACCACTTGTGTTCCGGTAGTAACTCCGGCCCCACGTCTGGCCCTCACCGACCAGCACGCAGGTCTGTGCCTCCACCCCGTGCGGCGAGGACAGTTCGGGCCCGCAGCGGGAATCCGTACGGGGCTGCTCGGCCGGGCCGGGCTGCTGCGGGCCGGCCGTCGGCGCCGAGCGCGCGGGCGCTGCGGGGGATGTGCGGGAGGAGTCCGAAAGCCCGAGCGCCGAGAACAGGCCGCCGCCCTTTCCGTCGTCCTGACCGGCAAAATCCGGCCCGGCGATCGCCCCGGCGAGCGGGAGCGACAAGATGATCAGCACACCGGCGCCGATACCGATCAGGCGGAGATTCATTCGCCGAAGATAGCGAGGAGGGAATGGGGCACGGAGATCCCCGCGCCCAATTCCCTTGGAAACTCGTCCTGCCGACACCCGTACGAGTGATCCCGGCATGCCCGGCAGGTCAGTACGCGAGCCTGCTGCCACCGCCGGGCGCACCGCTGCTGGCCTCGACCAGCGCGTCCACGACCGCCTCGATCTCGGGCAGCCAGAGGTTTCCCGCCTGCGCCTGCGCCTGCGCCGACCGTGCCTGCGGGGGCCGCGCCTGCGCAGACCGTGCCCGCGGCCGCTGCGCCGCCGACTGCGCCCGCGGCTCCCGTTCCCAGCGCACCTGGCCACCGCTGGATGCGGCGGAGGGCGGCAGCAACAGGTAGCCGCCCTCCCCGTGGAAGCGCAGGGAGGAGGGCACGTGGTCCTTCGCGTACAGGAGTTCGCCGAGCCGCTCCAGCGAGTAGGGCGCCACCAGCAACGCCCAACGGGTGGGCGTTGCCACGACCGGACCGAGCCGCATGCCTTGCGCGTCCAGTCGTACGAGGGCGCGCGCGGCCGCGCCGGCCGGCAGGCTCACCGCGCACGGGGCGGTCCCGCCGGTGGCCATCAGAACCGGGGCGGCGGGCCGGTTGGTCCACCACCAGGCCACCATCCGGGGGTCGGTGGTGGCGGCGAGCAGTCCGGGGTCGAAGGGATGCGCGCCGGGGACGGCGCAGTCGGGGTCGGGGCAGGCGCATCGCTTGCCGTCGGTGCCGGACCGGCCGGCGCCGGGCAGGACGGGCCACTGCCAGGTAGTGGCGCAGACGAGCGCCGCGTCGAGGAGAGCGGACGTGCTGCCGCTCTGTCCCGGGTCGGGGCGCAGGGATTGAAAGCGATCGCGGAGCCGCTGGAGACGCCTTCCGAGGATCTCGCGCATGTGCGCTCGTTCCTTTCCGTTGAACGCCGAGGGCCACATCACACCATGTAACCGGTGTCTCACCACACGTACAGGTTTCGCGTCACTGTCCGCCAGAAGCAGGTTCACACGGTTCGTGCAGTTTTCTTACAGGTCCATCAAACGTCCCGCGGGGGTGGAGCGCGACCCGCGCCGGCCACCGAGACCGGCGGCCGCCGCTAAGGACGACGGCCCGTGCCGGGTGGTTCCCGGCAGCGCCAACTGGCCGCGCACATCACCGAGTACGTACCCGAGGCCCCTGCGGAGCCCGCTCAGTCGATCGCAAAAACCGACTGCTTCCAGCTTTTTCCGGCCAAGTTCTAGCCTTGGCTCGACAGTGAGTTGCCGTCCCACGGACACCAGGATTCCCACCTGGGCAATGCTGGACATGCATCCACGTGTGCGTGTAGATGTGGATTCCTTGATGGCGGCGCAGCACGATCTGGGGGTTTGCGATGCTATTTGGCGAATCGCACCAGGTGGAAAGGCGGACGCCATGAGCGCCCCGCATCTGCCGAAAGTGGCTGGAATCGATCCAGCAGCAACCGCGTCGCCGCACACTGCGGCGCCCGCGCCCGTCCGAAGCGCCCCCGTACCGGCCCCGCCGCCCGGCGGCCCGGGCAGTGTCATCCAGGACCGGCTGGCGGGCATGGTCTCGGACCTCACCACCCTGCACGAGCTCACCGAGCGCCTCGCCCGCGCCAGTGACCTCGACACCTCGCTGCGCGAATTCCTGCGTGCCGGAGCCGCGCTCGTCGGCGCCCGCCGCGGCCTGATCGTCCTGGAGCCCTCCGACGGACTCGGCCCGACCAGCACGATCGGCCTCGGGCTCGGCCACGCGGAGCTCGGCCACATCGAGACCGTGCCGCGCAGCGCCACCTCCTACGGGCGGATCCTCGAAGGCCTGCCCGACGCCCAGGGCGGCTCCGAGTTCCTCCCCGAACCAGGTGCGCCCCCCGGAGCCGGAGGTTTCGCCGCCCCCGTGGACCCCCGCCACCGTGAGGTCGCCGCCCGTCTCGGCTACGCCGCGAGCTACTCTCTCCCCCTCACCGCCGAGGCCACCGGCCGACTCGGTGCGGCCGTCTGGCTCTACGACGAGCAGGCCGAGCCGAGCGACCGCCAGCGCGACCTCGCCGGGCTGTACGTGCGGCACGCCGCCGAGCACCTGGCCCGGATGCTGGAGGTGGAACGCTCCCGCACGCACCTGGCCACCGTCTCCGAGGAACTGCTGCCGAGCCGGCTCCCCCGGATCCCCGGGGTACAGCTCGCGGCCCGCCACCACACGGGGCCGCTCGGCGGGGGCGACTGGTACGACGCCCTGCCGCTGCCCGAGGGCGCCCTGGGGCTGGCCGTCGGCTCGGTCACCGGATCCGGGCCGAGCGCCGTCGCCGCGATGGGGCGGCTGCGCGCATCGCTGCGCGCCTACGCCGTCATGGAGGGCGAGGACCCCGTAGCGGTCCTGTCCGACCTGGAGCTGCTGCTGCGCCTCACCGAGCCTGCCCGCGCCGCCACCGCGCTCTTCGCCTACTGCGAACCCGCCGGGGGGCCGAATGCGGAGGGCCAGGGCAGCAAGATCATTCTGGCCGGTGCCGGGCACACCCCGCCGCTGCTGATCGGCGAGCACCGCACCGAGTACGTGGAGACCTCGCTCTCCGCGCCCCTGGGCATGCTGTCCTGCTGGGAGGCGCCGAGCGTGGAGATCGAACCCGCACCCGGAGAAACGGTGCTTCTCTACACCGACGGGCTGCTGCACCACACGGGCGACCCGATGGACCGGGCCTACGCCCGGCTGCACGCCGCGGCCGCGGGGGTCCCCCGCAGCGTCCGCGAGGACCCGGCGGCCCTGTGCGAGCACATCCTGCGGACCGTACTACCCGGCGGGAAGCCGACCGACGCCCCCGAGGACATCGTGCTGCTCGCGGCCCGGTTCGAATGACGCCCGGAGCATGTTCCGAATCGTGACGGACGGCACGATTCGGAACACGCTCTCTCCGCACACGCATACGATGGATGCGGTCCACACCCAGGTCCGTACCGTCGTAGCTGAGGAGAAGACGTGGCTGACGAGCTCACCCCGGAGACCCCGGAAGAAGAGCAGCCCAAGAAGACGCACAAGCAGCGCAAGAACGGTCTGTACCCGGGCGTCAGCGACGAACTCGCGGAGAACATGCGCAGCGGCTGGGCCGACACCGAGCTGCACGGACTGGAGCCCATCGCCCAGGCCGCGCACACCCTCGCCCGCCGCGACGCGCTGTCCCGGCGCTTCCCGGGCGAGCGCCTCGTCATCCCCGCCGGCCGCCTGAAGACCCGCTCGAACGACACCGAGTACCCCTTCCGGGCCTCGACCGAGTACGCCTACCTCACCGGCGACCAGACCGAGAACGGCGTCCTGGTCCTGGAGCCCACCGGGCCGACCGGTCACACCGCGACCGTCTACCTGCTGCCGCGCTCCGACCGGGAGAACGGCGAGTTCTGGCTGTCCGGCCAGGGCGAGCTGTGGGTCGGCCGCCGGCACTCCCTCACCGAGGCCGAGCAGCTCCTGGGCATCCCCGCGCAGGACGTCCGCAAGCTCGCCGAGGCCCTCACCGAGGCCGAGGGCCCGGTCCGCGCCGTGCGCGGCCACGACTCGGTGATCGAGTCCGCCCTCACCGACAAGGTGACCAAGGAGCGCGACGAGGAACTGCGCGTCTACCTCTCCGAGGCCCGCGCCGTGAAGGACGCGTTCGAGATCGGCGAGCTGCAGAAGGCCGTCGACTCCACCGTCCGCGGCTTCGAGGACGTCGTGAAGGTCCTGGACAAGGCCGAGGCCACGTCCGAGCGCTACATCGAGGGCACCTTCTTCCTGCGCGCCCGGGTCGAGGGCAACGACGTCGGCTACGGCTCCATCTGCGCCGCCGGCCCGCACGCCTGCACCCTGCACTGGGTCCGCAACGACGGCGACGTCCGCTCCGGTGACCTGCTGCTGCTCGACGCCGGTGTGGAGACCCACTCCCTCTACACCGCCGACGTCACGCGCACGCTGCCGATCAACGGCACGTACACCGACATCCAGCGCAAGATCTACGACGCGGTCTACGAGTCCCAGGAAGCCGGCATCGCCGCGGTGAAGCCGGGCGCGAAGTTCCGCGACTTCCACGACGCCTCGCAGCACGTGCTGGCCGAGAAGCTCGTCGAGTGGGGCCTGTTGGAGGGCCCGGTCGAGCGGGTCCTGGAGCTGGGCCTGCAGCGCCGCTGGACCCTGCACGGCACCGGCCACATGCTCGGCATGGACGTCCACGACTGCGCGGCCGCGCGCACCGAGGCGTACGTCGACGGCACGCTGGAGCCGGGCGTGTGCCTGACCGTGGAGCCGGGTCTCTACTTCCAGGCGGACGACCTGACGGTGCCCGAGGAGTACCGCGGCATCGGCGTCCGGATCGAGGACGACATCCTCGTCACCGAGGACGGCAACCGGAACCTGTCCGCCGGGCTGCCCCGCACCTCGACCGAGGTCGAGGCCTGGATGGCGCGCCTGAAGGGCTGACGCCTGCGCCTTGCGTACCGGTGGGCGGGATTCCCGTAAGGGGTCCCGCCCATCGGCGTTCCCAGGACACCCACGACGCCCACACCTACGACACCTATGAGGCCGACAACGCCTACGACACCTTCAGCAGCGCGTCGTCGCGCCACTTCAGCATCTTGTCGAAGCTCACCACCGCGCCGCGGCCCGGCCGGTTGCGGAAGCGGACGTGGTCGGCGAGTTCGGCGATCAGGTGCAGGCCCCGGCCGTGTTCGGCCAGGGAGGGTCTGCGGCGGGCCACCGTCGCGGGCGGGAACCCCGGACCGGAGTCGGTCACCTCGATACGGCAGCAATCCCCGTCCAGATAGGCCGTGACGTGGTACGCCTCGGTATCGTCCGGGATTTCGCCACCCCCGCCGTGCTCCACGGCGTTCGCACACGCCTCGCTCAGCGCCACCGAGAGATCGAAGGAGATGTCCGGGTCCACCCCCGCGGTCTCCATCGTCCCCAGCAGCAGTCGCCTGGCGAGCGGCACGCTCGCGGCTTCGCGCCTCAAGTGGAGAGACCACCAGATGCTCATACGGTTACGTATTGCCGCCCGCGAGGGGGCGTAAGCGCCCTGCGGCCGTCCGAGACCTCAATACGCCCGTCCGGCCGACGCGGCCCTCCCAAGGAGCGGTGTATGCGGTTGCCCTCGGCGGACTCGGACGGTCCTCGCACAGAGGACTCATGCGGACCTTCCGGACCTGCCGTATGAAGGGCATGAACGCAGTGCGATGATGGCCCGGCCATGTCTGACCCCCACGCGACGCACGCCGGAGCCGGCCTCCGGCTGATCCGGGCCGCGGTGTTCACCGCGGTCTGTGTCGTGCTGTCCGCGACCGGTCACGCCCTGGCGTCCTGCACCACCGTGCCCTGGTGGTCGCTCTGTCTCGGCTTCCTCGCCGTCTTCACGGTTGCCGCTCCGCTCGCGGGCCGTCGGCGGTCGCTGCCCGGCATCGCCGCCGGGCTCGCCGCCGGACAACTCGGCCTGCATGCGATGTTCGGTCTCGGCCAGCACAGCGCCGCGGCCGCGCAGGCACCGGCCGGCTCCGCCGACGCCTCGCTCGCCGAGCTCGCCGCGCGGCTGGTGTGCGGGGGGAACTCCGTACCGCTCAGCCCGGCCGACGCCCGGCAGATCCTGGAGGCCGCCGGCCTGGACCCGGCCGCCCTCGCCGGGCAGACGGCACAGGCCGGGCAGGTCGTGGCGCAGGGGCACGGCGCGCACGTGGCCCGGGCCGTCACCGAGGCGCCCGCGACCGGCCTGTTCAGCCCGGCCATGCTGGCCGGCCACCTGCTGGCGGCACTCGCCGCGGGCTGGCTGCTCGGCCGCGGCGACGCCGCGCTCTTCCGGCTGGTCGAGTTGTCCCGCCGCTCCGCCGAAGCCGCCCCGATGCGCCCGCTGCGCGCCGCACTGGCCTTCGTACGCGCCCTCGGCGCCGGGCTCCCGGGCTCGGCCACCCGTACCCCGCAGGACCCGCGGACCGGGTCCGACCCCGCCCTCTGCACGGGGCGGGAAGCACTCCAGCACACGGTGATCCGGCGCGGCCCACCCGTGGCACTCGCCCTCGCAGCCTGACGCGGCACCCTCCTTCCCGGACACAGAGCGGGATACCGGTGCCGCGAACTCCGCGCGCGCCCGTGCGCGGAGCCATCGCCACCACTGCTTCCGTGGAGTGTTCCTGCCATGAAGACCTCTCGCGTCTCCCTCGCCGCCGCCATCGCCGCCGGTTCCGTCCTCGTCCTCTCCGGCCCTGCCTTCGCGCACGTCGGCGTGCAGCCCGCGGGCGAGGCGGCCAAGGGCGGCTACGCGACGATCAACTTCAAGGTCCCCAACGAGCGGGACAACGCGTCGACCACCCAGCTGGAGGTCAACTTCCCGATCGACCAGCCGCTCAGCTCCGTGATGCCGCAGGACGTTCCCGGCTGGACCGTGAAGGTCGAGACGAGCGACCTCGCCACGCCGCTCACCGTGCACGGCAAGCAGATCACCAAGGCCGTCACCAAGGTGACCTGGTCCGGCGGCAAGATCGAGCCCGGGAAGTTCCAGCAGTTCCCGCTCTCCGTGGGCAAGCTGCCCGAGAGCGCCGACCAGATGGTCTTCAAGTCCATCCAGACGTACGACAACGGCGAGGTCGTCCGCTGGATCGAGGAGGCCAAGGAAGGCGCCGCGGAGCCGCAGAACCCCGCGCCCGTCCTGAAGCTGACCGCCCCCAAGGGCGACGACCACCACGGCAGCGGTGCGAAGGCCGACGAGCCGAAGAACGCCGACAAGGACGCCGAGCACGGCCACGACAAGGCCGCCGCCGATCACGGCTCCGACACCACCGCGCGCGTCCTCGGCATCGCCGGCATCGTCGTCGGACTCGGCGGTGTCGCCTTCGGCATCGCCTCGCGCCGCCGCTCCGCCTGACCTGCCGCGCCCATCGGCGCTGCCGTTCCGAAACGTCCGTAGCATCCCCGATCCCAGGGACATTTCTTCATGCGCACCACACGTGTGACGGTCGCCGCGCTGCTCGCGGCGGCCGCACTCACCCTCACCGCCTGCGGCGGTGAGCCCGCCAAGACCGGCGGAGTCACCCAGATCTCCGGCGGTCAGAGCACCGCCAAGGCCGCGACCCTCCTGGACCGCCCCTTCACCAAGCCGGAGCTCGTCCTCACGGACACCACCGGCAACCCGTGGAACCTGCGCGAGCAGACCAAGGGCAAGCCGACCCTCATCTACTTCGGCTACACCAGCTGCCCCGACGTGTGCCCGCTGACGATGAGCAACATCGCCGTCGCCAGGAAGGCACTCCCCAAGGCCGACCAGGACAACCTCCAGGTCGTCTTCGTCACCACCGACCCCGAGAGGGACACTCCCGAGTCCCTCGGCGCGTGGCTCAAGTCGCAGGACCCGTCCTTCATCGGACTCACCGGGAACTTCGCGACCATCCAGGCCGCCGCACGCACGCTCGGCATCGGCATCGAGGCCGCCACGACGGGGCCCGACGGCAAGCCCGTCTCCATGCACGGCGCCCAGGTCATCGCGTTCTCACCCAAGACCGACGAGGGGTACGTCCTCTACGGCGAGAGCAC
Organism: Streptomyces sp. NPDC001502; assembly: GCF_042894785.1. NCBI lineage: Bacteria > Bacillati > Actinomycetota > Actinomycetes > Kitasatosporales > Streptomycetaceae > Streptomyces > Streptomyces sp. NPDC001502. The sequence continues at coordinate 173,876 of NZ_JBIAVW010000011.1, forward strand.
CACCGTCGACGACTACACCAAGGACCTGCCGAAGCTCATCAAGGGGGAGAACCCGTGAACGCCCGCACCACCCGCACTCTCGCCGCCGCCCTCTCCCTGACGGCAGTGCTCGCCATATCCGGCTGCTCCGGCGAGGCCGAGCCGAAGATGGCCGTCAGCGGTGCCTTCATGCCCCAGCCCGTGAACGACAAGATGGCCGGCGCGTTCATGGTCATCAAGAACGGCTCCGAGACCGCCGACAAGCTCACCGGCGTCACCTCCTCGCTCTCCGACGATCTCCAGATCCACGAGACCAAGGACCAGAAGATGCAGCAGGTCCAGTCGATGGACGTGCCGGCGAACGGCGAGCTCCGGCTGGAGCGCGGCGGCAACCACATCATGTTCATGGGGCTCAAGAGCACTCCCAAGGTCGGCGAGAAGGTCACCGTCGAGCTCCGCTTCGAGAAGGCCGCTCCGGTCAAGGTCGAGCTGGACGTGAAGGACCGGACGTACAACCCGTCCGGCAACGCCCACTGACGCACCGAGGAGCTGACACGCCATGACGGCCACCGCCCCCGCCCCATCCACGGCCCGCGCCCGTGCCACGGCAGTCCTGCCGCGGCTCGCGCTGGTCCTCGCAGCTCTGCTGGCGACCCTGTTCACCGCGGCCTCACCGGCCACGGCGCACGCCGCACTCACCGCGAGCGACCCCAAGGACGGGGCGGTGGTCGCCACGGCGCCCGCCCAGGTCACGCTCTCCTTCTCGGAGCAGGTCGCCCTGGGCGACGACTCCATCCGCGTGCTCGATCCCCAGGGCAAACGCGTGGACACCGGTGAACTGCGCGACATGTGCAGCGGGAACACCGTCCGCTACGGCACCGCGCTGCACACGGGGCTGCCGGACGGCACCTACACCGTCGCCTGGCAGGCCGTCTCGGCCGACAGCCACCCGATCTCCGGCGCCTTCACCTTCTCCATCGGCGCGCCCTCGGCCACCGATGTCACCCTGCCCGCCACGCAGGCGGGCGGCGGGCCCGTCGGGATCGCGTACGGGATCGCCCGCTACGCCGCCTACGCCGGGTTCACCGTCCTCGTGGGCGGCGCCGCCTTCATCCTGTTGTGCTGGCGCAGGGGCGCCGCCGAACGACCGCTCCAGAAGCTCGTCGTGCGCGCCTGGGTCACCCTGACCGCCGCCACCCTCGCCATGCTGGTGCTGCGGACCCCGTACACGGGGTCCGGCAACTTCTCCGATGTCTTCGATCTCGACGGGCTCCGGGCCGTCCTGCAGACCAAGACCGGGGCCTCGCTCGTTTCCAGGCTGCTCCTGCTGGGCGCGGCCGCCCTCTTCGTCGCGGTCCTCTTCGGCGTCTACGCGCGCCGCGTGGCGGGCCTCGGACCCGATGAAGCCGACCGGGCCGAGGGGGAGAACGACGGGTCCGACGAGACCGAGGGGGCCGAGGGGGCCGAGAGGCCGGACGACACCAGCGATCTCACCTTCGGGCTGGCCATAGGCGGCGCCGTCGTGTCCGGCGGTATCGCCGCCACCTGGGCCCTTTCGGAGCACGCCTCCACCGGGATCCAGCCCGGTATCGCCATGCCGGCCGACATCCTGCACCTGATGGCCGTCGCCACGTGGCTCGGTGGTCTCGCCGCGCTGCTCGTCACCCTCCACAAGGTCCCCGGGATCGAGCGCGCGGCCGTCCGGCGCTTCTCACGGGTCGCCTTCGTCAGTGTCCTGGTGCTCGCCGTCACCGGCGTCTACCAGTCCTGGCGCCAGCTCGGCAGCTGGTCCGCCCTCACGGGCACCGAGTACGGGCAGCTGCTGCTCCTGAAGATCGGCCTGGTCGCCGTCCTCCTCGGCATCGCCTTCGTCTCCCGCAGGTGGACAGCGCGGCTCGCCGATGCCCCGGCGGACGCCTCGGACGCCACGACCGCCGCCGCCGGGCGGACCTCGGACGATGTTTCACGTGAAACGGCCTCCGGCGCCGGCTCGGAAGGCTCCGGTGTTTCACGTGAAACAGAGCCCGTGCCCGTGCCCGTCCCTGCGGACCCGGAGCGCGCCGCCCAGCTCGCCCGGCAGCGAGCCGCACGCGAGAGCGCGCTGGAAAAGCGGGTGCGGGACGCCGACCCGGACCGCGCCGGCCTGCGCCGCTCGGTCCTCGCCGAGGCGGCCATCGCCGTGATCCTGCTCGCCGTCACCACCGTGCTCACCAGCACCGAGCCCGGGCGGACCGTGGAACAGGAGACGGGCCGTGGCTCCACCGCCACCGCCGTCCCCGACCGGGCCGTCAAGATCACCCTGCCCTTCGACACCGGCGGTGCGAACGGCAAGGGCTCCGTCCGGCTCGAACTCGACCCGGGACGGGTCGGCGCGAACACCCTGCACCTCTGGTCCGACTCCGCCGACGGCACCCCCTTGGACCTCCCCGAGATCAAGGTCGCCTTCACCCTTCCCGCCAAGGACATCGGCCCCCTGCCGCTCGTCCCCGAGCAGGCGGCCCCCGGGCACTGGACCGCATCCGGTGTCCAGCTGCCGCTCGCCGGTGAGTGGCGTATCGACGTGACCGTCCGTACCTCCGACATCGACCAAACCACCGTCCAGAAGACCGTGAAGATCGGCTGACCAGCGTGACCGAGAGCAACCCCGACATCGAGATCTCCCGGCGCAGGCTGCTGGGTACCGTCGGCGCCGCAGGCGCCGTCGGAATCGCCCTCGGAGCGACGGGCGGCGCCCTGGCGCACTCCGCACTGGAGGACTCCGGGAGCGGCTCCGCCCCCGGCGCGACCGGCAGTCCGGCCTCCCTGGGCGCCACCCAGGTGGCGTTCCACGGAGACCACCAGGCCGGCATCACCACCCCGCTGCAGGCCAAGGGACACCTGGTCGCCTTCGACCTCACCGCCGGGGCGGGCCGTACGGAGGCCGCCGCGCTGCTGCGGCGCTGGTCCGACACCGCCCGGCGGCTGATGGCGGGCGAGCCTGCCTCGACCTCCGACAGCGGGATCGCCCTGGACGCCGGCCCGTCCTCCCTCACCGTCACCTTCGGCTTCGGTCACTCCTTCTTCGAGCGCACCGGCCTCACCGCCCGCCGTCCCGCCGCCCTCGACCCGCTGCCGGACTTCTCCTCGGACCGGCTGGACGCCCAGCGCAGCAACGGCGACCTGTGGGTCCAGATCGGTGCCGACGACGGTCTCGTCGCCTTCCATGCCCTGCGTGCCCTGCAGAAGGACGCCGGGGAGGCCGCCCGCGTCCGCTGGCAGATGAACGGCTTCAACCGGTCTCCCGGCGCCACCGGCACCCCGATGACCGCCCGCAACCTGATGGGCCAGGTCGACGGCACCGGCAACCCGAAGCCCTCGGAGCCCGACTTCGACAAGCGGATCTTCGTTCCCGGCGCGGGCCCCGGGCCGGCCGAACACGCCTGGATGGCCGGGGGCTCGTACGCCGTCGTCCGGCGCATCCGCATGCTCCTCGACGACTGGGACAAGCAGTCCCTCGCCCAGCAGGAGCAGGTCATCGGCCGCACGAAGGCCACCGGCGCCCCCCTGACCGGCGGCGGCGAGACCACCGAGATGGCGCTCGACAAGCTCGGCGCCGACGGGAAGCCCGTCATCCCGTCCAATGCCCATGCCCGGATCTCCGCCCCCGAGCAGAACGGCGGGGCCGCCATGCTGCGGCGGCCCTTCTCCTTCCACGACGGGATCGGCCCGGACGGCGCCCCCGACGCGGGGCTCCTCTTCGTCTGCTGGCAGGCCGATCCGCTGCGCGGATTCGTACCCGTACAGCGCAAGCTCGACCGCGGCGACGCGCTGTCGGCGTTCATCCGGCACGAGTCCAGCGGGCTGTACGCGGTTCCGCCCGGCCCCCGCAGCGGCGAGTACGTGGGGCAGCGGCTGCTCGAAGGATGAACAGCGATCCGGCGGGCGGCACCCCGGCATTAGGCTGATCGCATGTCAGCCACCCGCTTCACGTATCTCGGTCCCGAGGGCACCTTCACCGAGGCCGCCCTGCGCACCCTGCCGGAAGCCGCGACCCGGGAACTGGTCCCGATGGTGTCGGTCCCGGCCGCTCTGGACGCCGTGCGCAACGGCGAGGCGGCCGCTGCCCTCGTCCCGATCGAGAACTCGGTGGAGGGCGGGGTCACCGCCACCCTCGACGAGCTGGCCTCGGGCGAACCGCTGATGATCTACCGCGAGGTGCTGCTGCCCATCACCTTCGCGCTGCTCGTGCGGCCCGGGACCGCCCTGTCGGACGTCAAGACCGTCACCGGGCACCCGGTCGCCCAGCCGCAGGTGCGCAACTGGCTGCGGGCGAACCTGCCCGACGCGGTGTGGGAGTCGGCCGCCTCGAACGCCGACGGCGCCCGGCTGGTCCAGGAGGGACGCTTCGACGCCGCCTTCGCGGGCGAGTTCGCCGCCGCCACCTACGGGCTCGTCCCGCTGGTGACCGAGATCCATGACGCGGAGAACGCCGAGACCCGGTTCGTGCTGGTGGGACGCCCGGCCCGGCCGGCCGCGCCGACCGGTGCGGACAAGACCTCCGTCGTGCTGTGGCTCGGCGACGACCACCCCGGTGCGCTGCTGGAGCTCCTTCAGGAGTTCGCGGTCCGCGGGGTGAACCTGATGCTGATCCAGTCCCGTCCGACCGGGCAGGGCATCGGCAACTACTGCTTCGCCGTCGACGCCGAGGGCCACATCTCCGACCGGCGGGTCAGCGAGGCGCTCATGGGCCTCAAGCGGACCTGCCCCCAGGTCCGCTTCCTCGGGTCCTACCCGCGGGCCGGTGTCGCTCAGAGTGATGTCCGGGCTCCTCGGCCCGGGACCTCCGACGGTGACTTCACGGCCGCCTCCGACTGGCTGGGGCGTTGCCTCGACGGGCGGGCGTAGGACGTCGTCCACTGTCCACAGAGTTATCCACAGGCGGAGATGGGGACCTGGGGACAAGTCGACAGAACGGCACGACAAGGTCGACAAATCGCCCGGGTGGCTCAGGTTTCGCTCTGGGGAGCGGGAGGTGAACGGTGTCACCCCCGTATCGCCGATCAACTCTTTGGGGCGAGTCATTCCCACCCGAATGAGTGTGTGAGGGTGGTTTGAACCCTGATTCGTCCCGGCCATCCACCGATCAGGAATGATCTATTCCTGTGTCCACAGAGACGGCACACAGCCTGTGGATAAGATCCGGCCCGCGGCAATTCCTGTGGACAAGAAGCCCCTCCGGGCCTGCTCAGGGCCCGCTCGACCGCCGGCATTCTGCCCCTTTTCGGGGAATGGGACCGCTTTTATTGACGCTCCGAGAAGGGCCACTTCCGGTCAGCCGTCAAGACTTATCCATTCGTTGCAATTGGGACATAGCGACACGCAGCGTGATATCGGTGTGATCCCAGGAAGCGTAGCCCGGTAGCCTGGAGGGGTGATTGACCTCCGGCTGCTCCGTGAAGACCCTGACCGTGTCCGCGCCTCGCAGCGCGCCCGTGGAGAGGACGTCGAACTCGTCGACGCACTGCTCTCCGCCGACGAGCGCCGCAGGTCCTCCGGCATGCGCTTCGACGAACTGCGCAATGAGCAGAAGTCGCTCGGCAAGCTCATCCCCAAGGCCTCTCCCGAGGAGCGGGCCGAGCTGCTGAAGAAGGCCGAACAGCTCAAGCAGGACGTCAAGGCCGCCGAGGCCGAGCAGAACGAGGCCGACGAAGCCGCCAAGCAGCTTCTCCTCCAGCTCGGCAACATCGTGCACGAGGACGTCCCGGTCGGCGGCGAAGAGGACTTCACCGTCCTGGAGACGCACGGCACCATCCGGGACTTCGCCACCGAGGGCTTCGAGCCCAAGGACCACCTGGAGCTCGGCGAGCTGCTGGGCGCCATCGACGTCGAGCGCGGTGCCAAGGTCTCCGGCTCGCGCTTCTACTACCTGACCGGTGTGGGCGCCCTGCTGGAGCTGGCGCTGGTGAACGCGGCCATCGCCCAGGCCACCGAGGCCGGCTTCATCCCGATGCTGACCCCGGCGCTGGTCCGCCCGCGCGCCATGGAGGGCACCGGCTTCCTCGGCCAGGCCGCCGAGAACGTGTATCACCTGGAGAAGGACGACTTCTACCTGGTCGGCACCTCCGAGGTCCCCCTCGCCGCGTACCACATGGACGAGATCATCGACGCCGAGAAGCTGCCGCTGCGGTACGCGGGCTTCTCCCCGTGCTTCCGCCGCGAAGCCGGTACATACGGCAAGGACACCCGCGGCATCTTCCGCGTCCACCAGTTCGACAAGGTCGAGATGTTCTCGTACGTCGCGCCGGAGGAGGCCGAGGCCGAGCACCAGCGGCTCCTGGAATGGGAGAAGCAGTGGCTGACCAGCCTGGAGCTGCCGTTCCAGGTGATCGACGTCGCCACCGGTGACCTGGGCTCCTCCGCCTCGCGCAAGTTCGACTGCGAGGCGTGGATCCCCACCCAGGGCAAGTACCGCGAGCTGACCTCCGCCTCGAACTGCGACAGCTTCCAGGCCCGCCGCCTGTCGATCCGCTACCGCGACGGCAAGAAGACCCAGCCGCTGTCCACGCTGAACGGCACGCTGTGCGCCGTACCGCGCACGATCGTCGCGATCCTCGAGAACCACCAGCAGGCCGATGGTTCGGTACGGGTGCCCCCGGTGCTCCGTCCCTACCTCGGCGGCCGCGAGGTCCTGGAGCCGATCACCAAGTGAGCCCGGCCCCGTTCCCGTACAAGCTCGTCGCGACCGATCTCGACGGCACGCTGCTGCGCGGCGACGACACCGTCTCGGAACGCACCCGTGAAGCGCTCGTCGCGGCCACCGCGGCGGGCGCGGCGCACATCATCGTCACCGGTCGGGCCGTTCCCTGGACACGGCACGTACTGGACGATCTCAACTACAAGGGGATCGCCGTCTGCGGGCAGGGCGCACAGGTCTACGACGCGGGTGCGCACCGGCTGCTGACCTCGGTGACGCTGGACCGGCAGCTGGCCGGTCTGGCGCTGTCGAAGCTGGAGGCCGAGATCGGTCCGCTGGCCCTGGCGGCCAGCCGGGACGGGGTGGACGGCGAGGTCCTGTTCGGGCCCGGGTACCAGGTGCAGGAAGGCCTTCCGGCCATCTACCTGGACGACACCAAGGCGCTCTGGACGGCTCCGCTGAACAAGCTCTACATCCAGCACCCCGAGCTGGACGACGACGCGCTCGTCAAGGTGGCCCGGGAGACCGTGGGCAGCCTGGTCGACATCGTCATGGCGGGTCCCGGCATAGTCGAGATCCTGCCGCTGGGGCTGACCAAGGCCACGGGCCTGTCGCTGGCCGCGCGCCGGCTGGGAGTGAAGGCGGCGCAGACGATCGCCTTCGGTGACATGCCCAACGACATCCCGATGTTCGGCTGGGCCGCGCACGGGGTGGCGATGGCCAATGCCCATGCCGAGCTCAAGGCCGTGGCCGACGAGGTGACGACCTCCAACGAGGAGGACGGCATCGCGGTGGTGCTGGAGCGTCTGCTGGGCGCCGCGTAGCGCGCACGGCGAAGGAGAGGTCCGGGACAGCCCGCGCCGCGAGGCGCGCTCGAAGTGGCTGCCCCGGACCTTTTGTTGCTCCCCGCACGACTCACTCTGCACCCGGCGCAGGTCCCTTACCAGCGAATTTCCGCGCATCAGCCGTGGACCCGGCGGCGGCGCCAGTAGGCGACGGTGAGGATGCCCAGGAGCGGGCCCCAGAGCAACAGCGGCGCGTAGGACAGGTCGAAGATCCGCAGGGCGAGCCCGGTGGGGGCATCGGGATTCGCGGCGTTGGTCTCGCTCCAGGTCCAGGCGCCCAGGACCGTGATGCCGGTGAGCGCGATTGCGCCCAGCGCCGCGGGAACCACCGCCACCAGGGGGTGGATCCGGCGTCCGCCCAGTACGGGGATCCAGGCGGGCACCTGCTCGCCCCAGCGCTGGACCAGACCGAGGCTCAACAGGCCCAGGCACTCCTGCAGGACGCAGACGAAGATGAGGACCAGGGACCCGGGACCCGGGTAGTACGAGTGGTGCATATCGCTGCCCGGGCCCCAGCCCATGGGAATGCCGACCGCGATCGCGAGCCGCCACACGCAGCTGGGAAGCACGGTCAGCGAGGTGAGCCGGGCGAGCCGGCGAAGCCGCGGGGAGACTCCGGGCACGGCTTGCGAGGCGCGAACGACGGTGTTGGAGGTCATCTGCCAAGTCCTTTGCAGGGGCTGCCGGTTGATGACTCAAGCCTGGTCGGGCGAGGCTTTCGAAACCATCCGCCGATCAGCAGGCCGGCGGGTCCCATGACGTCGGCGCTGCTCTGCCGATCGGCAGATGGCCGGTCTCCGGGGTTCGCTCGTAGGGTCGGGTCATGACCGTCAACCTCCGTGCCGTCTATGCCCCGTTACTGGCCCTTGCCGGCGCCGTCGGCCTCCTCGCGGTGTTCCTGGGTGCACCCCCGGCGTGGTTGCTGATCTGGGTGGGTCTGCTGCTGCCGCTGCTGGCCCTGGTGGCCCGCTGGTCCCCGGTGCGTTCGGGGTCCGTCGCGGCCTCGCTGGGCGTGACGGCCGTCGCGGTGTGGCCGGTACCGCTGATGTGGGGGACGGCGTCGTGGCTGGAGGTCTGCGGGGCGGCGGCGTTCTGGGCGGTGCCCGCGCTCGGGGCCCTGGCGGCCGGGGGATATCTGCGCCGTCAGGCGAGCCGGATGCGCCAGGCCGTCCGGGACGGCCGGCGCGACCAGCAGCTGGAACTGGCCCGGGATCTGCACGACTTCGTGGCGCACGACGTGAGCGCCATCGTGGTGCAGGCCCAGGCGGCCAGGTTCGTGGCGGACAAGGACCCCGAGCAGGCGGTCCGCGCGCTGGAGCGGATCGAGGCGGCGGGGCTCGGGGCGCTCGCCTCGATGGACCGGACGGTGCACGCGCTGCGGGAGGCGGCTGGTGCGCGGTCCGCCTCGGTCCCCGGGACCTCGGAGCTGCCGGAGCTGGTGGAGCGGTTCGAGGGCGGGGTGCTGGAGGCCGATCCGGCGGCGGTCAGGGAGTTGTCACGGGAGGCGGACACCACGGCCTACCGGGTGGCTGTCGAGGCCCTGACGAACGTACGCCGGCACGCGCCCGGGGCGGCGGTCGTACGGGTGCGCCTGCTCCGGGCCGCAGAGGGGATCGAACTGAGCGTGGCCAACTCCGCGCCGGCCCGTGGCGCGGGCGGGCTGAGGGGACTGGGGCTGCGGCGGCGGAGCGGAACCGGGCTGGCCGGGCTGCACGGCAGGGTGGAGGCGGCGGGCGGGACGCTGCAGGCCGGGGCGAGCGCCGACGGCGGGTGGCGGGTTTGCGCCGTCTTCCCGGCGCAGGAGCACACCCTCGGGTGATCATGGCGGCGTGACCACACGCATCCTGATAGCCGACGACCAAGAGGACATTCGCAGCGGTTTCCGGCTGATCCTCGATTCACAGCCGGACATGACCGTGGTGGGGGAGGCCGCGGACGGGGAGAGCGCGGTGGCGCTGGCCCGGGAACTGCGGCCCGATGTGGTGCTGGCGGACATCCGGATGCCGCGGCTCGACGGGCTGGAGGTGACCCGGCTGCTGGCGCCGCAGACGCGGGTGATGGTGGTGACCACCTTCGACCTGGACGAGTACGTGCACACCGCGCTGCGCAACGGCGCCTGCGGCTTTCTGCTGAAGCGGTCCGGGCCTGCGCTGCTCATCGAGGGGGTGCGGGCGGCGATGGCGGGGGACACGCTGATCAGTCCGCAGATCACGGTGCGGCTGCTGAGCCGGCTGACGCAGGCGGGTCCGGTCTCCCGTCCGGTGGCGCATCCGCTGACGGAGCGGGAGGTGGAGATCGTGCGCCTGGTGGCGCGGGGGCTCACCAACGCCGAGATCGGCGCGGAACTGTTCATCAGCGCGGGGACGGCCAAGACCCACATCGCGAACGTCCAGGCCAAGCTGGGGGCCCGCAACCGGGTCGGAATCGCCGCCTGGGCCTGGGAGCACGGTGTCGCCACAGCGGAACCGGAGGCCGAGGCGGGCTAGTGCTGTGACCGGAAAGGTTCACCGGGTCACAGCACTGGACACCCCCTGGATCCTCGTCATGTTTCACGTGAAACAACGTTGCGGGTGAGCGGCCAGGCGAGCAGGCCGACGGAGAGTGCGATGGCGTGGCCGAGGTCCGTGAAGGTGCCGCCGGTGACCAGGGGCATCCCGAAGAAGGCGACCGCTCCGGCCAGGTAGAACCATCTCCAGGGACCGGGGAGCCGGTAGGTGAGGACGCCGATGGAGGCCGCGAGCCCGTAGCTGACACCGATGTCGACGACGTGGGTCATGCTGTGCGGGGCCCGGTGGTCCTGGATGGCCGTCAGGAGGATCTTCTGGCTGACCAGGGTGGCGACGACGTGGGCGGTCGCGACGATCAGGAGCCAGCGCAGGGTGCCGAGCCAGCGTTCGACGGGGGCGTGGAACAGCTCGAAGAGCACGGCGTAGAGGGCGAGAGAGGCCGGGTTCGCGATCCAGAAGGCACTGCTGACGAGTGCCCGGACGGGGTATTTGACGAGCTGGTTGATGTTGCTGCTGTTGCGGTGGAGCAGGACGCTGTCGACCTGGTCGGGTGCGATCGCGACGATGATGCTGGTGACCGCGATGATCAGCAGCCAGATGTGCGTTCCGGGCGAGGAGCGTATCCAGGACCGCAGTGGCCTGGACGGCTCCGGCTCGGTGTGCGCGACCATGCACCGATGATGCCGCGCGAACCTGTGCCCCGCCTGGCCGGTGGGCCGGGCGGGGCACAGGTTCGCGTGTGCTGCGGCGGGACTTACTCCTCGCCCGCCAGGGTGAGGCGGCGGAGCTTCTGGCCCGCGTAGACGGTGGCGCCGACGGTGACCGCGCAGAGCAGGATCACGGCGGCGGGAAGGCCGACGGTGGCGTCGACGTACCCGTTCCCGGCGACCTTCTCTGCGACGGACAGGGCCCACTGCTGGACGCTGAGGGTCTTGGCTCCGGAGACCAGGCTGCCGAAGAGCGACTCCCAGATCAGGGCGTAGACCAGGCCGAAGACGACCGCGTGCCGGCTGACGGTGCCGAGCAGCAGGAACAGCGCGCTGTAGGCGATCGAGGCCACGAGGGCGGCGATCGTGTACGCGACGGCGATCTGCTGGCCGTTGCCGTTGAGGATGAATCCGGCGATCAGGGTGGGAATCGCCGAGAAGACCATCGTGACGGCGATCGCCACGGTCAGCTTGGTCATGATGATCGTCGGACGCTTCACCGGCTTGGCGAGCAGGTAGACGATGGAGCCGTCGTCGATCTCGGGTCCGATGGCTCCGGTGCCGGCGATGACACCGATCAGCGGAACCATGGTGGCGAGGGCGAAGCCCCCGAGGAGGTCGGCCGCCACCTTGTCGTCCACGCCGACGAAGGCACGGACGACGAGGGCGATGACGATCAGCAGGGCGGGCAGCGCGAGGAGGATCAGCGCGCGGCGCCGGCCGAGCAGGGCCCGGTAGGTGAGCCGGGCGACGGTGGGTTCGTACATGGGTGCCAGCTCCTTTCAGGCCGCGACGAGGTAGGAGAAGACCGACTCAAGGGACTCGTCGGAGGGCGAGACCGTCAGCAGCCGGATGCCGTGTTCCCGGGCCACGCGGGGCAGCAGCTCGGTGAAGCGGCCGAAGTCGACGGCCTGGATGCGCAGCGCGCCTTCCTTGAGGTCGACCTCGATGCCGGCGGTGGAGGGGTCGGCGATCAGGGCCGCGGCGAGGGCCCGGTCGTCGGAGGAGCGGATGAGGTAGCGGTGCGGGCGGTCCGTCATCAGTCGGCGGATCTTGCGGAAATCGCCGGAGGCGGCGTGCCGGCCGGCCACGACCACCTCGATGTGCGAGGCGAGCTGCTCGACCTCCTCCAGGATGTGGGAGGAGAACAGGACGGTGCGTCCTTCGTCGCCCATGCGCCGCAGCAGGTCCATGAGCTGCATGCGCTGGCGCGGGTCCATGCCGTTGAACGGCTCGTCGAGGAGCAGTACGGACGGATCGTGGACGAGGGCCGAGGCCATCTTCACGCGCTGGCGCATGCCCTTGGAGTACGTGGAGATCTTGCGGTCCTGGGCGTACTCCATCTCGACGGTGGCGAGCGCCCGGTGGGCGGCCGCGTCGTCGAGGCCGTGGAGTTCGGCGTTGGCGACGACGAACTCCCGGCCCGTGAGGAAGTCGTACATGGCCTCGCGCTCGGGCACGACGCCGATCTGCTTGTAGACCTGCTCGTTCTGCCAGATCGGTGCGCCGTCGAGGGTGACGGTGCCCGTGGAGGGGGCGAGGAAGCCGCCCATCATGTTGATGAGGGTGGACTTCCCGGCGCCGTTGGGACCGAGCAGCCCGGTGACGCCGGGGCCGATGCTCATGGTCACGTCGTTGACGGCGACGACGTTCCCGAACCAGCGGGAGGTGTGGTCGATGTCGATGGTGGTCACAGCCCGGCCTTCCGGTAGCGGGCCATCAGGGCGGCGTAGGAGCCGGCGATGAGGCCGAGGGCGACGAGCAGGTAGACGACGCCGGTGCCGGCCGAGGGGCCCTCACCGCCGGGGAAGGCGGAGGTCGCGCCGAGGAACGCGGTCTGTACGCCGTCGATGAGGGTGATCGGGGAGAACAGGCCCATCCACTCGATGGCTCCGGTGTTCCCGGTGCTGGAGGCGATGCCCTGGATCGCGGTCACCGCGCCGAACGGGATCAGGAGCACCGCGATGATCGCGGCGACGCCGAACCCGCGGCGCGGGGTGAGCGCGGCCATGACCAGGCCGAGGCCCGCGAAGAGCAGCGACAGCAGCAGAACCGACACGAGTCCCTGCCCGAATCCCTTGGTCTGGTCGGCGAAGTCGAACTTCGCGAGGAGCGAGCCGATCCACATGATCAGAAGCGGGGTCGCGGTGAGGATGAACAGGGCCGAGGCCATGGCGGCGTACTTGGCCACGACGTAGTCGACCCGTTCGATGGGCCGCGAGAAATAGAGCGGCACCGTCTTGAAGCGCAGGTCCCGCGAGACCGACTGCGGCGCCTGGGACGCGAGGAAGAGACCGATGATCACCTGCGTGGTCAGGGCGTACGTCGTGTACTTGATCGGCAGGTCGGTGGAGCCGGGCACCGCGATGGCGACCGCGACGATGATCAGTGCGGGTACGCACATCACCGCGAAGAGGATCATCGGGAGGACCTTGGACTTGGCGGAGCGGCCGAGTCCGTAGGTGCCGCGCAGGGACTGCGAGAACAGCGACTTGCGGGCGTAGGCGCGGCCGAGCCGGGGTCCGTCGTAGGACCGGTAGCCGATGTTGTGGATCTGGGTCGAGGTGTCAGGCGCCATCGGAACCGGCTCCCTTCTGCTGGACGGTGGGCGAGGGCTGGTCGTTGTCGCGGAAGACCTCCGCGATGTGGTGACGGCGCTGCTCCATGCGGACCAGGCCGATGCCCAGGTCGGCGACGGTGTCGCGGACGGTGTCGTACGTCTGCTCGCCGGTGGCCTCGACGAGGAGGATGTGACCGGCTCCGGGCAGGCCCTGCTCCTCTCCGACGTGCAGGGTGACGCCGGCCTCGGTGAGCGCCTTGCGCAGGGCGGCGGTGCCGTCCGGGTGGGTGTCGGAGTCGGTGACCTCGACCGCGAGGGTCGTGGTGATCTGGGTGAAGTCGCTGGTGGAGCTGGAGCGCAGCAGCTTGCCGCCGTCGACGACGACCACGTGGTCGCAGGTCCGCTCCAGCTCTCCGAGGAGGTGGGAGGTGACCAGGACGGAGATGCCGAAGTCGGTGTAGATCCGGCGGATCAGGCCGAGCATCTCGTCTCGGCCGACCGGGTCCAGGCCGTTGGTCGGCTCGTCGAGGAGGACCAGCTGGGGGTCGTGGACGAGGGCCTGGGCGAGCTTGACGCGCTGCTTCATGCCGGTGGAGTAGCCGCCGATGGGACGGTAGCGCTCCTCGTACAGTCCGACGTGGCGCAGGGTGTCGGCGGTGCGCTCGCGGGCCGCGGTCGGCGGCAGCCCGGACATGCGCGCCATGTGGACGACGAACTCGGTGGCCGAGACGTCGGGTGGCAGGCAGTCGTGCTCGGGCATGTAGCCGACGCGTTCACGGATGGCGCTGCCATGCGTGTGGACGTCGAGGCCGAGCACGGCGGCGCTGCCCTCGGTGGCGGGGGACAGTCCCAGCAGGATCTTGATCAGCGTGGACTTGCCGGCTCCATTGGCACCAACGAGGCCGGTCACACCAGGCCCGATGTCCAGGGAGAGCCGGTCGAGGGCGGTCACTCGGGGGTACCGCTTGCTCAGGCTTTCGGTCGCGATGACAGTCACGGGTTCGACGTTAGTGGCGCGGCTCCCGTGAAACGTCAGACCTGGAGCTGGATCCCGTCTCAGCCTTCAGGCGTACATGCCCGTACTGGAGGCTGATGTGGACCCGACAACTTTGTCCACAGGTCCGTGCACGACCCTTGACGTGATCTCCGGTCATTGTCACATTCATCAGTGTCAACTTACGTGCGCGTACGGCTACACGGATGGACGGGCTGACATGGCTGGGGACACCAAGCAACGCACCGCGCGACTCTCCGGACGACGCTCCGCCGACCTGAGCGGCTTCAGAGAGGTGCAGCGTCTGTCCTACGAGTGCGCCGAGGCCGTCGCGGCCCAGTTGCGGCCCGGGGTGACCGAGCGCGAGGCCGCGCGGATGCAGCGCGACTGGCTGCGGGAGCGCGGGGTACGGGACTGGTTCCACCTGCCCTTCGCCTGGTTCGGGGACCGCACTGCCTTCGCGAACTTCAGGATCCCGCTGCAGTTCTTCCCGACCAACCGGAAGCTGGAGCCGGGGATGCCGTTCATCCTCGACATGGCACCGGTCTACAAGGGGTACTCGGCGGACATCGGCTATTCGGGCAGCCTCGGGCTCAACCCGGTGCAGGACCGGCTCATGTCCGATCTCCAGGCGCACCGCGTGCTGATCCTGGAGCAGGTGCGCGAGCGCCGCTCCCTGCGCGAGATCTACGAGAACGTCGAACGGCTGATGACCCGGCAGGGGTACGCCAACCGGCACCGGGCCTATCCCTTCGGCGTGATCGCGCACAAGATCGACCGGGTCAAGGAGCGGCGCTGGTCGCCGACCGCCTTCGGCTTCGGCACCCAGTCCCTCAAGGGACTGGCCAGTGATGCCCTGCACGGGCACCGCGAGGGCTGGTCCCCGCTGTGGAGCCCGTACCACTTCTCCGACCATCCGCCGCAGCCCGGCCTGTGGGCGGTGGAACCGCACCTCGGGTTCCGGGGCACCGGCGCGAAGTTCGAGGAGATCCTGGTCGTCACCGACTCCCGGGACCCCGAGGAGAGCGCGTTCTGGCTGGACGACGATCTGCCGCACGTGCGGCGCTGGGCCGAGGAGAAGGCAGCATGAGCGACATGGCGGGAGTGGGAGTGGTGGGTCTGGCGGGTGCGCGCGAGCGCACGGTGAGCACCGGTGGGATCGAGCTGTGCGTCGTCGAGCTCGGTGAGACGGACCGGCCGACCGTGGTGCTGGTGCACGGCTACCCGGACAGCAAGGAGGTCTGGTCGGAGGTCGCCGAGCGGCTCGCGACCCGCTTCCACGTGGTGCTCTACGACGTACGCGGCCACGGGCACTCCACCGCGCCGCAGCCGCTGCGCGGCGGCTTCACCCTGGAGAAGCTGACCGACGACTTCCTGGCGGTGGCGGACGCGGTCAGCCCGGACCGGCCCGTGCACCTGGTCGGCCACGACTGGGGCTCCGTACAGGGCTGGGAGTTCGCCACGGTCGCCCGCACCGAGGGCAGGATCGCCTCCTTCACCTCGATGTCGGGGCCCTCCCTCGACCACTTCGGGCACTGGATCAAGAAGCGGATGACGCGGCCCACCCCGCGGGCGGCGGCGCAGCTCCTCGGCCAGGGCGCCAAGTCCTGGTACGTCTACATGCTGCACACCCCCGTGCTGCCGGAACTCGCCTGGCGCGGGCCGCTCGGCAAGCGGTGGCCCGCGATGCTCCAGCGCATCGAGAAGGTGCCGGCCGGCTCCTATCCGACGGCCTCGCTGCCTTCGGACGCGGCGCACGGAGCCTGGCTCTACCGCGACAACGTGCGGCCGCGGCTGCGCCGGCCGCGCGCCGACGCGTACGCCCACGCGCCGGTGCAGCTGATCACCCCGACCGGGGACGCCTTCCTGTCCGAGCGGCTCTACGACGGTCTGGAGCGGTGGGCCCCGGACCTGCTGCGGCGGACCCTGCCCGCCAAGCACTGGGTGCCCCGGACCCGGCCGGACCAGCTGGCCGCCTGGATCACCGAATTCGTCACCGACCGGGAAGAGCCCGCGACGCGGGCACCGGAGCAGAAGGCCCCGGGCAAGTACGCCGACCGCTTCGCGGGCCAGCTGGTCCTGGTGACCGGCGCGGCCAGCGGCATCGGCCGGGCGACCGCCTTCGCCTTCGCCGAGGCCGGGGCCCGGGTGGTCGCCGTCGACCGCGATGCGGAAGGCGCGGCGCGGACGGCCGACATGGCACGGCTCGTCGGCGCCGCCGAGGCCTGGGCCGAGTGCGTGGACGTCAGCGACGAGCAGGCGATGGAGAAGCTCGCGGCGAAGGTCGCCGCCGAGTACGGAATCGTCGACGTCCTGGTCAACAACGCCGGGATCGGCCTGTCCGGCGCCTTCCTCGACACCACGGCTGAGGACTGGAAGAAGGTCCTGGACGTCAATCTGTGGGGCGTCATCCACGGCTGCCGGATCTTCGGGAAGCAGATGGCTGAGCGCGGCCAGGGCGGGCACATCGTCAACACCGCCTCGGCCGCCGCATACCTGCCGTCCAGGACCCTGCCCGCCTACAGCACCTCGAAGGCCGCGGTGCTGATGCTGTCGGAGTGCCTGCGCGCGGAACTGGCCTCGAAGTCGATCGGCGTCTCCGCGATCTGCCCGGGCATCGTCAACACCAACATCACCGCCACCTCGCGCTTCGCCGGGGTGGACGAGGCCGAGGAAAAGCGCCGCCAGGAGCGCTCCTCGCGGCTGTACGGGCTGCGCAACTTCCCGCCGGAGAAGGTCGCCGACGCGATCCTGCGGGCGGTGGTGCGCAACGAGGCCGTCGTGCCCGTGACTCCGGAGTCCAAGGGCGCCCTGTGGATGTCCCGTTTCGCCCCGCGCACCCTGCGGCGCATCGCGAGGCTGGAGCCAAAGCTGTGAGCGGGGCCGCGGACCGGATCGGCCGGCACCCGATCGGTCCGCGCCGGGTGGCCTTCGAATGGAAGACCACCCCCCTGCACTGGATACCGGACGAGCCCACCGCCACCCACGTCATCAACGTGCTGCACCTGCTGCTGCCCGCCGGGGAGCGGTGGTTCGTCAGGGTCCTCAAGGAGGGCCTGCCCCTGGTCACCGACCCCGAGCTGCGCAGTGACGTCAAGGGGTTCATGGGCCAGGAGGTCACGCACAGCGTGCAGCACTCCTACGTTCTGGACCACCTCGCCGAGCAGCGGCTGCCGACGGAGGCGTACACGCGGCACGTGGACTTCCTCTTCGAGAAACTGCTCGGTGAGACCCCGCCGTACGGGGCGCCGGTCACGGCACGGGAGTGGCTGCGCTTCCGGCTGGCCGTGGTCGCCGCGATCGAGCAGTTCACGGCGGTCCTCGGGGACTGGGTGCTGCGGGCCGACGGGCTCGACCGGGCCGGGGCGGACGAGATCATGCTGGACCTGCTGCGCTGGCACGGGGCGGAGGAGGTGGAGCACCGCTCCGTCGCCTTCGACATGTACCAGCACTGCGGGGGATCCGGTCTGCCCCGCTACGCGCGCCGCGTCGAGGGGATGGTCGTGGTCGCGCCCGTGCTGGCGTGGCTGTGGGTGTGGGGGGCCTCGTACCTCATACGCAACGACCCGGAACTGGGCGGCCGGCTGCGCTACTCGCTCGGCGCGCACAACCGCGCGGTGGCCAAGGGGCTGCTGCCTCCGTGGAGAGAGCTCGGCATGGCCATACCCCGCTACTTCCGGCGGTCGTACCATCCCTCGCAGGAGGGCTCGCTGCGCAGGGCGGTCGAGTACCTTGCGGCTTCACCTGCCGCCCGGGCCGCGGCGGGCGCGGTCGGCCGAGCCGCGATGTCGTAGGGAGCCGGGATTGTCCGATCAGGCGGTAGCCGAGTACCGGATCGAGGATCTGGCGCACCACAGCGGGGCGACGGTGCGCACGATCCGGGCGTA
The DNA here is from genome assembly GCF_042894785.1 of Streptomyces sp. NPDC001502. NCBI lineage: Bacteria > Bacillati > Actinomycetota > Actinomycetes > Kitasatosporales > Streptomycetaceae > Streptomyces > Streptomyces sp. NPDC001502. Next base: position 192,028 of record NZ_JBIAVW010000011.1, read on the forward strand.
CCAGGACCGTGGCCTGCTGCCGAAACCGGAGCGGCGGGGCCGTTCCAACGTCTACCGGGACACGCATCTGGCGCGGCTGCGCCAGATCGCCGACCTGCTGGACCGCGGCTACACCCTGGCCTCCATCAAGGAACTGCTGGAGGCCTGGGACGCGGGGCGCGGTCTGGGCGGCGTACTCGGGCTGGTCGCCGAGGTGCACGGGCCGTGGACCGACGAGGAGGCGGCCCGGATCAGCCGGGAGGAGCTGAACGAGCGGTTCGGCGGCCGTCCGGACGACGACGCCGTGGACGAGGCGTGCGAGCTCGGGGTGCTGGAGCGGATCCCGGGGCGCCCGGACCAGTTCCTGGTGCCCTCCCCGCAGGAGCTGGCGGTGGCCGCCGAGCTGTACGCGGCCGGGGTACCGCTGCCGGCGATCACCGGACACCTGCGGGAACTGCGGGGACAAGTGGAGCACATCGCCTCGCGGTTCCTGGAGTTCACCACCGAGCACGTCTTCGCGCGCTACCTCGGGCAGGTGCCGCCCACGGACGCGGACGCGGCGGAGGCGGCGACGATGGTGCGGCGGCTGCGGCCGCTGGCCCAGCAGACCGTGGACGCGGAGCTGGCGCGGGCGATGCGGCTCTTCGCGACCCGGCACCTCCAGCGGCACCTGGGGTCGGCCGGCGCGCCGGGGCCGACGGGGCCCTCGCCGGTGGCACTGCCGGCCGGAACGGTACGGGCGGTGCAGGAACTGGTGGGTGCCGACCATGTGGCGGAGTTCGTCCGGGCCGCGACGGAGCGGGAGCTCCAGGCCCGGACGATGAACGATCTGGCGCGCCGCGGCGATCGGTGACACCCGGGCGGGTGGTCAGGGCGGAGGGCCGGGCACGCACGGTCGGGTCCGGCCCGGTCCCGGCCCGGTCCCGGTCCGGTCCACAGGTTCCACAGGGCGGATCACGTGTTTGCCGTCAAAACCCACCCAAACGGCTGTGGACAAGTCCCCTTTTCCTGTGGGCAACTGAGCCTCCGTCTCACCCGACGGTCTCGTACGCCGCCTTGGCGGGGCTCGCTCCGTCCACCGGCGCCGGCTTCGCGCCCCGGCCGAACCGGGACCTGGTCCGGGTCCTGCTCCCGGTCCCTGTTCCGGTCCCGTAGAGGAGGGCGGCCAGGGCCAGACCGAGGATCCCGCCGACCAGCTGGGCGCCGACGAATCCGGGCAGCGACTCGGGGGCTATGCCGGTGAAGGAGTCACTGAAGCTGCGCCCGATGGTGCCCGCCGGATTGGCGAAGGAACCGGAGGAGGTGAACCAGATCGCGGCCGCGATGTACGCGGCGACCGCCGCCGGAATGAGCCTGGAGCGTCCGATCCGGCCGAGGCCCTGGATCAGGAGGACGAGGCCGGCGGTGGCGACGACCTCGCCGATGAGCAGGTGACCGCCGTCGCGCACCTGGGTGGCGAAGGTGCCCGGGGTCCGGCCGAACATGACTTCCGCGATGAGGGCGCCGCCGATGGCGCCGGCGCTCTGGGCCACGGTGTAGACGAGCGCCTCGCGGCCGCCCAGGCCCTCGCCGCCGGTCCGTCGGGACCACCAGGAGGTGAGGGTGACCACCGGGTTGAGGTGGGCGCCGGACAGCGGCCCGAAGATCGTGATGATCAGCCCGAGGCCGATGGCCGAGGCGAACGAGTTGGCGATGAGGGCGACACCGGTGTCGCGGCTGAGCTCGGCGGCCTTGAGCCCCGAGCCGATCACGACCACGAGCAGGCCGGCGGTACCGACCAGCTCAGCAGCGGCGCGGCGTGACAGTGAGGGTTGGGCTGTCATGTTTTCTCCCTCTGAACAGAAGTGGCAGCGGAAAATATATTCCGCATCTTGGAAGAGCGATAGGGGGTGTCCACCACCTGTCACCACCGGCCGCCCCCGGAAAATCCGTGCCGCGAGGCCGCCCGACCGGGCACGCTGGAGCCATGGATGAAAGACGCACCGTGAAGGTGTCGAAGTACGTCTCGAAACACCTGCGACACCAGCCGGAACGGATCGGACTGGTGCTCGATCCCCACGGCTGGGTGGAGATCGACGACCTGCTGCGCGCGGCCGCCGCGCACGGCTTCCACTTCAGCCGGGCCGAGCTCGACCACGTCGTCGCCGCCAACGACAAGCAGCGGTTCGCCGTCGACGGCACCCGGATCCGGGCCAGCCAGGGGCACACCGTCGCCGTGGATCTGGGCCTGCCGGAGGCCGAACCGCCCGCGTACCTCTACCACGGCACCGTCGCCGCCGCCCTGGAGCCGATCCGCGTCGAGGGCCTGCGCCCGATGGCCCGCCACCATGTGCACCTGTCCCCCGACCGGGAGACCGCCACCCGGGTCGGCGCGCGCCGCGGCCGACCCGTGGTGCTCAGCGTGGACGCCGGGGCGATGCGAGCGGCCGGACACGTCTTCCGGATCAGCGCCAACGGGGTGTGGCTGGTGGACGCCGTACCGCCGCAGTTCCTGCGCTTCCAGTAGTTCCGGGGCGGCCGTCATGGCCAGGCATCCGGGGCGCCGGAATTCACGCAGAGATTGTCCGACCATCCCCCTAATCTGTGAACCACTCCGGGATCTGTGAGGGGGGGACCTCGCGATCACCGAACCATCCCTGTATGCACGCGAGGTGACGCCCTATGACGTCCACGTCCACATCCCCGTCCACGCCCCCGTCGACGCCCCACAGTTTCCAGGTCGATCTGCGCGGCCTGGTGGACCTCCTCTCCCACCACCTCTACTCCAGCCCGCGCGTCTACGTCCGCGAGCTCCTGCAGAACGCGGTGGACGCGATCACCGCGCGCCACTCCCTCGACCCGGCGGCGGAGGTCCGCATCCGGCTCTCGGCGTCCGGCGGCCGCGTGACCATCGAGGACAGCGGCATCGGCCTGACCGCCGCCGAGGCCCACTCCCTGCTCGCCACCATCGGCCGCAGCTCCAAGCGCGGTGGCGAAGGCACCGATCTCAACGAGCAGGGCCTGGAAGCGACCCGCCAGGAGTTCCTCGGCCAGTTCGGCATCGGCCTGCTCGCGTGCTTCGTCGTGGCCCGTCAGATCCGCGTCGTCACCCGCTCCGCCCGCGACCCCCAGGCCGCGCCCGTCGAATGGCTGGCCACGGACGACGGTTCGTACACCGTCCGCGAACTGCCCCACGAGGCACGGCCGGAGCCCGGCACCACCGTCGTACTGGAGGCCCGCCCGGGCGCCGCGGAATGGGCCGTCGCGGCCAAGGTCGAGGAACTGGCCCGCGACTACGGCTCCCTGCTGCCGTACGACATCACCTTCGACGACGGCGAGGGCGGCGAGCCGCGCCCCGTGACCGACCGGCCCGCCGTATGGGACCGCCCGTTCCCCACCCCGGCCGCCCGTCGCGTCGCGCTCGCCGGGCACTGCGCGCAGCTCTTCGGGTTCACCCCGCTCGACAGCATCGACCTCGACCTGCCGGTCGCCGGCGTACGCGGAGTGGCATACGTCCTGCCCGAACCGACCAGCCCCGCCCACCGGGCCGGACACCGCGTCCACCTCAAGGGCATGCTGCTGACCGACCGGGCCGACAACCTGCTGCCCGACTGGGCGTTCTTCGTCCGCGCCGTCCTCGACACGGACACTCTGCGCCCCACCGCCTCCCGCGAGAACCTGTACGACGACGAGACCCTCGCCGCCGTACGGGAAGCCCTCGGCGCCCGGGTCCGCGGCTGGCTCGCCGAGCTCGCGGCGAGCGATCCGGAGCGCCTGGCCGCCTTCCTGCAGGTCCACCACCTCGGCGTGAAGTCCATGGCCCGGCACGATTCCGAGCTGCTCGGGCTGATGCTGCCGTGGCTGCCGTTCGAGACCAGCGACGGCTCGATGAGCCTCCAGGAGTTCGCGGCCGCCCACACGGACATCCACTTCACCCGCACCGTCGAGGAGTTCCGGCAGATCGCGCCCATCGCCGCGGCCCACGGGCTTGGCGTCATCAACGCCGGATACACCTACGACGCGGACCTGCTGGCCCTGCTGCCCGCCGTACGGCCGGAGCTCAAGGTCACCGAACTCGACGCCGGGGCCGTCACCGAGCGGCTGGACCCGGTGCCGACCGCGGCCGAACTCGCGCTCGCCCCCTTCCTGGCCACTGCGCGCACCCGGCTGGAAGCCCAGGGCTGCGACGTGGTGCTGCGCGCCTTCCAGCCCGTCGCCGTGCCCGCGCTGTACCTCGACGACCGGCAGGCCCGCCAGGAGCGCGACCGCACCGCCGCGCTGGAGAGCGCCGACTCCCTGTGGAGCGGCATCCTCGGCGCGCTGCGCGGCTCCGCGCCGCGCGCCCGGCTGGTCCTCAACCACAACAACCCGCTCATCCGCCGGATCGCCGCGCTGCCCGACGAGGCCCTGACCGGTACCGCCGTCGAATCGCTCTACGGGCAGGCCCTGCTGATGTCCCAGCGGCCGCTGCGCCCCGCCGACTCCACCCTGCTCAACCGGGCCTTCCTCGGACTCCTGGAATGGGCGACCCACTCCACCGATTCCCGCGACGCCCAGGAGGACCAGAAGTGACGACGCTGACGCGCGAGGAGATCGTGCGGGGTCTGGCGGAGAACCGCGAATCGCCGAACGGCGCCGTGCGCAACGCGCACGCCGAGGCCCTGGCCGGCGCGGCGGAGACGAGCGGTGACCGGGCCCTGTTCCGCGAGGCCCTGGACAACCTGATCAACGCCTACCTCTACAGCTCCGAGTCGTCCAGGATGCTGGTCCCCTTCGCCCGGCTGCTCCAGGAGTACGACAAGGACCCGGGCGCCTTCTCGCACTGGGACGCCCATTCGCTGTTCTGGCAGTTCAAGTGGGTGGCCACGGCCATCTCCGACTCTCCCGGGATCCCGCTGGCGTCGGCCACCGGCTGGCTGGACGAGATGGAACGCCGCTACCGGATCGCCGGCTACAGCGAGCGGCCCGTTCGCGAGGCCGAGCTGTGGCTCGCCGACGCGATCGGCGAGGACGAGCGCGCCGAGCGGGCCTTCCGGCGCTGGCTGGCCGCCGAGCGCGACGACATGAGCGACTGCCGGGCCTGCGAACTCAACGGTCAGGGCCAGTACGCCGTCCTGCACGGCGACGACGCCGAGGCCCTGGAGCTGTGGAAGCCGGTCCTCGACGGTGATCTGACCTGCGCCGAGGAGCCCCACCGGCTGCTCGCCACCTCGCTGCTGCCGTTGCTGCGGCTCGGCCGGGCCGACGAAGCGCGCGCTCACCACCTGCGCGGCTACCGCATGGCCCGCGGCAACGAGAGCCTGCTGCCCTCGGTCGGCAAGCACATCGAGTTCTGCGCGCTCACCGGCAACGAATCGCGCGGCCTGGAGATCCTGGCCGAACACGCCGCCCACGTGGCTCCGCTCGCCAACCTCGACGACCGGCTGGCCTTCCACGGCGGCATCCTCGTGTTGCTGCGCCGCCTGCGGGAGCTGGGGCACGGGCGGACCCCGGCCGTGCCCTACGAAGGAAGCCCGCGGTCCGTCGACGAGCTGTACGAGGTGCTGTACGCGGGCTGCCTGGACATCGCCCGGCAGTTCGACGCGCGCAACGGCACGACCCGGGTCTCGGACCGGTTCCTCGCCCAGGTGGGACGGGAACCGCTGCTGGCCGAGCTGCCGCTGGGGGTCCGCAGTGCGGCGCTGCCGCAGACCGCCTCAGCCCCCGTTCCCCTTCCCGCTCCCCCTGGGCCGGCCCTGACGGCCGCCGCCCTCACCGAGCTGGTGGAGCGGGCCCGCCGTGCCCGGGACCTGGGCCATCCGGGCACGGACGCACTGTGGGCGGAGGTGGCGGTACGGCTGGACGCGCTGCCGGAGGCCGATCCGCTGGTCCGCGCCGACCTCGCGGACCAGCAGGCCCTGGCCGCCGCGCGGAGTGGAGCCAAGGAGGCGCCGGAGCTGCTGCGCGCGGTCCGGGACGACTACCGGGCGCTCGGCGTCGCCGAGCGCGCGGTACTCGCGGAGCTGCGGCTGGCCGGTGTGGCAGCGCAGTCCGGAACCGCGCCGGCGGAGGTCCGGGCGCTGCTGCGCGTCGCCCTGCGGTCCGCCGAGGCACTGGACGCCGCGGAGCCGCTGCGAGCCCGGCGCATCGCGCTCGTGGAACTGTCGGCGATCCGGATGGAGTCCTACCTGCGCTCTGTGGAGACGTCCGACGGTGACGACCACCACGACCACCACGGGGAGCTGACCGCCGAGCTGGCCGACTTCGTCGCCGCCCATGAGGGCACCCTGGCGGACCTGGTGTCGGAGGCCGAGGAGATGCTGGGCCGGGTGGCCCTGACCCAGGGCGACCCGGAACGGGCCGTGCCGCTGCTCGCGGCGTCCGCCTCGCGGGCTGCCCTGGCAGGCCGGTCGTGGCAGGCCGTGGACCCGCTGGTGCTGCGGGCCGGGGTGCTGATGACGCTGGAGCGGCCCGAGGAGGCGGAGGCCGCGGCGCGCTCCGCGCTGGAACACGCCGCCGAGGTGACCGACGCCGAGACACAGGGCGTCGTACGGCTGACCCTCGCGGACATCCTGCTGCAGCGGGGTGACGCGGCCGCGGAGAGCGCGGAGCACGCGCTGGCCGCATCCCACTGGTTCGACCAGGCCGGGCTCACGGCCGACGGCGGTGCGCAGGCCCGGCTGCTGCTGGCCCGGGCCTACGCGGGGGACGGCCGGAGCGCCGAGGCGGCGGAGGTTCTGCAGTCCGCGCTGGCGGACCTGCTGGAGCACGGGGACCAGCAGGCGGTTTCCGCACGGGAGTTCCTGGGTGATCTGCTGCGCCGGCTGAACGACCCCCGGCCGGCGGCGGAGCAGTACCTGCTGGCGGCGGAGGTCGCCAAGGGCTGGGAGGATCCGCGTCCGCAGGCGGGCCTCGCGCATTCGGCCGCGGACACCCTGAGCGACGCGGGACTGGCCGTGGAGGCGGCCGCCGCGTACGAGCGGGCCCTGGAACTGCACCGGCTGACCGGCGAGGTCCCGGTCGCCGAGGTGCGGATCCTGCGCTCCCTGGCCTGGCTGGGGCTGCGTGAGGAGATCACCGCCACGGCGGTGTCGGGGGCCCGGAAGCGGATGGAGGAGGCGGCCGAGGTGCTGGAGGCGGCCCTGGCCGCGGATCCCGCGGCTCCTGAGCTGCGGTCCGAACTCGCCCAGACCTGGCACCAGCTGGCGCAGGTGCTCGACCGGCACGTCAACACGAACGAGCAGTCCTACGACGCCGCCGACGAGGACGACGTGGAGCAAGACCTCACCGGTCTTGGCGCGGAGTCGGCGTCCCGGCTGAGCCCTGCGGACGTCGACGGGCTGCGCCTGGAGGAGATCGGGCTTTGGGACCGGGCCGCCCGGGTCTACGCCGAGCTCGGCCCCGACCATCTGCGGGACCGGTTCCAGTGCCTGAACAACGCCGCCTGGACCGAGCAGGAGCGGGGCGACGCGGGCGCGGGGGCCGCGCGGGTCACCGCGCTGATCGACGAGGCCCGGGCGCTGCCCGCGGACGACGTGCCGGACTGGCTCCTGCCGTCCGCGGAGCGCCTGCTCGCGCAGCTGACCGACACGGAGTAGCCGTCGCCGTCCCGGTCGTAGCCGTCGCCGTCCCGGTCGTCGTCGCCGTTCGTGCGAGCGGCGGCGACGACCGGTGGGTCAGCTGTCGAGCTGGGCCAGGGCCTCGGTGGCGATCTTCTCGAACACGGCCTCGTCGGCGGCGAACTCGGAGTCCGGGATCGGGGCGTGGATCACCAGCTCGGTGAACCCCAGATCGCGGTGCCGGCCGGCGAAGTCGACGAACGCGTCCACGGACTGCAGCACGGTGTTGGCCTCCGGCGTGAAGCCGGTCAGGAGGATCTTCTCCACGGGCTCCAGGTCCCGCCCGATCTCCAGGAAGGCCGCGCCGAGCCGTGCGAGCTGCCCGCGCAGGGCCTCCCGCGACTGCTCGGGCGTGCCCTCCTCGAACAGCTTCGGGTCGCCCGTGGTCACCCAGGCCTGGCCGTGCCGGGCGGCGAGCCGCATGCCGCGCGGTCCGTTCGCGGCAACCGCGAACGGCAGCCGGGGCCACTGGACACAGCCGGGGATGTTGCGGGCCTCCTCGGCGGAGTAGAAGGTCCCCTCGTGGCTCACCGAGCCCTCGGTCAGCAACCGGTCCAGCAGCGGCACGAACTCGGCGAGGCGGTCGGCGCGCTCACGCGGGGACCAGGCCTCCTGACCCAGCGCGGTCGCGTCGAAGCCGTTGCCGCCCGCACCGATGCCAAGGGTGATGCGCCCGCCGGAGATGTCGTCCAGGCTCATGAGGTCCTTGGCGAGGGTCACCGGGTGACGGAAGTTCGGCGAGGTGACGAGCGTGCCCAGGCGCAGCCGCTCGGTGGCGGTGGCCGCCGCGGTCAGGGTGGGCACCGCGCCGAACCACGGGCCGTCGCGGAACGTCCGCCAGGACAGGTGGTCGTAGGTGTAGGCGGTGTGGAACCCGAGCTGCTCGGCCCGGAGCCACTGATCGCGTCCTCCCTCGTGCCATCGACGTACCGGAAGGATCACCGTGCTCAGACGCAGACTCATGCTTCGAGCCTACGGCGAGCCGATGTTTCACGTGAAACGCCGCCGTTTCACGTGAAACATCGCCCGAGGTGACAGCCTCCCGCCCGTGGTCAGGACCTCCTCGGCCATGGGCGAAGATGGAGCCGTGACCTCGGCTCCCCAGTGCCCGGACGGGCCAACCCCCACGCCCCGGCTGATCGCCACCGACCTCGACGGCACCCTGCTGCGCGACGACAAGTCCGTCTCGCCGCGCACGGTCGCCGCGCTCGCCGCCGCCGAGGAGGCCGGGATCGAGGTCTTCTTCGTCACCGGCCGCCCGGCCCGCTGGATGGATGTGGTCAGCGACCACGTGCACGGCCACGGCCTGGCGATCTGCGCCAATGGCGCGGCGGTGGTCGACCTGCATGCCGGACGAGAGTTCGTGCAGGTCCGAGCCCTTCCACGGGTGGCCGCGCTCACTGTCGTCGATGCCCTGCGGGCTGCGGCACCCGGCACGTCCTTCGCGGTCGAGCTGACCACCGGCATCAATTACGAGCCGACGTACCCTCCCTTCTTCAAGGACCCGGGTGCCCGGGTCGCCACCGCCGAGAAGCTGCTGCACGAGGAAACGGACGAGAGCTCCGCGCCCGTGCTCAAGCTGCTGGCGCACCACGGCGAACTGGCCCCGGACGAGTTCCTGGCGCTGGCGCGGTCCGCCGCCGGCGAGTACGCGTCGATCACCCGGTCCAGTCCCACCGCGTTGCTGGAGGTCAGCGGGCCGGGCGTGTCCAAGGCGAGCACCCTGGCACTGTGCTGCGCCGAGCGGGGCATTTCCCCCGCCGAGGTCGTTGCCTTCGGGGACATGCCGAACGACGTGGAGATGCTCAGCTGGGCGGGCACCTCGTACGCCATGGGCAACGCCCACCCCGATGTGATCGAGGCCGCGTCCGGCCGTACGGTCGCCAACAACGAGGACGGGGTCGCCCTCGTCATCGAGCGCATCCTTGCCGAACGGACCGCACAGCAGCAGGCCTAGGGCGAGTCGAGCGGGGCCTCCCACACCACGGTGGTCCCGCCGCCGTCCTCGCCGATGCCCGGACCGTACGAGCTCGCGCCGCCCAGTGACTCGGCCCGTCGGCGCAGGTTCCGCAGCCCGCTGCGGCGGCCGCCCTCCGGGATGCCCACCCCGTCGTCGGCGACCTCCAGCCGGACCCCGGGCCGGCCGTCGGCAAGCGTGATGGTGGAGTCGATGACCACGTCGATCCGGGTCGCCTCGGCATGACGGAAGGCGTTCGACAGGGCCTCACGCAGCGCGGCGATCAGGTTCTTGCCCACCAGCTCACCGACGACCGTGTCGACCGGGCCGAGGACACGGTGCGCGGGCTTGAAGCCCAGGGGCACCGCGGCCATGTTGATCTCCCGCAGCACCCGGGTACGCAACCCGGAGGGAGCCTCCGCCGGCCCTTGTTGGAGGGCGAAGATCGCGGTGCGGATCTCCTGGATCGTCACGTCCAGTTCGTCCACGGCCTTGCCCACGCCGTCGCGCACCTCGGGGACGACGGTCCGGCGCTGGGCGCCCTCCAGCATCAGCCCGGTGGCGAAGAGCCGCTGGATGACCAGGTCGTGCAGGTCGCGGGCGATCCGGTCACGGTCCTCGAACACCGCCAGCCGCTCGCGGTCGCGCTGTGCCTCGGCCATCATCAGGGCGAGCGCCGCCTGTGAGGCGAACTGGGTGGCCAGGGTCCGCTCGGCCTCGGTGAAGGGACGCCCGTCGCGGCCCCGGGGGGTCACCAGCGCGCCCAGCACCCGCCCGCCGCTCTGCAGCGGAAGCAGCATGCACGGGCCGTACCTGCTGGTGAGCCGGCTGGTCATGCGGGGGTCGGCCGCGGCGTCGTCCACGAAGACCGGCTCACCCGCCAGCAGCCTGTCCACCACCGGGCTCTCGGCCGGGATCACCACACCGAGCGAGGTGGCCGGGTTCTCGGAGGAGACCGCGACGATCTCCATCCCGCCCTCCTCGGCCGGCAGCATGACGATCCCGGCGGCGGAGTCGGCCAGCCGGCGCGCCTGTTCGGCGACCACCGCGAGCGCGTCGTCCGCGTCCCCGCCGGACAGGAGAGCGGTGGTGACGGCCACCGAGCCGTCGATCCAGCGCTCGCGCTGGGTGGCGGCCTCGTAGAGCCGGGCGTTGCCGATGGCGATGCCCGCCTCGGTGGCCAGGACCCGGACCATGTGGAGGTCGTAGTCGCTGAACTCGCCGCCGCCGTTCTTCTCGGCGAGGTAGAGATTGCCGAAGATCTCCCCCTGCACCCGGATCGGTACTCCGAGGAAGCTCTTCATGGGCGGGTGGTGCGGCGGGAACCCCGCCGAGCGCGGGTCCTTCGTCAGATCGGCGAGCCGCACCGTGTCGGAGTGCGAGATCAGCGCTCCGAGCAAGCCCCGTTTCCCGTCGGGGCGGTGTCCGATCTTCCGGGCCTGTGCGGAGCCGATCCCGTGGGTGACGAAGTCCGAGAGCCCGCGGCCCTCCGTGTCGACGACGCCGATCGCCGCGTAGCGGGCGTCCGCGAGCTCGGCCGCGGTCTCGCAGATGCGGTCCAGCGTGGAGTGCAGTTCGAGCCCGGTCCCGACCGACCTCATGGCCTCCAGCAGTTGCGGTACGCGGGCCGTGAGCTCGGTGGACAGGCCGTGCAGACTCCTGGTGGCCTGGGTGGTGGCCACCAGCGGGTCCGAAGCTCCCGCAGTTCCCGACGCTCCCGGCGCTCCCGGCGCTCCCGGCAACGGATTCGGCAAGGGGTCCGGTGAGGGGTCCGGCGATTCCTGCGACTGCTGCGCTGACATGACCCTGAGCGTAGTTAGTCCCTATTGGCGGGGAAAGTTGGCCAAAGTCCCGTCCGTTGCCCTTTCGTGCTCCAGCAGCCGCCGCAGCGGTCCTTCGACGGCGGCCAGCTCCGTGTACGGGCCCCGCTGCACGACCTCTCCGCGGTCCAGCACGAGCACCTCGTCGACCGCCTCCAGACCGGCCAGCCGGTGTGTGATCAGCACGGTGGTCCGGCCCTCGGTCACGGCCAGCAGATCCGCCGTCAGGGCGTCCGCCGTGGCCAGGTCCAGATGCTCGGCCGGCTCGTCCAGGACCAGTACGGGGAAGTCCGCGAGCAGCGCCCGGGCCAGGGCCAGCCGCTGGCGCTGACCACCAGAGATCCGCTCGCCGTGCTCGCCGACCAGCGTGTCCAGTCCGTCCGGAAGGCCATCGGCCCACTCCAGCAGCCGGGCCGCGGCCAGCGCTTGCCGCAGTTGCTCCTCGCTCGCCCCGGTCCGGGCCAGACGCAGGTTCTCCCGGACCGAGCTGTCGAAGATGTGCGCGTCCTGGGCACACAGGCCCACGAGCGCCCGTACGTCGTCGCCGTCGAGCGTGCGCGCGTCGCTCCCGCCCAGGCTGTACGCGCCTTCGGCCGGGTCCAGGAACCGGAGGAGGACCTGGGCCAGGGTGGTCTTGCCGGACCCCGAGGGGCCGACGACCGCGATACGGCGGCCGGCCTCCAGGGTCAGGTCCACGTCCCTCAGCGCGGCACGCTCCTGGCCGGGGTGGCGGGCGGTGAGCCCCGTCAGCCGCAGCGGGAACGGCGAAGCGGGGGCCGCGGCGGGCTGCTCCGGCTCGGCGACCGGGACCGGCGCGTCGATGACCTCGTAGACCCGCTCGGCGCTACGGCGCACCCGCTGGCGGTACTGGACGGCGAGCGGAAGTCCGTTCACGGCCTCGAAGGCGGCCAGCGGCGTCAGGACCGCGACGGCCATGGCCACCCCGGACAGCCGTCCGTCGTGGACGGCGTTGGCCGCAACGGCCGCGGCGGCCACGACGGTGAGTCCGCAGACCAGGGCCGACAGGCCGCCGCCCAGGCCGGCCGCGGCCGAGCCCCGTGCGGCGATGCCCGTCAGCAGGCCGTCGCTCTCGCGCGCCCGGGCCTTGCGGTCCTCCAGCGCACCGGCCACGGTCAGCTCCGCGGTCCCGGTGAGCAGATCGGCCACCCGGGTGGCGAGTTCGCCCCGGGCGGGCGCGAGCCTGCGCTCCGCACGGCGGGCGCAGGCACCGCTGACCAGCGGTACCACGACACCGGCGGCGAGCAGTCCGACGGCGAGTACGGCTCCGGCCCCGGGCAGCAGCCATGCGGTGAAGGCGACCGAGCCCGTTCCGACGAGCACGGCCGTACCGACAGGCAGCAGCCAGCGCAGCCAGTAGTCCTGCAGTGCGTCGGCGTCGGCCACCAGCCGGGCCAGCAGGTCCCCACGCCGGTGTTCGCGCAGCCCGGCGGGCGCGATGCGCTCCAGTCGGCGGTAGACGGAGACCCGCAGGTCGGCGAGCATCCGCAGCACGGCGTCGTGCGAGACGAGCCGCTCGGCGTAGCGGAAGACGGCGCGGCCCATTCCGAAGGCCCGGGTGGCCGTGACGGCCACCATCAGGTAGAGCACGGGCGGCTGTTCCGAGGCCCGCGAGATCAGCCAGCCCGACACCGCCATCAGGCCGACGCTGCAGCCGACGGCCAGCGCCCCGAGCAACAGCCCGAGCCTGAACCGTCCCTGCCACGCCCTGGCGACCGCCCGCACCCGGCGCAGCGGATCCCGGGCCACGCCCGAACCAGCCACGCCCGAACGGGCCGGGCCCGAACCGGCCGGGCCCGAACCGGCCGGGCCCGAACCGGCCGGGCCCGAGCCTCCGCCGGTTCCCGCCCGCTCGCGGGCCGCACCGAGGATCCACTCCCCGGAATCCGGGACGTGTTCGCCGCGGTCACCGGCCGTGCCGGAGGACAGCAGCCCGGCGCCGACCGGGGAGGCGGCGCGGCGGGGGAGCGTCCCATCGGCGAGAACCCCCTCGGGGCCGTCACCCGCCGCCATGGCCACCACCCGGTCGGCGACGGCGAGCAGTGCCGGCCGGTGCACGACCAGCAGCACGGTCCGCCCCGCGGAGAGCCGCCGGACCGCGTCCACGATCCCCGCCTCGGTCTCGCCGTCCAGCGCCGCCGTGGGCTCGTCCAGCAGCAGCACGGGCCGGTCCGCCAGGAACGCGCGCGCCAGAGCCAGACGCTGCCGCTGACCGGCGGACAGTCCCACACCGCCCTCGCCCAGCAGGGTCTCCACCCCGCGCGGCAGCGCGGTCACGAACTCCCAGGCCCCGGCGTCCTTCAGCGCCTGGGCCACATCGGCGTCGGAGGCCCCCGCGCGGGCCAGCCGCACGTTCTCGGCGATCGTTCCTGCGAACAGGTGCGGCCGCTGCGGCACCCAGGCGATCTGCTGCCGCCACTGCGCCGGCGACAGGTCGGCCAGGTCCACGCCCGCGACCCGGACCCGCCCGGCGGTCGGCGTCACGAATCCCAGCAGCACCTGGAGCAGCGTGGACTTGCCGGCTCCGCTCGGACCGGTGAGGGCCACGCACTCCCCCGGCCCGACCGTGAGCGAGACCGGCCGGGGCGAGTCCTCGCCGCGGCCCTCGTAGCGGACGGCGATCCCCTCGATCTCGATCCGCAGGGGAGCACAGCCCGGCAGCCCGGCCTTCCCGGCCGTACCGGTGGTGGGGGTCTCCAGGACCTCGAAGATCTCCTCGGCGGCCGCCAGCCCTTCGGCGGCCGCGTGGTACTGGGCCCCCACCTGCCGCAGCGGCAGGTACGCCTCGGGCGCCAGGATCAGGATGACCAGCCCGGTGTAGAGGTCCAGTTCGCCGTGGACCAGCCGCATGCCGATGGTCACGGCCACCAGGGCCACCGACAGGGTCGCCAGCAGTTCCAGTGCGAGGGAGGAGAGGAAGGCGATGCGCAGGGTCCGCATCGTCGCGCGCCGGTAGTCATCGGTGATCTTGCGGATCGACTCGGCCTGCGCCTTGGCCCGGCCGAAGACCTTCAGGGTGGGAAGCCCGGCCACCACGTCGAGGAAGTGTCCGGAGAGCCGGGACAGCAGCCGCCACTGGCGGTCCATCCGGGACTGGGTGGCCATGCCGATGAGGATCATGAACACGGGGATCAGGGGCAGCGTCACCACGATGATGGCCGCCGACACCCAGTCTTCGGTGACGATGCGGGCCAGCACGGCCGCCGGCACGACCACCGCGAGCCCCAGCTGGGGCAGGTAGCGGGAGAAGTAGTCGTCGAGCGCGTCCACGCCCCGGGTGGCCAGTGAGACCAGCGATCCGGTCCGCTGCCCGGCCAGCCAGGCGGGCCCGAGCTCCGCGGCCCGGTCCAGCAGCCTGCCCCGCAGCTCCGACTTGACCGCCGCACCCGCACGGTGCGCGGCCAGCTCCGTGAGCCAGGCGGTCAGCCCGCGTCCGAGCGCCACCGCCGCGAGCAGCAGCAGTGGCGTCCGGAGCGCCTGGCCGTCGAGCCCCCGCTCGAATGCTCCGACCACGATCTCGGCGATCAGCATCGCCTGACCGACGACCAGCCCCGCCCCGGCAAGGCCCAGAGCCACCACCGCCCCCAGGAAGAGGCGGGTGGATCGGGCGTACCGGAGCAGGCGCGGGTCGATCGGTTTCACGTGAAACATCCCCTCGGGGAGGTCGTCAGCCGGACGGGCGGGTCATACGTCGCGGGGACTCGGTGCAGGGCTGCAGGGCTCGTAACAGAGCCCCGTGCAGGGCTCAGTGCACATCGACGATGTGCTGCGTCCCGATCCGCTTGCGGAACACCCAGTACGTCCAGCCCTGGTAGAGCAGGACGAGCGGGGTGGCCACGGCCGCACACCAGGTCATGATCTTCAGGGTGTACGCGCTGGAGGAGGAGTTGGTGACCGTGAGGTTCCAGGCCTCGTTCAGCGAGGACGGCATGACGTTCGGGAAGAGCGTGAGGAAGAGCATCGCGACGGCCGCCGCGATGGTGACCCCGGACAGTGCGAACGACCAGCCCTCGCGGCCGGCCAGGTTGAAGCCGAGGGCCCCGACCAGCGCCAGCACCGCGACGATCATCGCGATCAGGCTCGTACCGTCGCCACGCGAGACCTGGGTCCAGATCAGGAAGACCAGGGCCAGCACGGCGGTGACCACGCCCAGCCGGGTCGCCAGTTTCCGTGAGCGGTCCCGGATTTCACCGACGGTCTTGAGCGAGGTGAAGACCGTGCCGTGGAACGTGAACAGGGTGAGGGTCACCAGTCCGCCGAGGATCGAGTAGACGTTCAGCAGGTCCAGGAAGCTGCCGACGTACTCCTTGTTCTCGTCGATCTTGACGCCGCGCACGATGTTGGCGAAGGCGACGCCCCACAGGAACGCGGGGATCAGCGAAGTCCAGAAGATCGCGTGTTCCCAGTTGGTCTGCCACCTGTCCTCAGGGCGCTTGTGCCGGTACTCGAAGGCGACGCCACGGATGATGAGGCAGATCAGGATGAGCAGCAGTGGCAGGTAGAAGCCCGAGAAGAGGGTGGCGTACCAGTCGGGGAAGGCGGCGAAGGTGGCACCGCCGGCGGTGAGCAGCCAGACCTCGTTCCCGTCCCACACGGGCCCGATCGTGTTGATCAGAACCCTCTTCTCCGTGCGGTCACGGGCGAGCAGCTTGGTCAGTACGCCGACTCCGAAGTCGAAGCCCTCCAGGAAGAAGTAGCCGGTCCACAGGACGGCGATGAGTACGAACCAGACATCGTGGAGTTGCATGGTGTGCGCTCCTCGGCCTCAGTACGAGAAGGCCATCGGCCGGTCGGGGTTCTTGTCGTCCCCACCGATCTTGGTGGGTGGGTTGAGGTCTGCCTCGGTGAGTTCCGGGGGGCCGGCCTTGACGTACTTGACGAGGAGCCTGACCTCGATCACGGCCAGCACCGCGTACAGGAGCGTGAACCCGATCATCGAGGTGAGCACCTCGCCCTGGGACACGTTCGGCGAGACCGCGTCCCTGGTGCGCAGGACTCCGTAGACGACCCAGGGCTGGCGGCCCATCTCGGTGAAGATCCAGCCCCAGGAGTTGGCGATGAGCGGGAAGCCCATCGTCCAGAGCGCGACGATCCAGTACAGGTTGGCGAACTTCGGGCTCAGTGGCTTCTTGAAGAGCACCAGGTGGGGGACCTCGTCCTCCCCGGTCCGCAGCTCCGCCGGCAGCATGAACCGCTTGCGGGTCAGCCACAGGCCCAGCACACCGATGCCGAGGGAGGCCATGCCGAAGCCGATCATCCAGCGGAAGCCCCAGTAGGCGACCGGGATGTTGGGCCGGTAGTCGCCGGGGCCGTACTTCTCCTGCTCGGCCTTGTTGACGTCGTTGATGCCCGGGACGAAGGAGGTGAAGTCGTCGTTGGCCAGGAAGGACAGCAGGCCGGGGATCTCTATCGCCACCTTGTTGTGGCCCTTGTCGACGTCTCCGTAGGCGAAGACCGAGAAGGGCGCGGGCGCCTCGCCGTCCCAGAGCGCTTCCGCGGCGGCCATCTTCATGGGCTGCTGCTTGTACATCACCTTGCCGAGCAGGTCACCGCTGATCGCCGTGCCCATACCGGCGATGATCATGACGATCAGGCCGAGGCGCAACGAGCTCCGCATCACGGGGACGTGCCTCTTGCGCGCCAGGTGGAAGGCGGATATTCCGGCCATGAAGGCGCCGCCGACCAGGAAGGCGGCCGTGATGGTGTGGAAGAACTGGGTGAGCGCGGTGTTCTGGGTCAGCACGAGCCAGAAGTCGGTGAGCTCGGCCCGGCCCCGCTCCTCGTTGATGCGGTACCCGACCGGGTGCTGCATCCAGGAATTCGCCGCCAGGATGAAATAGGCGGACAGGACGGTGCCCATGGACACCATCCAGATGCACGCCAAGTGGATCTTCTTCGGCAGCTTGTCCCAGCCGAAGATCCACAGACCGATGAAGGTCGACTCGAAGAAGAAGGCGATCAGCGCCTCGAAGGCCAGGGGGGCCCCGAAGATGTCGCCGACGAATCGCGAGTAGTCGGACCAGTTCATGCCGAACTGGAACTCCTGGACGATGCCGGTGACGACACCCATCGCGATATTGATCAAGAAGAGCTTTCCCCAGAACTTCGTGGCTCTGAGGTACTTCTCCTTCTCGGTGCGCACCCACGCCGTCTGCAAGCCCGCCGTAAGGGCGGCGAGCGAGATCGTCAGGGGTACGAAGAGGAAGTGGTAGACGGTCGTAATGCCGAACTGCCATCGCGCCAATGTCTCCGGCGCCAAAGCTAGGTCCACGTCGTCTTCTCCTTGTCGTCGCCGTGGTCACAGCCGCAGTCTGCCTGGCGGGTTCCCTCCATACCGGGAGGAAGCAGGACACGCTTGTGAACGCGTTCACATTCACAAGCATTATGTCGCACCACTCTCGGCCACCTTCGAGCGGGGTACCCCTCTAGCCAATCGATTCAACAGATTGTTGAATGCGGCTCATGCAGATACGGATCTCCTGGCCCGCGGGCCAGCTCACCGCAACCCTCGACGAGACCCCGACCAGCAAGGCGCTGGCCGAGGCCCTTCCGATTTCCGCCTCCGCCAACACCTGGGGCGAGGAGGTCTACTTCGACACCGGAGTCTCCGTCGCCCTGGAGGACGACGCCCGGCAGGTGGTCGACCCCGGCACGGTCGCGTTCTGGACCGAGGGCGACGCTCTCGCGCTGCCCTACGGCCCCACGCCCATCTCACGCGGAGGCGAGAGCCGCCTCGCGAGCCCGTGCAACGTGCTCGGCTCCTTCGACGGCGACCCCCGCCTGCTGTCCACCGTCCGCGACGGCGATCCCGTCCGCGTGGAACTCGCCTGAGCCACCCCGGGACGGCCCTCGGCCCCTCGGCCCCTCAGCCGCTTGGCCCCTTGGCCCCTTGCCGCACAGGGCTCCGTACCGCCTAGAGCTCCTTGAAGAACGCCTCGGCCGTGTGCAGGAAGAGGTCGTTCGCCTCGGTCTCACCGATCGTGACCCGCAGGCCCTCGCCCGCGAAGGGCCGGACCACCACACCGGCCTTCTCGCAGACCTCCGCGAACTCGGCGGTCCGCTCCCCCAGCCGCATCCACACGAAGTTCGCCTGCGTGTCCGGAACGGTCCAGCCCTGGGCGAGCAGCGTCTCGTGCACCCGCGTGCGCTCGCTCACCAGCGCCCCGACGCGGCCCATCAGCTCGTCCTCGGCGCGCAGCGAGGCCACCGCCGCGTCCTGCGCGAGCTGGCTCACGCCGAAGGGCACGGCCGTCTTGCGCAGCGCCGCCGCCACCGGCTCGTGCGCCACCGCGAAGCCGACCCGCAGACCGGCCAGCCCGTACGCCTTGGAGAACGTACGCAGCACGGCGACGTTCGGGCGGTCGCGGTAGAGCTCGATGCCGTCCGGTACGTCCGCGTCGCGCACGAACTCGCGGTACGCCTCGTCCAGGACCACCAGGATGTCCGAGGGCACCTGGTCCAGGAAGCGCTCCAGCTCGGCGCGGCGCACGGCCGTACCGGTGGGGTTGTTCGGGTTGCAGACGAAGATCAGCCGGGTCCGGTCGGTGATCGCCGCGGCCATCGCGTCCAGGTCGTGCACGTCGCCGTCGGTCAGCGGGACCCGCACCGAGGTCGCGCCCGAGATCTGCGTGATGATCGGGTAGGCCTCGAAGGAGCGCCAGGCGTAGATCACCTCGTCGCCCGGGCCGGCGGTCGACTGGATCAGCGACTGGGCCACACCGACCGAGCCGGTGCCCGTGGCGATGTGCTCGACCGGCACGCCGAAGCGCTCGGCGAGCTCGTTCACGAGGCCGGTGCAGGCCATGTCGGGGTACCGGTTGAAGTTCCCGGCCGCGGCGACCGCGGTCTCCAGCACGCCCGACAGCGGCGGGTACGGGTTCTCGTTCGAGGACAGCTTGTACGCGACAGGCCCTCCCGCGGCAGCCGGCTTGCCGGGCTTGTATGTCGGAATGCCGTCCAGCTCGGCGCGCAGCTTCGGGCTCTTCTCGCTCACCGCAGGTCCTCCTCGACCGTCCCGTACGACGTCGCCGTCGACTCAATACTGCTCACCTTATGAGGATTCCGCCGTTCCGAGAATGGGGGCGCCAGGAATGCGGGGGAGCGCACGCATATATGCGCGCGCCGGTGGCCTGCGCCGTGGCGCGCATCCCTCGTGCAGGTGAGTTGAGAACGGCCCGAGATCGCATCGTTTTGGCATGCTCGGACCCGACGACAAGCTCCACGCTCACCCTCAGCGATCAAACACCTTCATTTCCAAGGTCATTGGGGGTGGCGAACCATGCAGAAACGTGCCTGTCAATGCCTGCATATGCACCCAGACCACCCTCCCCGCCGAGCCCTACTATCGGCTCGCCATGACAGCAGCAGGGAAGCATCAGGTGAGCCGGACCGAGACCACCCGGCGGGCCGCCGGCCGACAGGGCCGGGCCGGCATCAGGGACGTGGCCGCAGCGGCGGGCGTCTCCATCACAACCGTCTCCGACGCGCTCAATGGCAAGGGACGGCTGCCCGACGCCACCCGCCGCCACGTTCGCGAAGTGGCCGACCGGCTGGGCTACCGCCCGTCGGCCGCCGCCCGCACCCTCCGTACCGGCAAATCCGGCCTCATCGGCCTGACCGTGACGACGTACGGGGATGAACCTTTCACCTTCACCGAATTCGCCTACTTCGCCGAGATGGCCAGGGCCGCCACCTCCGCCGCGCTCGCCCGCGGCTACGCCCTGGTCATCCTCCCCGCCACCTCCCGCCACGACGTGTGGTCCAACGTCGCCCTCGACGGCACCGTCGTCATCGACCCCTCCGACCACGATCCCGTCGTCACCGAACTGGTCCGCCAGGGTCTGCCCGTGGTCTCCGACGGCCGCCCCGCAGGCTCCCTCCCCGTCACCGCCTGGGTCGACAACGACCACGAGGCCGCCGTACTCGGCCTGCTCGACCACCTCGCCGCCGCCGGCGCCCGCCGGATCGGACTGCTGACCGGGACCACCACCGACACCTACACCCGGCTCTCCACCACCGCCTACCTCAGCTGGTGCGAGCGCGTCGGCCAGGACCCCGTCTACGAGTCCTACCCCGCCCACGACCCGTGCGCGGGCGCCGTCGCCGCCGACCGGCTCCTCGCCCGCCCCGACCGGCCCGACGCGGTCTACGGGCTCTTCGACCCCAACGGCACCGATCTGCTCGCCGCCGCCCGCCGCTACGGCCTGCGCGTCCCCGAGGACCTGCTGCTCGTGTGCTGCAGCGAGTCCACCGTCTACGCCAACACCGAACCGCCCATCACCACCCTGTCCCTCAAACCCCGCCGCATCGGCACCGCCGTCGTGCAGCTCCTCATCGACGCGATCGAGGGAGTGAACACCGGACGCCCCGTCGAGCAGGTCGTCCCGACCGAGCTCATCATCCGTACCTCGTCACAGCGCAGGCAGCCCCGCACGACCGTCAGCCCGCCCCGCTCGCCGGCCCAGGACTGACCGACAGACCGTCCGGTCGGCCTGCCGAAGGACCGACCGAGGACCGTCCGAGGACCATCCGACGACCGACCGAGCACCGACCAAGGACCGGCCGAGGATTTCAGCAACGCCGATATCGGGAGAAAGCGGTAGGAACGATCGGCTCCGCAAAGGATTCACCACCCCTGGTGCGTCACAGAGCGCGAGCCGCATTCCTATGATGGGCGCACGACATCACGGACCCTCCTCCCTGGAGGTCAGGAGGGTCCGCAGGTGTACGGCAGCGCGACGGTGGTGGAGGGGTCGATGACTCAGGGGGCCGGTCAGGGACCCGCGATGCGGACGGACACGCTGCGGGACTTCCGGGTTCCCGTCACCGAACCCGCCCTGTACGCCGTATCCACGTCCACCGGGCTGCCCGGCGAGCCTCCGGTGTACGGCGAGTACCCGGCGTACTACGAGGACGGCGCGCCGAACGTGCCCCCGCAGCCGGGCTACCCGCCGCAGGCGCCCGCGCACCAGCCGGCCGCACCGCAGCCGCCCGCGCAGCAGCCTCCGTACCCCGACACGCGCCTCCACGTACACCCCGACGCCGAACCGGCCCAGGCGGAGCCCCAGGGCCCCGACGAGGACGACCTGGAGGGCTACACCCCGACCTACCGGGACCTGCCCGTCATCGGCCGCGGCGCGCTCGGCGGCCCCGGCGACACCGTCCAGGTCCAGTACGTGCCCCAGGACCACACCGCGGGCCCCGGCCCGCTCTACGTCGTCGGCGACGTCCACGGCTACCTCGACGAGCTCGTCACCGAACTCCACGCCCAGGGACTGATCGACGCGGAGCGCCGCTGGTCCGCCGGCAACGCCCGGCTCTGGTTCCTCGGCGACTTCACCGACCGCGGCCCCGACGGCATCGGCGTCATCGACCTCGTCATGCGGCTGTCCGCCGAGGCCGCTGCCGCCGGCGGCTACTGCAAGGCCCTGATGGGCAATCACGAACTCCTGCTCATCGGCGCCAAGCGGTTCGGCGACACCCCGGTCGTCTCCGGCGCCGGCACCGCCACCTTCCAGGCCGCCTGGCTCCTCAACGGCGGCCAGCGCACCGACATGGAGCGCCTCCAGGACGTCCACCTGCAGTGGATGTCCCGCCTGGACGCGGCCGTACTGGAAGAGGGCCACCTCCTGCTGCACTCCGACACCACGGCCTACCTCGACTACGGCGACTCCATCGAGGACGTCAACGACACCATCCACGAGCTCCTCAACCGCGGTGACGCCGATATCACCTGGGACCTCTTCCGCAAGTTCACCAAGCGGTTCGCCTTCCGCGACGAGGGAACCGGCCCGGCGGCCGTACGCGAACTCCTCGACACCTACGGCGGCAGCCGCGTCGTCCACGGGCACAGCCCCATCCCGTACCTGCTCGGCGAAGTGGGCACCGAGGACGGCGACGAGTCGCGCGGCCCCGAGGCCGTGGACGGCCCGCACGTGTACGCGGAGGGGCTCGCCATCGCGATGGACGGCGGGGTGACGATGGCGGGCAAACTGCTTGTCGTACAACTCCCCCTGAGCGACTGAGAGCTTACGGAGAGGGGTATTTCCGGAAAGCCCCTGTCACGGCGTGGCGTGGGCGCTCTACCATCGCTCTATCCGTAGCAGGCTCTCCTCCGTTTGTGCCGGCGCCCGGGTCTACGCGGGCATACCGGCTTCTACGGAGCATCGGGGGATGCACATGACCAGCGCTCCGCACCTGCTGACCGAAGACCGACCGGAGTTCGATCGGCTCGTCGACGAGGCGCTGCGCGCCGCGCGCGAGCGGCCCGAACTCGCCACCCTCGGCGAACGGCTGAATGCCGAACAGCTGCGCACCATGGCCCAGGGGGCCAGCGCCCTGCTCGCGGCCGCGGCCGCCGCCGAGTACGGCCACTACGTGAAGGTCCGCGAGGAACGACGCGACGAGCTACTGAACGCGCCCGGCACGACGGGGGACGAGGACGGCGCCCAGGGCAGCGGTGGCGGCGCGGGCATCAGCGCCGTCGTCGCGGTCCTCGCGCCCGTCCTGGCGGGCACCGCCATGCTGATCTTCCTGCTCGTGGGCTACATCCTGAAGATGATCGAGCCCGAACCCGCCTTCGCCGAAACCATGCTGACGGCAGGTTGGCTCTTCGGCGGGCTCACCGCGGCCGCCCTGCTCTTCGCCGTGATCGGGCTGCTGGTGACGGCCGTCCGCAACAGCGCGACCGAGGTGGCGGCGGACGAGACGGAGGCGATACCCGACGAGGTCGCACGGGCCCGCGAGGCCTGGCGGCACGCCTTGCTGGAGCGCGGCATCGTGCCCTTCCTGCGCGACGCGCTGGCTGATCCGAGCGCAGGTCCCGGCTTTCCCACCCCCCGCACACCGGCGGCGGGCCGCATCCCCAACCTGGGGTACAGCCGTCCCGACTTCACCAGCCCGGGATCACCGTCGGAGAGCCCCCGGCCCGGCTACACGCCTCCGGACTTCACGAGCCCGGACTTCGGTGGCCCGGAACACGAACCGGAGTGACCCCCGGCGCGGGGCGTCCGGGGCGGGGCGTCCGGCGCGGGGCGTCCGGGGCGGGGCGTCCGGGGCGGGGCGTCCGGCCGTTTCCGGCACGTCATCGAATCCGCACGTTCCTCGGCCGCCGCCGGGGTGCCCTTCGCCGGGGTGCACGACGCCTTGTACCGCTGGGACGTGCGGGCTGCGGCGTACCTCGTCGGCGGCGGTTGCTCCGGCCCTGGCACGCACGACGGGACGGGCCCGCGGCTCCCCCCATGGGTCGCGGGTCCGTCCCGTGCCGTTCCTGTACTTCCTGTACTTCCTGTACTTCCTGCGCTCAGTCGGCCAGCGGCAGGTAGACGCGGCTGCCCGAGGCCGCGAACTCGGCGGACTTCTCCGCCATGCCCGCCTGGATCTCCTCCGCCTTCAGGTCGCCGCCGTGCTCACGGCGGATGTCCTGCGAGATCTTCATCGAGCAGAACTTCGGACCGCACATGGAGCAGAAGTGCGCGGTCTTGGCCGGCTCCGCCGGGAGGGTCTCGTCGTGGAACTCGCGGGCCGTGTCCGGGTCGAGGGCCAGGTTGAACTGGTCCTCCCAGCGGAACTCGAACCGCGCGTCGGACAGGGCGTCGTCCCACTCCTGCGCGCCCGGGTGCCCCTTGGCCAGGTCCGCGGCGTGCGCCGCGATCTTGTACGTGATGACGCCGGTCTTGACGTCGTCGCGGTTGGGCAGGCCCAGGTGCTCCTTGGGCGTGACGTAGCAGAGCATCGCAGTGCCCCACCAGGCGATCATCGCGGCGCCGATGCCCGAGGTGATGTGGTCGTACGCGGGCGCGACGTCCGTGGTCAGCGGGCCGAGCGTGTAGAACGGCGCCTCCTCGCAGATCTCCTGCTGGAGGTCGATGTTCTCCTTGATCTTGTGCATCGGGACGTGGCCCGGGCCCTCGATCATCGTCTGGACGTTGTGCCGCTTGGCGATCGTGTTCAGCTCACCCAGCGTCTTCAGCTCGGCGAACTGGGCCGCGTCGTTGGCGTCCGCGATCGAGCCGGGGCGCAGACCGTCGCCGAGGGAGTACGTGACGTCGTACGTCGCGAGGATCTCGCAGAGCTCCTCGAAGTTCGTGTAGAGGAAGTTCTCCTTGTGGTGCGCCAGGCACCACGCGGCCATGATCGAGCCACCGCGCGAGACGATGCCGGTCTTGCGGCGGGCGGTCAGCGGCACGTAGGGCAGCAGCACGCCGGCGTGGACCGTCATGTAGTCGACGCCCTGCTCGGCCTGCTCGATGACCGTGTCCTTGTAGATCTCCCAGGTCAGGTCCTCGGCGCGGCCGTCGACCTTCTCCAGCGCCTGGTAGAGCGGAACGGTGCCGATCGGGACGGGGGAGTTGCGCAGCACCCACTCGCGGGTGGTGTGGATGTTGCGGCCGGTCGAGAGGTCCATGACCGTGTCGGCGCCCCACTTGGTCGCCCAGGTCATCTTGTCGACCTCCTCCTCGATGGAGGAGGTGACCGCGGAGTTGCCGATGTTGGCGTTGACCTTCACCAGGAACCGCTTACCGATGATCATCGGCTCGATCTCGGGGTGGTTCACGTTCGCCGGAAGTACGGCGCGACCTGCGGCGATCTCCTCGCGGACGACCTCGGGGGAGACGTTCTCGCGGATCGCGACGTACTCCATCTCCGGGGTGATCTCGCCACGGCGGGCGTACGCGAGCTGCGTGACCGCGGCGCCGCCCCGGCCGCGGCGGGGCTGGCGGGGCCGGCCCGGGAAGACCGCGTCGAGGTTCTTGAGGCCGCCGCGCGGCGAGGTGTGCTTGATGCCGTCGTCCTCGGGGCGCACGGGGCGGCCCGCGTACTCCTCGGTGTCCCCGCGGCTGATGATCCAGTTCTCACGGAGCGGCGCGAGGCCGCGGCGGACGTCGGTCTCGATCTGCGGGTCGGTGTACGGGCCGGACGTGTCGTAGAGCGTCACGTCCTTGCCGTTGGTGAGGTGGACCTGGCGGACCGGCACCCGGAGGTCGGGGCGGGAGCCCGCCAGGTATCCCTTGTGCCAGCCGGGCTGGCGCTCGGTCTGGCCGTCGGCGTCCTGGCTGACGGCAGGCGTGCGTGCGTCCTGAATGGTCATGAGACCTGATCTCCCTACGCCGGCATTACCCGGTAACAGGTTCGGCGGTCGACGCAGCCTCTTCCCGTACGCATCTGTGATGCCCGTACGGTGATCAGCGTCCTCTCAGCCCGGTGCTCCGAGCTCCCGCGTTGTGCAAAGGTGCCCCCACGCTAGCGTCATCCATGGCGTGCTGAACAGTGGGCCCCCTCATCTCTTGCGATGATCTGCTGGTGACGCCCTCGCCGCAGCCCCCCATCGAGCACACAGAGCCCCATGGCCACAACGGCCACGCGCATGGGAGCCCCGGACCGTCCGACGGGCACTCCGACGGCCACGCCGACAGGCCAGCCGACGGTCACTCCGGCGGCGGCTCGGACGGCCACCCCCCGGGGCAGTCCCACGGCCACGGCCACGGCCACGGCCATGGCCACAGTCATGGCCACGGCCCGGCAGCCCCCGTCTCGAAGCACCTGCGCAAGGTCATCGCCGCCGTGCTGATCCCCTTCGCCGTGGCCGTCTTCGTGGGCATGGTGGTGCTCTGGCCGGGCGGCGCCCCGGGCCACGAGCGCACGGGGGTGGGATTCGACCGGCAGACCCAGCAGGGCGTGGTCACCTCGCTCGAACAGGTCGACTGCAAATCCGTGAACGCCGCCCAGGTGCCGACGACCGCGGCTCCCTCCACTCCCGAGGGCCGCCAGGCGCAGGCCGAGCAGACCGGCGAGTGCAAGAAGGCCACCGTCGAGGTCACCAGCGGCCCGGACAAGGGCCGCACCTTCGTGGAGGTCGTCCAGCCGGGCGCGCCACGGCAGTTGGAGGACGGCCAGGAGGTGGTGGTGGCGTACGCGCCGGACGCCCCCCGTGACCTCCAGTACTCGGTGATCGACGTGAACCGCAAGCTCCCGATGGCGCTGCTGGCCGGCATCTTCGCGGTCGCGGTCGTCGTCGTCGGGCGGATGCGCGGGCTGTTCGCGCTGGTCGCGCTGGTGGTCAGCTTCGGCGTGCTGACCCTCTTCATCCTCCCGGCCATCCTGCAGGGGTCGAACCCGCTGGTCGTCGCGGTGGTCGGGGCGAGCGCCATCATGCTGATCGCCCTCTACATGTGCCACGGGCTGACCGCCCGTACCTCGGTGGCCGTCCTGGGCACACTCGTCTCGCTGTTGCTGATCGGGCTGCTCGGCTCGGGGTTCATCGACTGGGCGTTCCTCAGCGGCAACACCGACGACAACACGGGCCTGATCCACGGGCTGTACCCGGACATCGACATGAGCGGTTTGCTGCTCGCAGGCGTGATCATCGGATCGCTGGGCGTACTCGACGACGTGACGGTCACCCAGACGTCGGCGGTGTGGGAACTGCACCACGCGGACCCCTCGATGGGGCCGCGCGCCCTCTACCGGGCGGCCATCAGGATCGGCCGCGACCACATCGCATCGGTGGTCAACACTCTGGTGCTGGCCTACGCGGGTGCCGCGCTGCCGCTGCTCCTGCTGTTCTCGATCGCGAACAGCAGCATGGGTTCGGTGGCCAACAGCGAGCTGGTGGCCGAGGAGATCGTACGGACCCTCGTGGGCTCGATCGGTCTGGTGGCCTCGGTCCCCGTGACCACGGCGCTGGCCGCACTGGTGGTTTCTGCCGACCGATCGGGATCCCCGGCAGGTGCCCCGGCCACAGGGCCGGTCCGCGGCCGGGGCCGGCGGCGCAAGCGCTGAGGAGTTGACGGTCCGGCCGGTCGATCGGCCGGACCATCAGCGGGTCGGTAGCCGGTCAGCCGGTCAGCCGGCGTTCTGTTCGTTCTGCTGCGATTCGGCGAGGATCTTGCCGAGGGCCTCGTCGAGGTTCTCCTCGAAGTCGCCCAGATTGCGCTCCTGTCCGAGCGGAACGATCCGGTCGGTGCGGTCGAGGAACGCGACGAGCGGCGCCGCGCTGGCCCGGAACAGGGCCCGGTCACCGCCGACCTGAAGGCGGATGTGGACGTCGGACAGGTCCTCCGGGTGGGTGGGTGCGATGTGCACATCGCCGTCACCGCATGGCTTGTTGATGCCGTCGAGGAGGAGCTCCCGGCCGAACGCCCAGGTCACGGGCGCGTCTCCGGGAAGGTGGAAGGTCAGGCGGACTGCGTAGGGGTCGCGTGCGTCGTACCGGAGTTCCACCGGAATCCGGAACGAGAGCTCCTCGGAAACGAGGAAGCTCATCATGACCTCTGCCTGTACCGACTCGCGCATGGACTACCCCGCTGTAGTTGAAGTGGCCAGGAATGATCCCCCAGGACCCACTTGACAAGAGTGGTGGAAGTGGTAGCAGATCACAAGGAGTGAGTTTTCAGATACTGATAGAGAACGAGAGGGTGCTCAACAGCGCGCCTACTTCACTCCGTAGCCGATTGACTACATAGAGCAATCGCTCTTCTTGGTGGAGAGGTAGAGAAATGGCCATCGTCGCGACCGTATCGCCGGCCGTAATGGGGATGGCGGCGCAGATCGTGCCGAGGGCATATTCCTGGCGTTCGATCACCGGCTGCATTCGCCCGAGCGCCCCGATCCGGTTTTCCAGGGACCGTAGATCGCGGACGGTATAGGGGGTGATGGCCTCGACCGGATGACGGTCGTAGTACTCCCTGCGCGTCTTCTCGTCGAGTTGCCCGAGCAGGCACTGCCCGATGGCGTGCGCATGGCCGGTCTCACGGAAGTCGGCCCATTCCTCGCAGGCCGGGCTGGTCGGAGTGTCCGAGACACCCACGACCTCGATCTCACCCTCGCGGTAGACCGCGAAGTAGACGGGGGCCCCGACCGTGTCGCGGAAGTACGCGAGCGAGTCGAGGATCATGCTGCGACGTTTCTGCTGGAGTCCCCCACGGGCGAGCCGCTCCGCGGCCTCGCCCAGTACGAACACTCCGCGCACTCTGCGCAGGTAGCCCTCGTGCGTCAGTGTGCGCAGCAGGTGGTACGCGGTGGGAAGCGGGAGCCCGGCCTCGCGCGCCAGCTGTTTTGCCGGGGCTCCCCCGCTATGGGACCCCGCCGCTTCGAGCAGCCTCAGCGCGCGCTGCACCGAACCGATCAGAGTCGGCACACCGGCATTGTGAACCGGAGACAAAGCTCACCCCCAGGCGTGGCGGCGGGCCTTTGGGGAGGCCCGCCCTGCGGGGGCCGCCCCCGCGCGTGCCGTCGCTCCTGGGGGTCGTACTCGGCGGCTCGTTTTGCGTCGCCGCAGGTCAGGGCGGCAGGTCGGAGCGGCGGTACCGGCTTTCGGTGCCCAGGGAACGGCATAGATTGCCACTCTATCCACCGATTCCGGGGATGTGAGCCGTTCAGCGGGTCATGTTCCCTCACCTGGCGCAATCCCGGACCCGCCCGGACCGCTCCTGGCTACCACTCGCCGGAGGAGGACTTCGACCCACTGCCGCTGAACTTCTTCACGACGAAGATCAGGCCGCCGACGAGGCCGACGAAGAGGAGCAGCTTGAAGACGAACCCGATCAGCGCGCCCAGGATGCTGGTGATCACACCGCCGAAGACGAAGAGCGCCAGCAGTGGAACCGCGACCCACTTAACCCACCAGGGCATGCCTGCGAATATCTCTCGGATGCCGTCCATGTCCTCGACCTCTTCTTCGTCCGTGACTTCGTCCGCTACTTCCTGCTCTCGATGCTAGAAGTCCCGGGCCCCGTAGCGGGGCCCGCGAGCCCTCGGAGTCCCCTGATCCGCCCCTTAGGGGGATCAGGGCCGCGACCCTCATCCGGGCGGGCCGCTCAGCCCTCCGGCGGGGAGAACACCACCATCACCTTCAGGTCCTCGGTGATGTGGTGGAACTTGTGGGCCACACCCGCCGGGACGTAGACGACGCTGCCGCGCGCCACGGTCGTCGTCTCCTCCCCGACCGTGATCGAGGCCCGGCCGCTGACGACGAAGTACACCTCGTCCTGCCGGTGCGGCAGCTGCGGATCGATCTGTCCGGCGTCGAGCGCGTACAGCCCGACCGACATGTTCCGCTCGCGCAGGAACTGCAGATAAGCGCCGTCGTTCGCGGCCCGCTCCGCTTCGAGCTCGTCAAGCCGGAAGGCTTTCATCGTCGTTGTGCCCCTTGTACTCGATCGTTCCCTTGCATCCGCTGATCTGCGGATGTCCCACCGGGATCTTCTCTGCCACGATCAGACACATGACGAATTTCGTAGTCAAGACGCTCGCCAACGCGGCGGCCCTGGCCGTCGCCATCTGGCTGCTTTCCGGCATCACCCTCGACGACGGCAGCAGCACGGGCCGACGGGCGCTCACCCTGATCCTGGTCGCGCTGGTCTTCGGCCTGGTCAACTTGCTCGTCAAGCCGTTGGTGAAGCTGCTCTCGCTGCCGCTGTTCATCCTCACCCTCGGCCTGTTCACCCTTGTCGTGAATGCCCTGATGCTGCTGCTGACCTCATGGCTGGCCACGCAGCTCGATCTCAGCTTCCATGTCGACGGCTTCTGGACCGCGCTCCTCGGCGGCCTGATCATCTCCATCGTCTCCTGGGCCATGAACATGGTCCTGCCCGACAAGAACTGAGCGGGCCTGCCATGTACCGCGTCTGCTTCGTCTGCACGGGCAACATATGCCGCTCCCCCATGGCCGAGTCGGTCTTCCGTGCCCATGTGGCGGCCGACGGCCTCTCCACCGTGGTCGAGGTGGACAGCGCCGGGACCGGCGGCTGGCACGAGGGGGACGGCGCAGATCCGCGCACCATCGCCGTCCTGGAGGCGGCCGGCTACAGGCAGGACCACCGGGCCCGCCGGTTCCGCGCCTCCTGGTTCGCCCGCCTCGACCTCGTCATCGCGCTCGACGCCGGGCATCTGCGGGACCTCCGGGCCCTCGCGCCCACTCCGCAGGACGCCGCCAAGGTGCGGCTGCTGCGGTCCTACGATCCGGCGGCCTCGGCCGCGGAGACCGACGTACCGGATCCCTACTACGGGCCGCTCGACGGGTTCGAGGAGTGCCTGGAGCTGGTCGAGGCCGCGAGCCCCGGCCTGCTGGACACCGTACGCGCCGCCGTGAAGGAGCACACCGCGTGACCGAATACGCCCCGCAGGAGACGCAGGAGACACCGGAGACCGGAGCTGCCGCGCTCGGCGACGGCACCCGGGCCGTGCGGGCCGGACTGCCCGAGGCCGTCAAGAACGAACCGCCGCTGCCCGGACCGGTCTTCGCCGCCCACTTCCACCTCCCCGGCGACGTCGAAGGCCCGTACGCCTACGGCCGCGACACCAACCCCACCTGGACGCTGCTGGAACGGGCGATCGGGGAACTGGAGGCCCCGGGCGAGGACGTGCACACGATCGTCTTCGCCTCCGGCATGGCGGCGGTCTCCGCCGTCCTCCTCTCCCAGGCTCATACCGGTGACAGCGTGGTCCTGCCCGACGACGGCTACCAGGCTCTGCCCCTGCTGCGCGAGCAGCTGGAGGCGTACGGGATCCACGTGCGCACCGCTCCAACCGGGGACGACGCCCAGCTCGCGGTCCTCGACGGGGCCCGGCTGCTGTGGATCGAGACCCCTTCCAACCCCGGGCTCGACGTGTGTGACGTGCGCCGCCTCGTGGACGCCGCGCACGCCGGCCGGACCCTGGTCGCCGTCGACAACACTCTGGCCACCCCACTCGGGCAGCGGCCCCTGGAGCTGGGGGCGGACTTCTCGGTGGCGAGCGGCACCAAGGGCCTCACCGGCCACGGCGACGTACTGCTCGGATACGTCGTCTGCCGCGATCCGGAGCTCGCCGCGCGCGTCCGGCGGTGGCGCAAGATCGTCGGTGCGATCCCGGGTCCCATGGAAGCCTGGCTCGCCCACCGCTCCCTCGCCACGATCCAGCTGCGCGCGCAGCGCCAGTGGGCCAACGCACTGGCCGTCGCCGAGGCTCTGACGCACCGGACGGACGTGAGCGGACTGCGCTACCCGGGGCTTCCCACGGACCGCTCCCACAAGACGGCCGCCCGGCAGATGCGGGGCTTCGGGTCGGTGGTCTCCTTCACCCTGCCCCACCGCGCGCACGCGGAGCGGTTCATGGCCGCCCTGCGCCTGGTCGAGGACGCCACGAGTTTCGGCGGGGTACGGTCCACCGCCGAGCGGCGCGGACGCTGGGGCGGCGACGCCGTGCCGGAGGGCTTCATCCGCTTCTCCGCCGGCGCCGAGGACACCGAGGACCTGGTCGCGGACGTGCTGCGGGCCCTCGACCACGCGGGCGCCTAGGGGGTGTCTTGTCGGTCAGGCCGGACCCCGCGAGCCCGGCATGATCGGCAAGACACCCCCCAGGGCTGAACCGGGCACGGCCGTCGCCGTGCGAAGCGGTCCGAGCCTCCCCCCTGGTGGCTCGGACCGCCCCGGGTTCCGCGCGCGAAGAACCACGCGACAAGGCTAGTTGACTCTGCGTCAGAGTCCAATCACGGTAACGACAGGGAGCTATCTGCATATTTATAGTTGAAGGCCCCCACCGAGAGGTGCAGCGATGGACCTGACCCTGCTGCGCACCTTCGTCGCCGTCCACCGGGCCGGCTCGTTCACGCGCGCGGCCGCCCTCCTCGGACTGTCCCAGCCTGCCGTGACCTCGCAGATCCGCACCCTGGAGCGCCAGTTGGGGCGTCCGCTCTTCCACCGCCGGGCTCGTGGCGTCACCCCCACCGCCGTCGGCGACGAACTGGCTCACAAGGCCGCCCCGCACCTCGACGCCCTGCTGCGGATCACCGAGGCCGAGCGGGAGGCCGCCGGCGCGTTACGCACCCTCCACGTCGCCGGCCCTCCCGAGTTCCTGTGCCTGCGCGTGCTCCCCGCCCTCGCTCTCCTGGTCGGCCAGGGCCATACCCTGCGCGCCGCCCCGCAGACCGATGCCGAGGCGACCCTCGACGGGCTTGCCGCCGGCCACCACGACCTCGTCGTCACCACCGCCCACCCCCGGGGCGGGCTCTTCACGGCCACCGCGCTGTGCGACGAGGAGCACGTCCTGGTCGCCGCGCCCTACTGGGCGGCCCTCGTCGACATGGACCGGCTGCGCGAGGAGGGTTCCGCCGCGCTGGACGGCATCCCGCTGGTCGAGGTCCACGAGAGCCTGCCGCTCGTCACCCGCTACTGGGCCGCCGTCTTCGACACCCTGCCCGATGCCAGGTGCCTGGCCGCCACCGTGGTCGTGCCCGACCTGCGGGCCGTACTGGAGTGCGTCCGGGCCGGCGCCGGGCTCGCCGTCCTGCCCCGCTACCTGTGCCAGGACGCCCTCGACAGCGGTCGGATCGTGGCGCTGGCGGAGCCTGCGGTGCCACCGCTGCGCACCTGGTTCCTGGTCGTGCGGACCGGGAGCCTGGCCCTCGCCCACCTCGCCAGGGCGCACGACCGGCTGCTGGATGCCTCAGTGGACTGGTGAGTCCGCCCTTTTCCGGCCCGTGGCGCGTTTCAGAAGCGGAGTGGCGGGCCACTCTTCTCCCATGACCGAACGTCCCGTGGTCAAACGCACCGCCCGCGCGATCCTGCTCGACGGTGACGACCTGATCCTCATCAAACGCACCAGGCCCGGCGTCGATCCGTACTGGCTCACCCCCGGCGGGGGAGTGGAGCCCTCGGACTCCACCGTCGTCGACGCCCTCCACCGGGAGGTCCACGAAGAACTCGGTGCGAAGATCACCGATGTGGTGCCCTGCTTCGTCGACACCGTCGAGCACATCGCCGACGGGGGGGTGACCGGCGTGAAGGTGCAGCACTTCTTCGTCTGCCGCCTCGAATCGATGGACCCGAACCTGCGGCACGGCCCCGAGGTCGACGAGCCCGAGGGCGAGTACGAGATCGTCCGCGTGCCCTTCAGCCGGGTGGGCATCGCCGCCGTCCATCTCGTCCCGCTGTCCCTGCGGCACTATCTCGACGGCAACATCGAGGGTGTCCGCGCCATGCACGCTCCCGACCTGGGCTGAAGCCGGGCTGAGACCGGCGGGCTGCCTCCGGTCTCAACCGGCGATGCCGGCCAGCTCCTCCACCGCGTCGTGCCGGATCCGCTCGCAGGGGATCCCGATCCGCAGGAGTTCGTCCACGCCGTTGCGGATCATCGCGGGCGGGCCGGAGATGAACGCGTCGTACGAGCTCCACGGCCCGTGTTCACCCACCGCGTGCGGCAGCTGTCCGGCCAGCCCGTCACCGACCACCGGGCGCACCGACAGCCACGGGTGCGAGCGCTGGAGCCCCAGCAGCGTGTCCTTGTCGTAGAGGTCGCTGTCACTGCGGGCCCCGAAGAACACCTCCACCGGTCGCCGCTCGCCGTGTTCGGCCACGTCCTCGATCAGCGCCTTGATCGGAGCGATCCCGGTGCCTCCGCCCAGGCACAGCATGCCGTTGTCCGTGGTGTGGTCCACCACCATCGACCCGGCCGGCGGTCCCAGGCGCAGTACGTCTCCCGGGCGGGCGTGGCGCACCAGCGCGTTGGAGACCCAGCCCGCGGGGACGGCCTTGACGTGGAAGGACAGCAGTCCGTCAGCACGCGGCGCCGAGGCGAAGGAGTAGTGCCGCCACACCCGTGGCCACCACGGGGTCTCCAGGCTCGCGTACTGGCCGGCGAGGAAGGCGTAGGGCTGGTCGGGGCGGACCGTCAGTACCGCGATGTCCGGGGTACGCAGATCGTGGGAGACCACCTCGGCGTGCCACCACGCGGGGGCCTTCACCTCTTCCTCCGCCGCCGCGTCGATCATGATCTGGGAAATCGCGGTGTACGCCCGCACCCAGGCCGCTTGTGTCTCGGGCCCCCAGCTGTAATGCGCGTACCGGGCCAGTGCCCCGACGAGGGCCTCGCCGACCGCCGGGTAATGGCCGGCCATCGTGCCGTACTTGCGATGCCCAGCGCCCAGTCGGCGCAGGTAGGGGACGAGGACGGCGGGATTGTCGATGTGCTCGGCGGCGGTCAGCAGTGCCTTCAGCAGCCGGTCCCGCTGCACGTCCATGGCGGCGGGGAACATGCCGCGTACTTCCGGGTGCCCGGTGAACACCAGAGCGTAGAAATACGAGGTCACCTTGTCGGCGACGGGGGCGATCTCCGCGAGGGTCCGGCGGATGAGTACGGCATCCGGTGAGGGCTCGATCGCACCGCCCTCGCCGGATATCCGGGCCGATTCGCGTCTGGCCGATCTGGTGGGCGGAGCGTCCATGCGGTGCCTCGCTTCGAGCATCTCGGTCGGTCTGCACACGCCACGGCCTGTGAATCCGTGGTTCCGGGTTTCACAGCGTGCCAGCCGACTCAGAGGCCTGCGGGAAAACGCGGAAAATCCGCGTTTCGAACCCACTTTCCTCCTAAGATGCGTCAACTCCCGGGCGCGTCAGCCCAACAAGCTGGTATGCGTCCCGCAGATCCCGGCCCTCGTAGACATGGGTCGCACGCTCGGCGAGATAGGGCCTCGCATTCACCGCCACCGAGACCGGCACCGCCTCGAAGAGCATCGCGTCGGTCACCGAATCCCCGTACGCGACGCAGTCGGCCCGGCTCACACCGAACTGCGCGCAGAGCCGGTCCGCCACCCTGACCTTGCCCTCGGGCGTCAGGATCCCGGACTCCTCCACTGGACGGGTGAACGGCACCTCCGGGAACACCGAGCCGTGCGCGGCGTGCGCGCCCCACTCCAGCAGCAGCTCCACGAAGAACGACGGTGACAGGGAGATCACCGCGCAGTAGTCCCCGCGGTCCCTGATCTCCTGCCACACGTCCCGGATCCCCGCGAGCCAGGGAGCCCCGTCGAACGCCGCCCGGACGTGCGCGGGTGTCAGATCGGCCCAGAGGGCGTGGGCGGCCACGGAGAACTGGTGCGGCCCCATCTCCTGCGCACCGAAGGCCCGTTCCAGCGCGGCGATCTCGGCGCTCAGCCCGAGCTGGCGGGAAATCTCGACCGGCGCCGCCGAGCCGTACATCAGCGTCCCGTCGAGGTCGAAGAGGTGCAGGAGGGTCATGGCCAACGAGATTAGCCGGTCCGTTTCACGTGAAACACCGTGTTTCACGTGAAACACCGTCCGGCGGCTCCTGTGCCGGGCACCTGGTGTTTCACGTGAAACATCCGACCCCAAACCCTCTGGACGACTCCCAGTCCATGATCCAGTCTGGGTCAGGTGACACCACCACACATCACCGATCTACCGATCCGGGCGCTGACCGTGGACGATCTCCGCCGCTGCGCCGACCTGTCCGAAGATCGCGGATGGCTCCGCGAGGACCACAAGTGGCGTCTGCTCCTCACCGCCGGAAACGGCTACGGCGTCGACGCTCCGGACGGCCGGGGACTCGCGGCCGCCTGCGTCGTCACGCGCTACGGCGACACCCATGCCGGACCGGATCTCGCCGCCATCGGGATGGTTCTCGTGGCCGACCGCTTCGCCCGCCAGGGCCTGGGCCGCCGTCTGATGACCCACGTCTGCGACGGCGTGCTCAAGGGCGTCCCCCTCACCTTGCACGCCACTCCCTACGGGCGGCCCCTCTACGAGGAACTGGGCTTCGAGACCACCGGCCGCACCGAGATGCTGACGGGCCCCTTCCGGCACGAGGGCACCCCCGGCACGTACGGCACCTCCCGGGTCCGGCCGGCGACCGCCGAGGACCTTCCCCGCATTCTGCGCCTGGACGCCGAGGTCTTCGGCACCGACCGCACGCACATGATCACCCGGCTGCCCGCCTTCGCCGACCGGCTGGTCGTCGCCGAGGACCACTCCCAGGGCGGCGCACTCACCGGCTACGCCGCGGCCTGGCCCAATATGAACACCCAGGTCATCGGCCCGCTGATCGCCCATGACACCGCGACCGCCCAGTCACTGGTCACCGCGCTCGCACTCGGCACCGACCGGGCGCTGCGCACCGATGTCGACGTACGACACGAGGAATTCCTCGCCTGGCTCAAGGACCGGGGCCTGGCCTCCGTGGCCTTCAATGCCGTCATGACCCGGGACATCCCCGGCCTGCCCGGCGACTGGACCCGTCGGTGGGCGCCGCTCACCGTGGCCGCGGGCTGAGAGGAGAACGCATCATGACCGACACTCCCGAGCTGATGATCCGGCCGGCCACCGAGGCCGATGTCCCCGCCATCGTCGCCATGCTGGCCGACGACCCGCTCGGCGCCACCCGCGAGTCCCCCGACGACCTCACCCCGTACCTCGCAGCCCTGAAGCGGCTGACCAACGACCCGAACCAGCACCTGGTCGTCGCCGTCCGCGCCGACCGGGTGGTGGGCACCCTCCAGCTGACGATCGTCCCGGGACTCTCCCGGAAGGGAGCCACCCGTTCCATCATCGAGGGCGTCCGCGTCCACGCCGACGAACGCGGTGGCGGCCTGGGCACCCGGTTCATCGAATGGGCCGTCGAGAAGTCCCGTGCCGAGAACTGCGCGCTGGTGCAGCTGACTTCGGACGTGACCCGGACCGATGCCCACCGTTTCTACGAACGGCTCGGGTTCACCGCCTCGCACGTCGGGTTCAAGCTCCAGCTCTGACCGGACGTTCCGGCAAGCCGGGCCGCCGTGTCGGCGGCCCGGCCTACGATCGGGAGGATGAGCCTCCCTCTCGTCACCACCGCCGAGCGACGCCACCGGCTCGGCCGGCGCCACCGTCTGGCTCCGTCGGCCCGCGCCGCGACCGTCGTGGAGACAGCTGATTCCGTCGTGGCCCTGCACGCCACCGACGCCGCGACCGTCTTCCTCTCGGCCCGGGCCCGGCTCGCCGAGGGCGGCCCGGACGCGATCGAGCGAGCGCTCTACGAGGACGTAAGCCTCGTGCGCCTGCTCAGCATGCGCAACACGCTCTTCGCGGTCTCCGCCGAACTCGCCCCGCACGTCGACGCCTCCACCGCCCGCGCGATCGCTGCGAAGGAGCGCCGCACCCTCCTCAAGCACCTCGACGAGGACGGACAGGGACTCGACGCCGCCTGGCTCGCCGGCGTGGAGGCCGCCGCGCTCGACGCCCTCGACGCCCACGGCCCCTCCACCGGCAGCCAGCTGTCCGCGGCCCTACCAGCGCTGCGCCAGAAGATCACCATCAGCCGCGGCAAGAAGTACGAGGCCGAGCAGGGGGTCGCCACCCGGGTCATCCGGCTGCTCGCGGCCGACGGCCGGATCCGCCGTGACCGGCCGCGTGGCTCATGGACCTCCAGCCAGTACCGCTGGGTCCACACCGAGCCCTGGCCCGCCGTACCCGCCGCAGAGGCCCGCACCGAGATCGCCCGCAGATGGCTGCGCGCGTACGGTCCCGCCACCGAGGCGGACCTCAAGTGGTGGACCGGCTGGACCCTCACGGACGTCCGCAAGGCCCTCGCCGCCGTGGGCCCCGACCAGGTCCGCCTCGAAGACGGCACCACCGCGCTGGTCAGCCCCGGGGACGCCGGGCCCGAACCGGCGCCGGAGCCCTGGGCGGCGCTGCTGCCCGGCCTCGACCCCACCGGCATGGGCTGGGCCGACCGCGGTTTCCACCTCGACCCCGCCCACAGGAGCGCCCTGTTCGACTACGCCGGCAACATCGGCCCCACCGTGTGGTGGAACGGCGAGATCGTCGGCGGCTGGGCGCAGCGCTCCGACGGCGAGATCGTCTGGCGGCTGCTGGGCAGCCCCGGCCGGGCCGCCGAGCAGGCGATCACCGCCGAGGCCGCGCGGCTCGCCGCATGGGTGGGAGAGGCCCGGATCACCCCGCGTTTCCGTACTCCGCTGGAGCGTGAACTCGTCGCCTGATCCGGCCCGGGGCCGGGGCT
This sequence comes from Streptomyces sp. NPDC001502, assembly GCF_042894785.1. Taxonomy (NCBI): domain Bacteria; kingdom Bacillati; phylum Actinomycetota; class Actinomycetes; order Kitasatosporales; family Streptomycetaceae; genus Streptomyces; species Streptomyces sp. NPDC001502. The sequence continues at coordinate 230,145 of NZ_JBIAVW010000011.1, forward strand.
GTCAGCCGATGCCCCGCCAGCCCTGCGGGTCCACCCCGCCGGGCACCGGAGCGTCGGCGTCGTAGGGCTCCCGGGTGAACACGAAGGACGCCAGGTCGAGATGGCTCACCGAGCCGTCCGCACGGCGCACCGCCCGCAGCGTCTCACCGGCGTAGTAGCCGAAGAGTCCGGTCCAGCTGCCGTCCGGCTCCGCCCGGAAGCGGGACGTGCGCCCGCTTCCGCCCACCGGCCCCAGCTCCAGCAGCCCGTCCGCGGTCAGGCGCACCACCTGGGCCGAAGTCCCCCAGTACCAGGGGCCGCACAGTTCGAGCGGCACGTGGTCCGACTCCAGGAACGGCCGCCACGGCTGCGGGAAGCGCGGTTCGGCGTCCGCCACGATGCCCACGAGATCCGCGGCCACCGTCGAGGCCGGAAGTCCCGAGGTGCAGTTCGCCAGCACCACCGCCGCCACGTCGTCCACCTCGCTCAGCCACAGCCCCGCGACGAAGCCGGGCAGCGAACCGCTGTGCCCCGCGAGCTTGCGCCCGCCGACGGCCGCCAGCTGCATGCCGAGCCCGTAGCCCAGCTCGGCGAGGCCGGGCTCCGGGGGAGAGGCCGCAGTGCGCATCTCCCGTACGGACCCGGCGCACAGGACGCGCTCGTCACCGCGCAGCAGGAAATCGGCGAACCGGGCCAGGTCCCGGGTCGTGGACCACAGCCGGCCGGCCGCGGCCATCAGGCCCAGGTCCTCCAGCGGTTCGGGCATCATCACGTCCGCCCAGGGATGCACCGCCCAGCCGCCCGCGTGCGGGGCCTGCGGCTGTCCGCTCGTGCGCACCAGCCCCAGCGGCTCCAGCACCTCGGTCCGCAGCGCCTCTTCCCAGGGCATTGCGCGCACCGCCTCCACCAGCGAACCCAGCAGGGTGTAACCCGGGTTGGAGTAGTGGTGCCTGGTTCCCGGTGCCAGCTTGAACGGCTCCTCCCCCAGCACGTCGCCGAGCTCGGGCCGCTGCTCACCAGGGGTGCGCTCCCACCACTCACCGGGCGTCTCCGCCGCCAAGCCGCCCGAATGGGACAGCAGTTGGCCGACGGTCACCTGACCGGCGCCGGTCCCCGGCAGATGCTTCTCCAGCGGATCGGCGAGCGAGATCAGGCCCTCGTCCCGCAGCCGCATCACGAGAACCGCCGTGAACGTCTTGGTGATCGAACCGATCCGGTACTGCACGTCACCGTCCGGACCGTGTCCCTCGACCGAGGTCCGGGAGCCTTCCCAGACCACCTCCCCGCCCCGCAGGACGGCCGCCACCACGGAAGGCGCCCGCCCTTCGCTCTGCGCGACGGCGATCCGGTGCCTCAGCGCGCGCCGGGTGGCAGGGAGAAGTTCCAGGTCCTCAGCAAGCTCATCCATGATCGGATGCTACGTGTTGGCCATGTCCACGAAGCGGGAGTAGTGGCCCTGGAAGGCCACCGTGATCGTGGCCGTGGGGCCGTTACGGTGCTTCGCCACGATCAGGTCCGCCTCACCCGCACGGGGGGACTCCTTCTCGTACGCGTCCTCGCGGTGCAGCAGGATCACCATGTCCGCGTCCTGCTCGATGGAACCCGACTCACGCAGGTCGGAGACCATCGGCTTCTTGTCGGTGCGCTGTTCCGGACCACGGTTCAGCTGGGAGAGGGCGATCACGGGGACCTCCAGCTCCTTCGCCAGCAGCTTGAGGTTTCGGGACATGTCCGAGACCTCCTGCTGGCGGCTCTCGGGACGGCGCGAGCCGCCCGACTGCATCAGCTGGAGGTAGTCGATGACCACGAGCGAGAGGTCGTTGCGCTGCTTGAGCCGGCGGCACTTGGCCCGGATCTCCATCATCGACAGGTTGGGGGAGTCGTCGATGTAGAGCGGGGCGGCGGAGACGTCCGGCATCCGGCGGGCGAGCCGGGTCCAGTCGTCGTCCGTCATCGTGCCCGAGCGCATGTGGTGGAGCGCGACCCTGGCCTCCGCCGAGAGCAGGCGCATGGCGATCTCGTTGCGCCCCATTTCCAGGGAGAAGATCACGCTCGGCAGGTTGCTCTTGATGGAGCAGGCCCGGGCGAAGTCCAGGGCGAGCGTGGACTTGCCCATGGCGGGACGGGCCGCGATGACGATCATCTGCCCCGGGTGCAGGCCGTTCGTCAGCGAGTCCAGGTCCGTGAAGCCGGTGGGAACGCCCGACATCTGGCCGCTGCGGGAGCCGATCGCCTCGATCTCGTCGAGGGCGCCCTCCATGATGTCGCCGAGCGGCAGGTAGTCCTCGGAGGTCCGCTGCTCGGTGACGGCGTAGATCTCGGCCTGGGCGCTGTTGACGATCTCGTCGACGTCGCCGTCTGCCGCGTAGCCCATCTGCGTGATCTTCGTACCGGCGGCGACCAGGCGGCGCAGGACGGCCCGCTCGTGGACGATCTCCGCGTAGTACTCGGCGTTCGCCGCGGTCGGCACGGACTGGACCAGGGTGTGCAGGTACGAGGCCCCGCCCACCTTGCTGATCTCGCCGCGCCGGGTCAGCTCGGCGCCGACGGTGATCGGGTCGGCCGGCTCGCCCTTGGCGTACAGGTCGAGGATCGCCTGGTAGATCGTCTCGTGCGAGGGCCGGTAGAAGTCGTGGCCCTTGAGGACCTCGACGACGTCCGCGATGGCGTCCTTGGAGAGCAGCATGCCGCCGAGCACCGACTGCTCGGCGTCGAGGTCCTGGGGAGGGACGCGCTCGAAGCCGCCGCCACCGCCGCCGGAGTCCCAGGAGCCGCCCTCGCGGCCCCGGTCGTGCTGTTCGTCCCCGCGGCCGCGGCCTTCGCTGTTACGGCGCGGACGGGCGGGCAGACGGTCACCCGGACCGCTGTCGGCCCAAGGGTCGTCCATGGGCTCGGGCATGCTCACCGGGCCGCCTCCTCCCGTCCGCAACGCGGACCTCGCCGTGTCACTCTTTCTACGACACGGCTCTGACATTTGGGGCACCCGAATCCGCCGTCGGCGAGTCGGGCAACGAACCACGGTAGGCCCGAGAGCGGCGTCAGCCAATCTTGTTATCCACAGGCTGTGTGGATGACATGTGGATGACGGCGCCAATGCTGTGGGTAACTCGCCGGAAGCTGTGTACGGACCGGGGGACGACGCTGTGGACAAAATCACCCGCGCCACCCTGTTACCCCATCTGACCTGGCCTTTCCTCATCCAGAGGCGGCGGTGGAGAAAATTCTTGGACACTGTCTCAAGATCGCCTCCAACGAGGTGCAAAGAACGCTCAGGTCAACGCGTCAGTAAGGATCCAAAGGCCCTTGCATCCATTACCTGTGGAAGATTAGATTGAGCGCATGACACAGGCTCTCGCAGCACCCAAGGCAGGGCCGGGACGGCACGACCGAGAGATCTTCGCACTCGCTCTCCCTGCCTTCGGCGCACTCGTCGCCGAGCCCCTCTTCGTGATGGCCGACAGCGCCATCGTGGGGCACCTCGGAACCCCCCAGCTGGCCGGCCTCGGCATCGCCGCGGCGGTGCTCACCACCGCTGTGAGCGTCTTCGTCTTCCTCGCGTACGCCACCACCGCCGCCGTCTCCCGCCGCGTCGGCGCAGGAGACCTCCAGGCAGCCATCCGGCAGGGGATCGACGGCATCTGGCTCGCCCTTCTGCTGGGCGCGGCCGTCGTCGCCGTGGTGCTTCCCGCGACTCCTTCACTGGTCTCGCTCTTCGGGGCCTCCGACACCGTCGCTCCGTACGCGATCACCTATCTGAGGATCTCCGCCCTCGGCATCCCGGCCATGCTCATGGTCCTGGCCGCCACCGGGGTCATCCGCGGCCTCCAGGACACCCGTACGCCGCTCTACGTCGCCCTCGGCGGCTTCGCCCTCAACGGGGGCCTGAACGTCGCCCTGGTCTACGGTGCGGGGCTCGGCATCGCGGGCTCCGCCTGGGGCACGGTCATCGCCCAGTGCGCCATGGCCGCCGCCTACCTCGTCGTGGTCGTCCGCGGAGCCCGGCGCCACGGTGCCTCGCTGCGCCCCGACCCCGCGGGCATCCGGGCCTGCGCCCAGGCGGGCGCTCCGCTGCTGGTCCGCACCCTGTCACTGCGCGCGATCCTGATGATCGCCACCGCCGTGGCCGCCCGGCTCGGCGACGCCGACATCGCCGCCCACCAGATCCTGCTCTCCCTGTGGAGCCTGCTCGCCTTCGCCCTGGACGCCCTGGCGATCGCCGGGCAGGCGATCATCGGCCGCTACCTGGGCGCGGGCGACACCGACGGCGCCAGGGCCGTGTGCCGCCGCATGGTGCAGTGGGGGATCGCCTCGGGCGTCGTACTCGGCCTGCTGGTCGTCCTGGCCCGCCCGGTGTTCATCCCGCTGTTCACCAGTGATCCGGCCGTCGAGGCGGCCCTGCTCCCGGCCCTGCTGGTCGTGGCCCTCTCCCAGCCCGTCTCCGGCATCGTCTTCGTGCTCGACGGGGTGCTGATGGGCGCCGGCGACGGCCGCTACCTGGCCCGGGCCATGCTCCTGACGCTGGCCGCCTTCGCCCCGGCCGCACTGCTCGTGCCGATCCTCGGCGGCGGCCTCACGGCGCTCTGGTGGGCCATGACGCTGATGATGGTGGTCCGGATGATCACTCTCCGGCTGCGCGCCGGCTCGGGCCGGTGGCTGATCGCGGGAGCCACCCGCTCGTAGCGGGCGGCCGGGCCTCGGCCGTGTTTCACGTGAAACACGCGGGCCGGCGCCGCATGTTTCACGTGAAACACCGCCCGACAACGACGAAGGGCCGCACCCCGGTGGGGTGCGGCCCTTCGAGCGCAGCCCTTAGGCGGCGACGACCTCGATGCCCACGTTCGCGGCCACGTCGGCGTGCAGACGCACGGAGACCTGGTACGAACCGAGGGTCTTGATCGGGGAGCCGAGCTCGACGCGGCGCTTGTCGACCTTCGGGCCGCCCGAGGACTCGATCGCCGTGGCGATGTCGGCCGGGGTCACGGAACCGAAGAGACGACCGGCGTCACCCGCGCGGGTGGCCAGACGGACCTTCACACCCTCGAGCTTGGCCTTGACCTCGTTGGCCTGCTCGATGGTCGCGATCTCGTGGATCTTGCGGGCGCGGCGGATCTGCGCCACGTCCTTCTCGCCACCCTTGGTCCAGCGGATCGCGAAACCACGCGGGACCAGGTAGTTGCGAGCGTAACCGTCCTTGACGTCGACGACATCGCCGGCGGCACCGAGGCCAGAAACCTCGTGGGTCAGGATGATCTTCATTAGTCGGTCACCCTTTCCTTATCGCGCGGTGGACGTGTAGGGCAGCAGCGCCATCTCACGGCTGTTCTTGACGGCCGTGGCGACGTCACGCTGGTGCTGCGTGCAGTTGCCGGTAACGCGGCGGGCACGGATCTTGCCGCGGTCGGAAATGAACTTCCGCAGCATGTTCGTGTCCTTGTAGTCCACGTACGCGGTCTTGTCCTTGCAGAATGCGCAGACCTTCTTCTTAGGCTTGCGCACAGGCGGCTTCGCCATTGTGTCTCTCCTGTGTGATCAAGAAGTGGGGATGCGAGCTGCCCTAGAAGGGCGGCTCGTCCGAGTAGCCACCGCCGGAGCCGCCGGAGCTTCCGCCCCAACCGCCCCCGCCGCCGCCCTGCTGCTGGCCACCGGCCGGCGCGCTGGACGCCCACGGGTCGTCGGAGGGAGCTCCGCCGCCCTGCTGCGGCTGGCCACCGGGGGCTCCGCCCCAGTTGCCACCGCCGCCGCCCTGCTGCTGACCGCCGCCGCCGTATCCACCCTGGCCACCGCGACCGGTGGTCTTGGTGACCTTGGCCGTGGCGTTCTTCAGGCTGGGGCCGACTTCCTCGACGTCCAGCTCGTAGACCGTGCGCTTGACACCCTCACGGTCCTCGTACGACCGCTGCCTCAGCCGGCCCTGCACGATGACGCGCATGCCTCGCTGGAGGGACTCGGCGACGTTCTCCGCCGCCTGCCGCCACACCGAGCAGGTCAGGAACAGGCTCTCGCCGTCCTTCCACTCATTGGTCTGACGGTCGAAGGTGCGGGGGGTGGACGCGACACGGAACTTCGCGACCGCCGCACCCGAGGGGGTGAAGCGCAGCTCGGGGTCGTCGACGAGATTGCCGACGACCGTGATGACGGTCTCGCCTGCCATGGATGAACCTCTCGGCGGGGATTGCTGCTGGGCTGCTGTGCTACTCGATCCCGATTACCGCTGAACCGAAGTTCAGTGGGTCTCGGGGCGAAGGACCTTGGTCCGGAGAACCGACTCGTTCAGGTTCATCTGTCGGTCAAGCTCCTTGACGACCGCAGGCTCGGCCTGAAGGTCGATGACCGAGTAGATGCCCTCGGGCTTCTTCTTGATCTCGTAAGCGAGACGACGACGGCCCCAGGTGTCGACCTTCTCGACCTTTCCGTTGCCCTCACGGACGACGGAGAGGAAGTTCTCGATCAGCGGGGAGACAGCGCGCTCCTCGAGATCGGGGTCGAGGATGACCATCACTTCGTAGTGACGCATGTGGAACCCACCTCCTTTGGACTCAGCGGCCACGGTCGTTCCGTGGCAGGAGGGTCGTGATGCGTAAGCACGGCGTCCGCAGAGCAGACACCGCGCAGCTGTACAGACTACCTGCTCACGTCCTTCCGGTTGAAATCCGCCGGGAGAGGGCCACAATCTGTATCCATCGGGTGTGCTCGGTGCTATGCCCCCGGCCCCTTGCCGGAGGCAGCCCGCAGCACCGCCAGCTTCAGCCAGGAGGTGCCCTTCCGATGGCACAGGCAATGCGGCCCCCTCAGATCTCCCTGCTCTCCACCGACGGCAAGCCCCACCCGCTGCAGGACACCCTGATGGCGGTCACTCTGACCCTCGGCGCCGTGGCGTTCGTCACGGCCTTCTTCCACAACCTGCACCTGATCAGCTCGTGGGCCGGGCTGATCGGAATCCTGACCGGCGCGTACGGACAGTTCGTCTCCGTCACGACACGCGAGCGCTTCGCGCTGATCATCGGCCTTGGCGCGTCTGCCATCGGCTTCTACCTCGGCATGTTCCACGGCGGTCTCTTCGGGGGCTGACGGGGCCGACCGGGACACCTCCGCGGCAGGGCGCCGGCCACGCACCGGCCCGGGCCCCCGGCCCGTCCCCCAGAAGGGTGGCGCCCCTGTCGCAGTAGGCTTCGCGCCATAGCCAGCGAAGCCGCCGGAGGAGACGCCCCGCATGAGCCTGTCCCTGAGGACCATCAGCCGAGAGCAGCATCTGGGTTACCTCCAGAGCCTGCCCTCGGCTAGCCACTGCCAGGTCCCGGCGTGGGCCGACGTGAAGAACGAGTGGCGTTCCGAGAACCTCGGATGGTTCAACGAGTCCGACGAACTCGTCGGAGCGGCCCTCGTGTTGTACCGGCAGCTGCCCAAGGTGAAGCGGTACCTCGCGTACCTGCCCGAGGGCCCGGTCATCAACTGGTATGCCCCGAATCTGGAGGAATGGCTCCAGCCGATGCTGGCCCACCTCAAGCAGCAGGGCGCCTTCACGGTGAAGATGGGCCCGCCCGTCGTCATCCGCCGCTGGAACTCGACCGCCATCAAGGCCGGTATCCAGGACCCGAACGTGAAGCGCCTGCGCGACGTGGAGGCCTCGGTCATCGAGCCCCGCGCCTTCGAGGTGTCGGACAAGCTGCGCCGCATGGGCTGGCAGCAGGCCGAGGACGGCGGCGCCGGCTTCGGCGACGTCCAGCCGCGCTACGTGTTCCAGGTACCGCTGGCCAACCGCTCGCTGGACGACGTCCTCAAGGGCTTCAACCAGCTGTGGCGCCGCAACATCAAGAAGGCCGAGAAGGCCGGCGTCGAGGTCGTCCAGGGCGGCTACGACGACCTGCCGACCTGGCAGCACCTGTACGAGATCACGGCCGAGCGCGACAAGTTCCGCCCGCGTCCGCTCAGCTACTTCCAGCGCCAGTGGACGGCCCTCAACTCCGAGGACCCCAACCGGATGCGCCTCTACATCGCCACGCACGAAGGAGAGCCGCTGGCCGCCGCCACGATGCTCACCGTCGGCCAGCACGTCTGGTACTCGTACGGCGCCTCCGCCAACCACAAGCGCGAGGTCCGCCCCTCGAACGCGATGCAGTGGCGCATGCTGCGCGACTCGTACGCGCTCGGCGCAAGCGTCTACGACCTGCGCGGCATCTCTGACACCCTGGACGAGAACGATCACTTGTTCGGTCTGATCCAGTTCAAGGTCGGTACGGGCGGCGAGGCCGTGGAGTACGTCGGCGAGTGGGACTTCCCGCTCAACAAGGTGCTGCACAAGGCCCTCGACATCTACATGTCGCGCCGCTGACCGGCCCCGCCCCACACGCACACACAGCACCGCTGCACCAGGCAGCTTCTCAGGAGAGGTTCCGGACGGGCATGGCGCTCACGCTCTACGTCGACACCGCGCGCTGGCGTGCGCACCAGAAGCAGATCCAGGACCAGTTCCCCGGTCTGATCCCGGTCTGCAAGGGCAACGGCTACGGCTTCGGCCACGAGCGGCTCTGCGAGGAGGCGACCCGCATGGGCGCCGACATCCTGGCCGTGGGAACGACGTACGAGGCCGCCAGCATCAAGGACTGGTTCGGCGGCGACCTGCTCGTCCTCACCCCGTTCCGGCGGGGCGAGGACCCGGTGCCGCTCCCCGACCGGGTCATCCGTTCGGTCGCGTCGCTGGACGGGGTGCGCGGTCTGGTGGGGGCCCGGGTGGTGATCGAGTGCATGAGCTCGATGCGCCGCCACGGCATCTCCGAGCAGGACCTCGGCCAGCTGCACGCCGCCATCGAGGACGTCCGGCTGGAGGGCTTCGCCCTGCACCTGCCCCTGGACCGCCCGGACGGCTCGGACGCCGTCGAGGAGGTCATCGGCTGGATGGACCGGCTGCGCGCGGCCCGGCTGCCGCTGCACACCATGTTCGTCAGCCACCTGCGGGCCACGGAGCTCGCGCGGCTGCAGCAGCAGTTCCCGCAGACCCGCTTCCGGGCCCGTATCGGCACCCGGCTGTGGCTGGGCGACCACGAGGCCACCGAGTACCGCGGCGCGGTCCTCGACGTCACGCGCGTGGCCAAGGGCGACCGGTTCGGCTACCGGCAGCAGAAGGCCGCCTCCGACGGCTGGCTGGTCGTGGTCGCCGGCGGTACCTCCCACGGGGTGGGCCTGGAGGCCCCCAAGGCGCTCCACGGTGTGATGCCGCGCGCCAAGGGCGTCGCCCGGGCGGGTCTGGCGACGGTCAACCGGAACCTTTCGCCCTTCGTGTGGGCGGGCAAGCAGCGCTGGTTCGCGGAGCCGCCGCACATGCAGGTGTCGATCCTGTTCGTGCCCTCGGACGCGACCGAGCCGAAGGTCGGCGACGAGCTGGTGGCGCACCTGCGCCACACCACCACGCAGTTCGACCGGGTGCTCGACGCCTGAGTCCGACCGGTCAGTCCTGGGAGCTCGCGCCCCAGGCGACCCGCTGTCCATCCGAGGGCGTCGCGTACTGCGGCGCCCTCGCCGCGTCCGACAGCACGAACACGTCCTCCGCGCCGTCCAGGACGCCGCCGGAGGGGTCGTCCGAGCCGTCCCGCCGGACGACGTCCCGCTCGGGCATCAGGATGTCCCGGACGATGACCGCGCACAGGTACAGGGTGGTCAGCAGGTGGGCGGTGATCGCCAGCTGGTAGCCCTCCACGGGCAGGCCCTGGTGCTTGTCGGCGCTGGCCGTGTAGGCGAGGTAGAACCAGATCCCGAGGAAGTAGACGACCTCGCCGGCCTGCCAGATCAGGAAGTCCCGCCAGCGCGGCCGGGCCAGTGCGGCGAGCGGGATGAGCCACAGCACGTACTGCGGCGAGTAGACCTTGTTGCACAGGATGAAGGCGGCGACGACGAGGAAGGCCAGCTGTGCGAAGCGGGGTCGGCGCGGGGCGGTCAGGGTGAGCAGTCCGACGGCCCCGCACAGCAGGAGCGTCAGCCCCGTCGCGTACGTGTTGGCGCCTTCCAGCGAGTTGCCCGAGCGCTGGGAGATCAGCAGCCACACCGAGCCGTAGTCGATGGGCCGTTCCTGGCTGAAGGTGTAGAACTTCTTCCAGCCGTCCCATGCGAAGAGCATGACCGGCAGGTTGACCACGAGCCAGGCTCCGGCCGCGCCGAGTACGGCGGCGCCGAAGGCGCGCCACTTCCCGGCCCGCCAGCAGAGCACGAACAGCGCCCCGAGCAGCAGGACGGGGTAGAGCTTGGCCGCGGTGGCCAGGCCGACGAGGATGCCGAAGAGCACCGTCCGGCCGCGGGACCACATGAGCATCGCGGCGGCGGTCAGGGCGATGGCCAGCAGGTCCCAGTTGATCGTCGCCGTCAGGGCGAAGGCAGGCGCCAGGGCGAAGAGCAGGGCGTCCCAGGGGCGGCGGCGGTGGGTGCGGGCGACGCACACGGCGATGACGGCCGCGCAGGCCATCAGCATGCCCGCGTTGACCATCCAGTACATCTGTTCGCGGTGCTGCATGGAGCCGCTGCCGGGGGTCAGCCAGGAGGCGATCTCCATGAAGAGCCCGGTGAGCACCGGGTACTCCAGGTACTCCATGTCGCCCGGGAGCCGGTCGAAGTACGGCGTCAGGTTGTCGGCGAAGCCGCGTACCGCGTACAGGTGCGGGATGTCGGAGTAGCAGGCGTGGGTGTACTGCGAGCCCGCCCCCCGGAACCACGCCCAGTCGTAGCAGGGCAGCTTCTGGACCATGCCGAGCGCGAACATGCCGATGGCGATCAGCGCCACGACACGGACCGGCCCCAGCCAGTGCCCGCCGAGCCGGGCATAGCGGCCGAGCGGGCCGCCGATGAGCTCACTGCCGGCTGCGGCGACCTCGTCCTGCTGCGTCGGCAGTACGGGGCTGTCCTCGTGCACCTTGGTCATGGGCTCATCCTGCCGTACCGGACCGGACATGCGGGAAGGCCGTCGCACACAGGGTGCGACGGCCTTCCTCGGCTCATGGAGCGGCGGTACGGGTCACTCGGAGACGGAGTCGTCGACCCCGCCGGTGATGCCGCCCGGGCGGCCCGGTCTGCCGGTCTGCGTCGGGGACGGCGATCCGCTGGAGCCGCCGATCACCCCGGAGCTGGTACCGGCGGTGTTACCCGAGTTGGCGCCGGAGCTGGTGCCGGTGTTCGCGCCTCCGTTGGTGGTCCCGCGCGTGGTGTCCGGGTCGCAGTACAGCTTCCACGGCGGGCAGGACGGCCGGCCGCCCTTGGACGGGGAGGGCGACGGCGGCGGGGAGCTCGGCGGGAGCGTCGACGGGGAGGGGGACGGCGGGACGACGGCCGAGGGCGTGGGGGAGGGGGCGCCGGCGGAGTCGGCGGTCACGCCGATGTCCTCGGCTTCCGGGAACTGCTTGACCGGGAGACCCTTGAGCGCTTCGCCCATGTACTCGGTCCAGATCTCGGCCGGGATGTCACCACCGTGGAGGGAGGGGATGTTGCCCACACCCTTCATGGAGATCAGCTTCTTGTCCGGCGAGTTGGGGTCGGTGCGGAAGAGGACCACCGAGGTGGACAGCTCCGGGGTGTAGCCGACGAACCACGCCGACTTGTTCTCGTCCGTGGTACCGGTCTTGCCCGCGGCGGGCCGGCCCAGCTTCTGGACCTTCTTGCCGGTGCCGTTCTCGACGACGTTCTCCAGCACCTTGGTGATGTTGTCCGCCACGGCGCTGTCCATGGCCCGCTGGGCCTTGGGGGCCTCGAAGCCCGCCAGCTTCTCGCCGTTCTTCTCGACCTCGGTCACGGAGTACGGCTCGCGGTGCGTGCCGGAGGCGGCGAAGGTCGCGTACGAGTCGGCCATGCGGATGGCGCTCGGGGTGGAGGTACCGAGGGCGAAGGAGGCGTCGTTGTTCGGGTTGACCGACTCCTCCAGGATGCCCGTGGACTTGGCCACGGCCCTGACCTTGTCGTGGCCGACGTCGAAGACGAGCTGGGCGAACGGGACGTTGATGGACTTCTCCATCGCCTCGTTGAGGGTCACGTACCCGAAGGCGGTGGGGCTCTCGTTCTTCTGCTTGAACGGCGCGCCCGACGCGTCGCGCAGGGGCCTGCCCTCACGGTTGTTGATCACGGTGAGGTCGTTGGCCATGTACTTGCTGTCGGCCGAGATGCCCCTGCCCTTGGAGTTCTGGGTGCCGTACTCCATCGCCGCCGCCAGCACGTACGGCTTCCAGGTCGAGCCGACCGGGACACCGCTGGAGTTGGCGTTGTTGCTGAAGTACTTGTGGTCCCAGCCCGGGCCGCCGTACAGGGCGACGAGGGCACCGGTCTTCACGTCCACCGAGGCCGCGCCGAACTGCACGAAGGTGTCCGTCTCGGGGCGGCCCTTCTCGTCGATGAACCCGTTACGGGTGTCCTCGACCGCCTTGACCAGGGCGTCCACCTTCGGCTTCTGGAAGGTGGTCTTGATCCGGTAGCCGCCCATGGCCATCTGCTCAGGGGTGATCCCCTTGGTCTTCATCACGTAGGCCTTGGCCGTGTCGACCAGGTAGCCGATCTGGCCGGTCATGCCGCGGGCCTGCTCCGACTCGACCCGCGGGGGGAAGTCCGCGTCCGTGAACTTCGCCCGCTCGGCCTTGTCCATCCGGCCGACCTCGACCTCGCGGTCCAGCACCCAGCTCCAGCGCTCCCGGGCCCGCTTCTCGTTGAGGGCGGGGGTGGCCGCGGCGCCGATGCCGCCGTCCGGGTTGTAGAGGTTGGGACCCTTCAGCACGGCGGCCAGGAAGGCGCACTCGGAGGGGTTCAGGTCCTGGCTGTCCTTGCCGAAGTAGGCGCGGGCCGCGGCCTGGATCCCGTAGGCGTCCCGGCCGTAGTAGGCGGTGTTCAGGTAGCCCGCCATGACCTTGTCCTTCTCCTCCGAGACACCCAGCCTTATCGCGATGAAGAGCTCGGTGGCCTTCCGCTTGAGTGTCTGGTCGGAGTCCAGGTAGGTGTTCTTCACGTACTGCTGGGTGATGGTCGAGCCGCCCTGGGTGGAGCCGCCCGTGGCCATGTTCCACACGGCGCGGCCGACACCCATCGGGTCCACGCCCCTGTCCGTCTCGAAGGACTCGTTCTCCGCCGAGATCACGGCGTCCCTCATCGACCGGGGGATGCTGGAGATGGGCACGATCTGGCGGTTCATCGAACCGCCCGTCGCGACCATCTGGCTGCCGTCGGCCCAGTAGAAGACGTTGTTCTGCGCCTGCGCCGCCTTGTTCGGGTCCGGCGTGCTCACCATGGCGATACCGATGCCGGTGCCGGCCGTGATGACCGCGAAGAAGCCGAGGGCCGTGCCGGCGACGAACTTCCAGGACGGCACGAAACGCTTCCAGCCGTCCCTGTCGGACCGCGGGTAGTTGATGAGCCGCTTGTCGCGCGTGGCGGCGCCGGCTCCTCTCCCGCGGCCGCTGCCTCTCTGGGCAGCCCGGCGGGCATCGGCACGGCTGCCCCGGGCGGGCTGCGGTGCGTACGGGCCGCTGTGCGACGCCGTGGGGACGTCACGTCCGGCCGCGCCCCTTCCGGGGCGCGGCTGGGCGGCGCGGCGGGCTGAGGCGCGCCCACCGCCCTCGGGCTGCGGCAGTTTGCGACGGTGCTCGCTCATCGAACGACTACTCCTCGGGCAGGCGAGTGGCCTGGAAGCGGCAGATTAGTTCCGGTACCCCCCGGTGTCATGGCGCACAGACTACGCACGCTCAAAACGCGCCCAGTGCCGAAGTTCACCCCAAATCAGGCAACGTGCCTGGTGCGAATTGGTGATGTGACACCGGTCACCACGCCTCCCCTTGTCGATCAGAGCGGCCCGTTCTATCGTCTGGATGTATCGAGTCGATACATCAGCTCGGTATAAAGACTCAGGGGCGGAGGAGAGGCAGGCGGATGAGCAGACGCTCAGGCATCCTCGAGTTCGCCGTCCTCGGCCTGCTTCGCGAATCCCCCATGCACGGCTACGAGCTGCGCAAGCGGCTCAACACCTCGCTGGGGGTGTTCAGAGCCTTCAGCTACGGGACGCTCTACCCCTGCCTCAAGACGCTGGTCGCCAACGGCTGGTTGATCGAAGAGCCGGGGAACGCCCCGGAGGACGCTCTCGCCGCTTCACTCGCAGGGCGCCGCGCCAAGATCGTCTACCGGTTGACGGCCGCGGGTAAGGAGCACTTCGAGGAGTTGCTCTCCCACACGGGCCCCGACACCTGGGAGGACGAGTCCTTCGCCGCCCGGTTCGCCTTCTTCGGCCAGACCGAACGAGACGTCCGCATGCGGGTGCTGGAGGGCCGCCGCAGCCGGCTGGAGGAGCGTCTGGAGAAGATGCGCGCCTCGATCGCCCGGACGCGGGAGCGCCTCGACGACTACACGCTGGAGCTGCAGCGGCACGGCATGGAGTCCGTGGAGCGCGAAGTGCGCTGGCTGAACGAGCTCATCGAGAGTGAGCGGGCGGGACGGGATCGGAGACGATCCGGTCCGTCCGACGAAACTGAAAAATGAGGCCTGCATCTCGCAGACCTCGTCCGAGAACAAACAGGGAGCAACCGGAATGGGTTCGGTTCGCGTAGCCATCGTCGGCGTAGGCAACTGCGCCGCCTCGCTGGTGCAGGGCGTCGAGTACTACAAGGACGCCGACCCGGCGGCCAAGGTCCCCGGTCTGATGCACGTCCAGTTCGGCGACTACCACGTGCGTGACATCGAGTTCGTCGCCGCGTTCGACGTCGACGCGAAGAAGGTCGGCCTCGACCTTTCGGACGCCATCGGCGCCAGCGAGAACAACACCATCAAGATCTGCGACGTCCCGAACGCCGGTGTGACCGTTCAGCGCGGCCACACCTACGACGGCCTGGGCAAGTACTACCGCCTGACGATCGAGGAGTCCGCCGAGGCTCCGGTCGACGTGGTCCAGGTCCTCAAGGACCGCGAGGTCGACGTCCTGATCTGCTACCTGCCGGTCGGTTCCGAGAACGCGGCGAAGTTCTACGCCCAGTGCGCCATCGACGCCAAGGTCGCCTTCGTCAACGCCCTCCCGGTCTTCATCGCCGGCACCAAGGAGTGGGCGGACAAGTTCACCGAGGCCGGTGTCCCGATCGTCGGCGACGACATCAAGTCGCAGGTCGGCGCCACCATCACGCACCGCGTGATGGCGAAGCTGTTCGAGGACCGCGGTGTCCGTCTTGAGCGCACCATGCAGCTCAACGTGGGCGGCAACATGGACTTCAAGAACATGCTGGAGCGCGACCGCCTCGAGTCGAAGAAGATCTCGAAGACGCAGGCCGTCACCTCGCAGATCCCCGACCGTGAGATGGGCGAGAAGAACGTCCACATCGGTCCGTCCGACTACGTCGCGTGGCTCGACGACCGCAAGTGGGCCTACGTCCGCCTGGAGGGTCGCGCCTTCGGTGACGTCCCGCTGAACCTCGAGTACAAGCTTGAGGTGTGGGACTCCCCGAACTCGGCCGGTGTCATCATCGACGCCCTGCGCGCCGCGAAGATCGCCAAGGACCGCGGTATCGGCGGCCCGATCCTCTCGGCGTCCAGCTACTTCATGAAGTCCCCGCCGGTGCAGTACTTCGACGACGAGGCCCTGGCCAACGTCGAGAAGTTCATCAAGGGCGAGGTCGAGCGCTAACCGAACCCAAGGGTCTTCACGACACCTGGACTTCGGCTGTTCTTCCGCGGAGGGTCCCCGGGCAATGTGCCCGGGGACCCTCCGCGTATGTGACCCTTGCCCTCATGCCTGTCGTACGTGATCTGCGCGTACTCCTGCGCCTGAGGGATTTCCGCAACCTGCTCGCCGTCCGGCTGCTCTCCCAGGCCGCGGACGGCGTCTACCAGGTCGCACTCGCCACCTACGTCGTCTTCTCCCCGGAGAAGCAGACCTCCCCGGCGGCCATCGCCTCCGCCATGGCGGTGCTACTGCTGCCGTATTCGGCGATCGGCCCCTTCGCCGGGGTACTGCTCGACCGCTGGCGACGCCGCCAGGTGTTCCTCTACGGCAATCTCCTGCGGGCCTTCCTCGCCTGCGTCACCGGGATGCTGATCGTCGCGCAGGTGCCCGACTGGCTGTTCTACGCCTCGGCCCTGTCGGTGACCGCCGTCAACCGCTTCGTGCTGTCCGGGCTCGCCGCCTCGCTGCCCCACGTCGTCGGACCCGATCAGCTGGTCACCGCGAACGCTCTCTCCCCCACCGCCGGAACCCTCGCGGCGGTGGCCGGTGGAGGGCTGGCCTTCCTCGTCCGGCTGCTGGCCTCCGACTCCAACGCCCTCGTCGTGCTCCTCGGCGCCGGGCTCTACCTGTGCGCGGCCCTCGTCTCCCTGCAACTGGCCATCGGCCTCCTCGGGCCGGACCACCCCGCCGGCCGGGCCCATCCCTCGGTCACCGAGGGGGTCGCCCTCACGGTGCGGGGGATGGCCGAGGGCCTGCGCCACCTCGCCTCCCGGCGCGAGGCGGCCCGGGCACTCACCGCGATGACCCTGATGCGGTTCTGCTACGGGGCCCTGTTCGTGATGCTGCTGATGCTCTGCCGCTATTCCTGGTCGGACAACGAGTCCGACGGGCTGGCGCTGCTGGGAATCGCCGTCGGCGTCTCCGGGGCCGGATTCTTCGCCGCCGCCGTGGTGACCCCCTGGCTGGTGGGCCGGCTGGGCCCGCTCGGCTGGATCACCGCGTGCTCCGCGGGTGCCGCCGTCCTGGTACCGGCCCTCGGCCTGTTCTTCGCCCCGGAACCGATGCTGGCCGCCGCGTTCGTACTCGGCCTCGCCACCCAGGGCGCCAAGATCGCCACCGACACCGAAGTGCAGTCCCGGGTGGACGACGACTACCGCGGCCGTGTCTTCTCCGTCTACGACGTGCTGTTCAACGTCGCGTTCGTCGGCGCGGCGGCGGTGGCCTCCCTGATGCTCCCCGCCGACGGGCGATCCGTGATCCTGATCCTCATCGTGTCCGCGATCTACGCCGCGACCGCGGTGTTCCTGGCTCGCGGGGAGCGACGTTTCACGTGAAACATCAGCTCTGACGAACGCCGGGGGCCGATGTTTCACGTGAAACATCGGCCCCCGGCGTTCGCGCGTCAGGCCTGCGCGGCCCACCACTCCTTCAGCGCGACGACAGCGGCGTCACGGCCCATCGGACCGTGCTCCAGCCGGAGCTCCAGCAGGAAGGCGTAGGCCTTGCCGATCACCGGGCCGGGAGCCACGTCGAGCACCTGCATGATCTCGTTGCCGTCCAGGTCGGGCCGGATCGCGTCCAGCTCCTCCTGCTCCTGCAGCTGCCCGATGCGCTCCTCCAGCCCGTCGTAGGTCCGGGAGAGGGCATTGGCCTTGCGCTTGTTGCGCGTGGTGCAGTCGGACCGGGTCAGCTTGTGCAGACGCTCCAGCAGCGGGCCGGCGTCGCGGACGTAGCGCCGGACCGCGGAGTCGGTCCACTCCCCGTCGCCGTAGCCGTGGAAGCGCAGGTGCAGCTCCACCAGCCGGGACACGTCCTTGATCATGTCGTTGGAGTACTTCAGAGCGGTGAGCCGCTTCTTGGTCATCTTCGCTCCCACCACCTCGTGGTGGTGGAAGGAGACGCGGCCGTCGCTCTCGAACCGGCGGGTGCGGGGCTTGCCGATGTCGTGCAGCAGGGCCGCGAGCCGCAGGACCAGGTCCGGGCCGTCCTCCTCCAGCGCGATCGCCTGCTCCAGCACGATCAGCGAGTGGTCGTAGACGTCCTTGTGCCGGTGGTGCTCATCACGTTCCAGCCGCAGCGCAGGCAGCTCGGGCAGCACACGGTCGGCCAGCCCCGTGTCCACCAGCAGTCCCAGACCCTTACGCGGGTGGGCGGACAGGATGAGCTTGTTCAGCTCGCCCTGGACCCGCTCCGCGGAAACGATCTCGATCCGCTCGGACATCGCCTTCATGGCCGCGACGACCTCCGGGGCGACCTCGAAGTCCAGCTGCGCGGCGAAACGCGCCGCCCGCAGCATGCGCAGCGGGTCGTCGGAGAAGGACCCCTCCGGCGTTCCGGGCGTGCGCAGCACACCGGCGGCCAGGTCCTCCAGGCCGCCGTGCGGGTCGATGAACTCCTGCTCGGGCAGGGCCAGGGCCATGGCGTTGACCGTGAAGTCACGCCGGACCAGGTCGTCGTCGATCGAGTCGCCGTAGGAGACCTCCGGCTTGCGCGACGTACGGTCGTAGGCCTCCGAGCGGTACGTCGTCACCTCGATCTGGAAATTCCGTACGGCGTCCCCGACGCGGGCGCTCTTCTGCGCCCCGACGGTGCCGAAGGCGATACCGACGTCCCACACCGAGTCCGCCCACGGCCGGACGATCTTCAGAACGTCCTCGGGACGGGCGTCGGTGGTGAAGTCGAGATCGTTGCCGAGACGCCCCAGCAGCGCGTCGCGGACGGACCCACCGACCAGGGCGAGGCGGAAGCCCGCCTCCTGGAAACGGCGGCCGAGCTCGTCGGCGACAGGAGCGACCCGCAGCAGTTCACTGACCGCGCGGCGCTGCACCTGACTCAGGGCACTGGGGTTGTCTTCGTTGGCGTTCGGCACAACAGAAAAGGGTACGTGCCCGGCCCCCCAGGGACCGCCCCGTTTTGCCGCCACCCCGGTACACGGTCGCCGGGGCCCTGAGCCGATCATGTGGAGCAAGGCGCGGCACTCGCACACAGCGGGCCTCGTTACCATGCGTGGACGCACAAAAGACGACCACTGACACTTCGAGGGACGGGCTAGCGCGTGGCCGAGGCGGCAGACAACCAGGGGGCGTCCCCCGCTCCTGCCCGGCGCCGGTGGCTGCGGCGGGCGATCGTCCTGCTCGCCGGGACGCCCGTACTGGCCGCGCTGATCTACTCTCCCGCCCCGCGGGCCGAGGCCGCGCAGGCCGCGTCCGTGGACGTCCAGCTGACCTCCATGGCCCCCACGGCACCGGTCAAGGGCGACACGCTCACCATCCGGGGCACCGTGCTCAACACCGGTGGCGAGACGATCACCGACGCACATGTCGGTCTGCGGGTGGGGCCCGCGCTCGCGGACCGCACGTCCGTCGACGAGGCGGCGGAGCGCACCGGCTTCCGGGCCGGCGCCGACCCGGGCGAGATCGACCCGGCCTACGCGGTGAAGATCGCCTCCCTGCCGTCCAAGATCAGCCAGGAGTTCACGCTCACCATCCCGGTGAACAAGCTGGAGCTGGACAAGGACGGCGTCTACCAGCTCGGCGTCTCCCTGTCCGGGGTGACCGAGAGCCGGCCGTCCGAGCAGGTCATGGGCATCAAGCGGACCTT
The DNA here is from genome assembly GCF_042894785.1 of Streptomyces sp. NPDC001502. Lineage (NCBI taxonomy): Bacteria > Bacillati > Actinomycetota > Actinomycetes > Kitasatosporales > Streptomycetaceae > Streptomyces > Streptomyces sp. NPDC001502. The sequence continues at coordinate 249,379 of NZ_JBIAVW010000011.1, forward strand.
CCTGCCCTGGCAGCCGGAGGCCGCCGCCAAGCGCTCCCAGCTCACCTACGCCTGGCCGCTGATCTCCACCACCCGCGTGACGGCGGAAACCGGCTCCGACGAGCTGCAGACCCCCGTCTTCCTCGACGACTCCCTCGCCGACGAGCTCAGGCCGGGCGGGCGCCTGGAGCAGATGGTCACCCTGGGCAAGGACCTGCCGATCACCTGGGTCATCGACCCCGACCTGCTCTACACGGTCGACGCGATGACCAAGGGCTACCGGGTCCGCAGCCCGGGCGGCAAGCCCGTCCAGGGCAAGAGCAAGGCCGTCGCCGAGCAGTGGCTGAGCTCCCTGGAGGCGGCCGTCCAGGGCAAGAAGGTCGTCGCCCTGCCGTTCGCCGACCCCGACCTCGCCTCCCTCGCCCATCACGGCAAGGACGTCTCGGGCACCCTGGGCCAGCTGCGCCCCGCCACCGACAAGGCGAAGCAGGCCGTCGAGACGGTCCTGCACGTCCCCGCGTCCACGGACTTCTCCTGGCCCGTGGACGGCGCCATCGATCCCTCGATCGTCAACGTCGCCACCTCGGCGGGCGCCCACAACGTCCTCACCCGCAGCGACAGCCTCGTGGAGAGCGGCGCCCTCGGCTACACGCCCTCGGCCGCCCGTCCCATCGGCGCCGGCACGACCGCGGTCGTGGCCGACGCCGACCTGTCCACCGCCTTCGACGGCGACATGCTGAACGCCGGGACCTCCACGCTCGCCGTGCAGCGGTTCCTCGCCCACAGCCTCGCCCTGAACCTGCAGAAGACCGACGAGCCGCGCAGCTTCGTCGTGGCCCCGCAGCGGACGCCCAGCGTCAGCCAGGTCCAGTCGATGGCCGAGGCCGTACGCGGCCTCCAGGCGGGCCGCTGGACCCAGCCCGCGGACCTCGAGGCCGCGGCCGCCGCCAAGCCCGATCCCGGAGCCACCACCCAGGTGCCGGGCGCCGGCCAGTACCCCGAGGCCCTGCGCAAGCAGGAGCTGCCGGTGTCGGCCTTCGAGAAGATCCGCACCACGCAGAACACCCTCAACCGCTTCAAGATGATCCTCGCCGCGCCCGATCGCGTGGAGATCCCCTTCGGCAACACCACCAACCGGGAGATGTCCACCTCCTGGCGCGGGCGCCCCGAGGAGGCCCGCCTCTACCGGGACCAGGTGCAGGACTACCTGATCGGTCTGACCGAGAAGGTCAAGGTCGTCCCGAAGTCCGACGCCACCCTGTCCGGACACAGCGCCACCATCCCGGTCAGCGTCCAGAACAGCCTGGTCCAGGATGTCCACGACCTCGTTCTGCGGGTGAAGTCCGCCAACCGGACCCGCTTGATGTTCAGCCAGGACGAGCAGCAGGTCACCGTCCAGGGCGACCACACCCAGACGGTCAAGTTCACCGCCAACGCCACGGCGAGCGGCCCCGTCGAGGTCACGGCGCAGCTGTTCACCAAGGACGGCGTCCCCTATGGCAAGGAACGCAAGTTCACCGTCGAGGCCACCGAGATCACGCCCACCGTGATGCTCGTCATCGCCGGCGGTGTGCTCCTCCTGGTCCTGGCAGGCATCAAGATGTACGCCAGTCGCAAGCGCGTCGCAGCACGCGCGGCCGCCGAGGAGAGCACGCAGCCGAGTGACGAGTCCCCGGACACCGGAGCGCAAAGCACCGAGGGGTCCGGCACGAGTGAGACAGTGGACCGTTGATTGACGCCGTGGCCGGTCGGCCTGGGGACGATGAGGTGGGGTTTCGATGAACGCGCCGTACGACGGTGACCGCGCGCAGGGCACTGGTGGGCCTGCGCCCTCCCAGGGCACTGCCCCGGGCACCCCGGTGCCCGGGCAGGTTCCCGCGCCTGCGCCCGCGCCGGAGCGTGACCCGTATGTCCAGGATGCCTACGACCACGACCCGTACCGGTCCCAGGACCTGTCGGCCCAGGATCCCGTCGCCGAGGTGCTCTACGACCGGGCCTCGCACCCGCCGCCGCCGCCCGGCACCTACCAGGAGCCCGGCCCGCTCTACGCCGCGCCGACCGCGCCCTCGTACTCCCCCGACCCGCGCGTCTGGGCCCAGACCCCGCCGCCCGAGCCGGACGGCCCCTCGCGCCACCTGCCGTACGGCGACCACGCCACCACCACCCAGTTCGTCGGCGTGGACTCCCTCGTCACCGGTGCCTCGGACGAGCAGCCCGAACCCGACGCCTTCGCGCACCTGTACCGGGACCAGGAGGCGGCGCCCCGCACGGCCGCCGAGGAGGCGCCCGTCGCCGCACCGGCGCCGAGCAAGCCAGCCGGACGGGCGTCGAGCCTGCTGAAGTCCAGCGCGCTGATGGCCGCGGGCACCATCGTCTCCCGCATCACCGGCTTCCTGCGGACCCTGGTCATCGCCGGTGCCATCGGTGTCGGCACCTTCAACGACACGTACCAGATCGCCAACACCCTGCCCACGATGATCTACGTGCTGGTCGGCGGCGGCGCCCTGAACGCCGTCTTCATCCCGCAGCTGGTCCGGGCCATGAAGAACGACAGCGACGGCGGACAGGCGTACGCCAACCGGCTGCTCACCCTCGTCGTGGTGCTGCTGGCTGGCATCACCACCATCTGCGTCCTGGCCGCACCGGTGTTCATCACGATGATGTCGCCGAAGATCGCCTCCGATCCCCAGCAGATGGACGTCGCGGTCGCCTTCGCCCGCTACTGCCTGCCCACCATGTTCTTCATGGGCATCCACGTGGTCCTGGGTCAGATCCTCAACGCCCGCGGCCGCTTCGGCGCGATGATGTGGACCCCGGTCCTCAACAACATCGTGGTCATCGCCACCTTCGGCGCCTTCATCTGGGCCTTCGGCGGCTTCACCACCTCCGGCGTCAACGCCACCACCGTCACGCCCGAGGGCGTGCGCCTGCTGGGCCTGGGCACCCTGCTCGGCCTCACCGTCCAGGCCCTCGCGATGCTCCCGTACCTGCGCGACGCGGGCTTCAAGCCGCGCCTGCGCTTCGACTGGCGGGGCCACGGCCTCGGCAAGGCCGCCCGCCTGGCCAAGTGGACGTTCTTCTTCGTCCTCGCCAACCAGGTCGGCCTCGTGGTCGTCACCCAGCTCGCCACCTGGGCCGGGTCCGTCGCCGAGAAGCAGGGCCACCCCGGTACCGGCATCACCGCATACAACTACGCGCTGCTGCTGTGGCAGATGCCGCAGGCGATCATCACCGTCTCCGTCATGACGGCCGTCCTGCCCCGCATCTCCCGCTCCGCGCACGACGGCGACGCCGCCGCGGTCCGCGACGACATCTCCTACGGGCTGCGCACCTCGGCCGTCGCGATCGTGCCCTGCGCCTTCGCGTTCCTCGCGCTCGGTGTCCCGATGGCCACCCTGCTCTACGCCGGCTCGGGCGCGGGCGCCCAGAACATCGGCTACATCCTGATGGCGTTCGGCCTCGGCCTGATCCCGTACTCCATCCAGTACGTGGTCCTGCGCGGCTTCTACGCCTACGAGGACACCCGCACGCCCTTCTACAACACCGTCATCGTCGCCGCCGTCAACGCGGCGGTCTCCGCGCTCTCGTTCTTCGTGCTGCCCGCCCGCTGGGCGGTGGTCGGCATGGCCGCCGCCTACGGCCTCGGCTACGCCGTCGGCGTCGGCGTCGCCTGGCGCCGCCTGCGCACCCGGCTCGGTGGCGACCTCGACGGGGCGCACGTCATGCGCACCTACGCCCGTCTCACCGGCGCCTGCGTCCCGGCCGCCGCCGTGGCCGGCGCGGCCGCTTTCGGGGTCACCCAGTGGCTGGGCAGCGGAGTCACCGGCTCCGCCACCGCCCTCCTCGCCGGCGGTATCGCCCTGGCCGCGGTGTTCCTCATCGCCGCCAAGCGGATGCGAATCGAAGAGCTCAACGCGATGGTCGGAATGGTCCGCGGACGTTTGGGGCGCTGATGCGCACAACCGTCGCCCCCTTTCGTGTGTCGTGCTTAGCGTCGGACTGTGGGCACAATTGGCATGGCTTCGCAGACTGGCCTAACAGCGCGCAACGGATGGGGAGGCGGGAACGACGGTGGCGGAACGTAGCACGGCTGCCGTCGACGTGGCCGACAACAGCGGCAATGAGCCGCTGACCGCTCAGGCGGCACAGGCCACGTCCGACGGGGTGGACACCCAGAACGGACGAGCCGCGGACGGACCCATGCCCGACAAGGACGGCGAACGCACCAACCCGGCCCCTGCGGCCGCACCCGAACTGCACAGCGGACACAAGCTCGCCAGACGCTATCGGCTGGAAGAGTGCGTCACCCGTGTGGACGGATTCAGCAGTTGGCGCGCGATGGACGAGAAACTCCGCCGGGCCGTGGGCGTGCATCTGATGCCCGCCGACCACGCGCGCGCCCGCTCCGTCCTGGCCGCCGCCCGGTCCTCCGCCCTGCTCGGCGACCCGCGGTTCGTGCAGGTCCTGGACGCCGTGGAGGAGAACGACCTCGTCTACGTCGTCCACGAGTGGCTGCCCGACGCCACCGAGCTCACCGCCCTCCTCGCCGCCGGCCCCCTGGAAGCCCACGAGGCCTACCAGCTCGTCAGCCAGGTCTCCCAGGCGATGGCCGCCGCGCACCGTGAGGGTCTCGCCCATCTGCGGCTGACGCCCAGCGCGATACTGCGCACCTCCACGGGCCAGTACCGCATCCGCGGCCTCGCCGTGAACGCCGCCCTGCGCGGGATCACCAGCGAGACCCCGCAGCGGGCCGACACCGAGGCCATCGGCGCGCTCCTGTACGCCGCCCTCACCCAGCGCTGGCCGTACGAGAGCGACGCGTACGGCCTCACCGGCCTGCCCAAGGGCGTCGGCCTGATCGCCCCCGACCAGGTACGCGCCGGTGTCCACCGGGGCCTGGGCGAACTCACCATGCGCGCGCTCGCCAACGACGGGGCCACCGCCTCCCGTCAGGAACCCGCCTGCACCACCCCGGACGAGCTGGCCAAGGCCGTGGCCGCGATGCCCCGCATCCGGCCGCCGGAGCCCGCCTTCACCGCCCCGCCCGAGTACCAGCACACCACCTACCAGCAGGGGAACTACGGCCGTCCCACGCCTCCTGGCGTGAACACCGCGCAGATCCGGCCCGTCGCGCCCCCGCCGCCCCCGCTGCAGAGCCGTACCGGCCGGGCGCTGAAGTGGGGCGTCGCCGCCCTGCTCATCGCCGCCCTCGGCCTGGGCAGCTGGCAGCTGGCCGACACCCTCCTGGACCACAACACCCAGAAGGGCAACAGCGGCACCAACAACAACCCCAAGACCGGCACCGACGACAACCCGAAGCAGCCCGAACCCGGGAAGCAGCTGCCGATCACGGACACGTCCGAGTTCTCCCCGCACGACGAGGCCACCAAGCCGAAGGACGTCGGCAAGACCGTGGACGGCAACCCGGGCACCGCCTGGATCACCCCCCAGTACAAGGGCTGGCCCAAGTTCGGCAATCTGGACGAACGCAAGGACGGCAGCGGCATCATCGTCGACCTCGGCAGTCTCCAGAACGTGTCCGGGCTCGACATCGCTCTGCACGTTGCCGACCAGGAGATCGAGGTCCGTGCCGCGCCGCCGGCGGCCTCCCACCCCACTTCGCTGTCGGACTTCAGCCAGACGATCAGCCAGCTGGACCGCGCCGGCAAGAAGCTCCAGGTCACGCTCCAAGATCCGGTGCTCACCCGCTACGTGCTGGTCCACATCACCGAGCTGCCCCCCGACGGGGAGGGCACCTTCCGGGGCGGAATCAGCGAGATCAAGGTGCTCGGCCCGTCGTCCTGAGCGCACCCGCCCGGCCGTGCGCGGCCTCTCGGTGGCCGGGCCGCGTGATTCTTCACGCGCCCGGCCGACGCCCCTAGGGGGTGTCCTGTCGGCCACCGCGAGCCCGGCCTGACCGGCAAGACACCCCCTGGGCTCCATCCGGGGAGGAAGCAGGGTGTGATGCGAGAAGGAACCACGGAGGGCAGCAGCGACCAGGAACTCCTGGCGCTGCACACCGCGGGGGATCCCGACGCCTTCGGTGAGCTCGTGCGGCGCCACCGCGACCGGCTGTGGGCCGTGGCGTTGCGGACCCTCGGCGATCGGGAGGAGGCCGCGGACGCCGTACAGGACGCCCTGGTCTCCGCCTACCGGGCCGCCCACACCTTCCGCGGGGAATCCGCCGTCACCACGTGGCTGCACCGCATCACCGTCAACGCCTGCCTGGACCGCGCCCGCAAGGCCGCCTCGCGCCGGACCGCGCCCCTCGACGACACGGACCGACTGGAGCACCTCCTGGAGCCCCACGAGTCCGCGGAGGCCCCTGCGGAGCGCCAGGACCTCCATCGCCAGCTCTTGGCCGCTCTGAGCACCCTCCCGGCCGATCAGCGCGCCGCGCTGGTCCTCGTCGACATGCAGGGATACCCCGTCGCCGAGGCCGCCCGGATCCTCGACGTCCCCACCGGCACCGTGAAGAGCCGGTGCGCACGCGGCCGGGCGAAACTCGTGCCGCTCCTCACTCATCTGCGCACGAATGCCGGGGATAACACCGCCACCGAGCGGGGAAGGAACCGGACGCCGGGCCCACCCGTCCCACCAGCGGCAGAACCCAGGCATCCAGACCCAGACACTGTGAAGGGCGGAGGTGGACGACCGTGACCCCGCCCACTGGCACGACCGGCACGATCCGGCACCCGGACGTCTCGGAGATCTCCGACCTGACCGAAGGTCTTCTCTCCCCGTCCCGTACCGCCGAAATCCGCCGCCATCTCGGCGACTGCGCCCTGTGCGCCGATGTCCGCGCCTCCCTGGAGGAGATCCGCTCCCTCCTCGGCACCCTTCCGGGCCCGGCCCGGATGCCGGCCGACATCGCCGGGCGCATCGACGCGGCCCTCGCCGCAGAGGCCCTTCTCGACGCCACCCAGCCGCGGGTCCAGGCCGCACCGGCCGACCGGCCCCGCACCCTGGACCGCGATGTTTCACGTGGAACGCCCCCAGCTACCGCTGGGAGGTACCCCCGGCCCGCCGGCCACCCGACCGGCCCAACCGGCCCCGGGCGACGCCGCGCGCGCCGCCGGATCGCCGTCCTCGCCGGTCTGACCGGAGCCGCCGCCTGTGCCCTGGGCATCTTCCTGTTCGGCGACTTCTCGGGCGCGCCCACCCATGGGACCGCCGCATCCGACTCCGCGGCGCAGCCGTCCGCCGCTGCTGTGGGCGAGGGCGAGGGCAACTACACGGCTCAGGGACTCCAGGACAGCGTCAGACAGCTCATCGCGGGTGGCCAGGGCGCCAAGAACGTTCCCGAGGAGCAGAACAACACCCTCGGACTGGAGAACACCGTTCCCGGCGACAAGCGGGCAGCTCCTTCCGTCCCCGCCTGTGTCCAGCAGGCCACCGGCCGGCCCGACACCCCGCTCGCCACCGAACGCGGCACCTACCAGGGCACCCCCGTCTACCTCCTCGTCCTGCCGCACCCGGCCGACTCGGCCCGCGTGGACGCCTACCTCGTCGACACGGCGTGCGAGCGGACCGGTCCGGCAGACCCCGGAAAGGTCCTTCTGAAGAGCACCTATCCGCGGTAGCCGAGGTGTTCGGGGCCCTTGTGGAGCGGGTGGGGAATGCATGCGCCGTAGGATCCGTTGGGTGGGGTGAGAGTCCGCACCGGCCCCCGGTAGGCAGTACGCAGTCCGCAGAAACGAGGAAGAAACCCGTGAGCGACGTCCGAAACGTGATCATCATCGGCTCCGGGCCGGCCGGTTACACCGCCGCCCTGTACACCGCACGCGCTTCGCTCAAGCCGCTGGTCTTCGAAGGTGCCGTCACCGCGGGTGGCGCCCTGATGAACACCACCGAGGTGGAGAACTTCCCGGGCTTCCAGGACGGCATCATGGGCCCCGACCTCATGGACAACATGCGTGCTCAGGCCGAGCGCTTCGGCGCCGAGCTGATTTCGGACGACGTGGTGGCCGTGGACCTCACCGGTGAGATCAAGACCGTCACCGACACCGCCGGCACCGTGCACCGCGCCAAGGCCGTCATCGTCACCACCGGATCCCAGCACCGCAAGCTCGGTCTGCCCAACGAGGACGCCCTCTCCGGCCGCGGTGTCTCCTGGTGCGCCACCTGCGACGGGTTCTTCTTCAAGGACCACGACATCGCCGTCGTCGGCGGCGGCGACACCGCGATCGAGGAGGCCACCTTCCTCTCGCGCTTCGCCAAGTCCGTCACGATCGTCCACCGCCGTGACAGCCTGCGCGCCTCGAAGGCCATGCAGGACCGCGCCTTCGCCGACCCGAAGATCAAGTTCGCCTGGGACAGCGAGGTCGCCGAGATCCACGGTGACCAGAAGCTCTCCAACCTCACCCTGCGCAACACCAAGACCGGTGAGACCTCCGACCTGCCCGTGACCGGCCTCTTCATCGCCGTCGGCCACGACCCGCGCACCGAGCTCTTCAAGGGCCAGCTCGACCTCGACGAGGAGGGCTACCTCAAGGTCGAGGCCCCCTCCACCCGGACCAGCGCCACCGGCGTGTTCGGCGCCGGCGACGTCGTGGACCACACCTACCGTCAGGCCATCACCGCCGCGGGCACCGGCTGCTCCGCCGCCCTCGACGCCGAGCGCTTCCTCGCCGCGCTCGCGGACGCCGAGAAGCTCCACGCAGCGGTCTGACCGTCCTGACCCTCGCACCTCCCCATCCCACACCCCGCAGGAAAGAAGAAGGAGGCCGCTGTGGCCGGCACCCTCAAGAACGTGACCGACGCTGACTTCGACGAGCAGGTCCTCAGGAGCGACAAGCCCGTACTGGTGGACTTCTGGGCCGCCTGGTGCGGACCGTGCCGCCAGATCGCGCCGTCCCTCGAGGCGATCGCCGCCGAGCACCCCGAGATCGAGATCGTCAAGCTCAACATCGACGAGAACCCGGCCACGGCCGCCAAGTACGGCGTCATGTCCATCCCGACGCTGAACGTCTACCAGGGCGGCGAGGTCGCCAAGACCATCGTCGGCGCGAAGCCGAAGGCCGCCATCCTGCGCGACCTCTCCGAGTTCGTCGAGGTCAAGACCGCCTGACGCGAGCGATGTTTCACGTGAAACGGGGCCGCCCCTCCCTGGGGCGGCCCCGTTCCGCGTCTCGTGCTCACAGCGGCCGCAGCGCCGGCTCCTTGCGCGCCGCGCCCAGCAGCCGGTCCAGCGCCAGCTCCACGTCTTCCTTCCAGGACAGCGTGGACCGCAGCTCCAGCCGCAACCGCGGATGCACCGGATGCGGCCGTACCGTCTTGAAGCCCACCGCCAGGAGATGGTCCGCGGGCAGCAGACACGCCGGACCCTCCCAGTGCGCGTCCCCGAACGCCTCGATCGCCCGGAACCCCCGCCGCAGGAGGTCCTTGGCCACCGTCTGGACCATGACCCGCCCCAGCCCCTGCCCCTGGTACCCCGGCATGATCCACGCGGTGATCAGCTGCACGGCATCGGGCGAGACCGGGCTGGTCGGAAAGGCAGTGGCCCGCGGCACGTACGCCGGCGGCGCGTAGAGGACGAAGCCCACCGGAATCTCGTCCACATAGACCACTCGGCCGCAGGATCCCCACTCCAGCAGGACGGCGGAGATCCACGCTTCCTTCTCCTGCGCCGGAGTACCCGCCTTCACCGCGGCCTCACCACTGACCGGGTCCAGCTCCCAGAACACACAGGACCGGCAACGACGGGGCAGATCCTGGAGGTTGTCCAGCGTGAGCGGTACCAGCCGACGACCCATGACCGCATCGTATCCACTGGTCGATCGTTCTTCGACAGCAAAGCGAAGGGGCGGATCGCGTCGGTGTGCACCGTCGCGATCCGCCCCTCGGCGGCCCGGGGATCACTCCCCGGCAACACCCTGATCCAGCACCCGGCCCTCGCCCGGCGCCAGCGTCCCCAGAATCCGCTCCAGGTCCTCCATCGAGGCGAACTCGACAGTGATCTTGCCCTTCTTCTGGCCCAGATCCACCTTCACCCGCGTCTCGAACCGGTCCGACAGCCGCGTCGCCAGCTCGCTGAGCGCGGGAGCCACCCGGGCACCCGCACGCGGACCCTTCGGCTTCACCGTGCTCGACGGCTCCGAAGCCATCAGCGTCACGATCTCCTCGACCGCACGCACCGACAGACCCTCGGCCACGATCCGGTGCGCCAGCTTGTCCTGCTGCTCGGAGTCCTCCACCGAGAGCAGCGCACGCGCGTGCCCGGCCGACAGCACACCCGCGGCCACCCGGCGCTGCACCGGAGGGGAGAGCTTGAGCAGCCGCAGCGTGTTCGACACCTGAGGACGCGAGCGCCCGATCCGGTCGGCCAGCTGGTCGTGGGTGCAGTTGAAGTCCTTGAGCAGCTGGTCGTAGGCCGCGGCCTCTTCCAGCGGGTTCAGCTGAGCCCGGTGCAGGTTCTCCAGCAGCGCGTCCAGCAGCAGCTTCTCGTCGTCCGTCGCCCGGATGATCGCCGGAATGGCGTCCAGCCCGGCCTCGCGGCAGGCACGCCAGCGCCGCTCACCCATGATCAGCTCATAGCGGCCGGGGGCCGCCTGCCGCACCACCACCGGCTGGAGCAGGCCCACCTCCTGGATGGAGGTCACCAGCTCGGCGAGTGCGTCCTCGTCGAACACCTCGCGCGGCTGGCGCGGGTTCGGCGTGATCGCGTCCATCGGGAGCTCGGCGAACGTCGCCCCCGCCACCACATTGCTCTCCGTCTCAGGCTGGAGCTGGGGCTCCGGATCGGCCACCGGGACGACCGCGAGCGATGTTTCACGTGAAACATCGGCCTGTACGAGCGCAGCGAGCTTCGCCGCCGCGACCCCCCGCTCCGAAGCCAGCGTCGGCACCGCCGACGGGGACGTCGACCCGGCGCTGATCACCGGCGGCGTCTTCTCCTGCGGAGCCGCGGGAATCAGCGCACCGAGTCCCCGCCCCAGACCCCTACGTCGCTCACTCACTGGATCCCCTCCGCCACACTCTGCGTGCTGTTCGTGCCCGGGCCCAGATGGGCGTGCCGAGCGTCGTACTGAATGCCGACCCCCCGATACGCGATCTCTCGCGCTGCCTCCAGGTAGGAGAGGGAGCCACTGGAACCCGGGTCGTACGTGAGCACCGTCTGCCCATAGCTCGGCGCCTCGGAAATGCGCACCGACCGGGGGATGCTCGTCCGCAGCACCTCCTTGCCGAAGTGGCTGCGCACCTCCTCCGCCACCTGCGAGGCCAGCCGTGTCCTGCCGTCGTACATCGTCAGCAGGATGGTGGACACGTGGAGCGTCGGGTTGAGATGGGCCCGCACCAGATCGACATTGCGCAGCAGCTGACCCAGGCCCTCCAGTGCGTAGTACTCGCACTGGATCGGGATCAGCACCTCCGCGCCGGCCACCAGTGCGTTCACCGTCAGCAGGCCGAGCGAAGGAGGGCAGTCGATCAGGATGTAGTCGAGGGGCTGTTCGTACGCCTGGATCGCCCGCTGGAGGCGGCTCTCCCGCGCCACGAGCGACACCAGCTCGATCTCCGCACCCGCCAGGTCGATCGTGGCCGGGGCACAGAAGAGCCCCTCCACGTCCACCACCGGCTGGACGACCTCCAGCAGCGGCCGGCTGTCCACGAGCACGTCGTAGATGGACGGCACGTCGGCGTGGTGGTCGATACCCAGCGCCGTGGACGCGTTGCCCTGCGGGTCGAGGTCGACCACCAGGACCCGTGCACCGTGCAGCGCGAGTGAGGCCGCCAGGTTCACGGTCGTCGTGGTCTTGCCCACGCCGCCCTTCTGATTGGCGACCACGATGACCCGGGTCTGATTCGGCCGGGGCAGCCTCTCACCGGCGCGCCCCAGGGCCTCGACCGCCTGCTGGGCGGCTCGGCCGATGGGGGTGTCGTTGTCTACAAGAGGGGGAGGCAATGTTTCACGTGAAACATCCTCACCCGCCGGTTCAGAGCGGGGCCCGGGGACCGGATCGGCCATGGGCCCCGCGAGGTTGGCGTCGGACCGCACGGTGTCACTCTCCTCGACATCAGGCTCGCGATGAACAGAGCCTCCCATGGCACCCGGGTCGCGAACCAGCGGGGCCCGTAGTCCTGTGGATGAATCCACCGATGTGGACAACTCTGTCCCTCTTGCGTCCTTGCGCTGGCGGGGGGACGCAGCCGCACGACCGCGGCTGATGATTCCGTGCAGCAGAGAGCGACGTTTCACGTGAAACACGATGCCCGGAGGGAGTCTTCCGGCCGCTACGACACTCCGAAATCCATACCTATAGGGCCCAACACGGATGAAATCTCCCGTGTGGGCCCCGGCCGTCAGCGAATCAGCGGAGAATCACCGGCGTCGGCGGGTGCGTCCCACCCGGGCCGCCTTAGCCCGCTTGGCCGCGAACCTCACCCCTCCAGGGCTCTCTCCGACCTCGACCCGCACCACCGTCGACAGAGGGTCCACCAGACCCTCACCCACGTGCAGCACCGAGGTCTTCACCACACCCAGCTTCGCCAGCGCCGTCTTCGCCGACACCAGTTCCTCGTCCGCGGTGTCGCCCTTCAGCGCCAGCATCTCGCCGTACGGTCGCAGCAGGGGCACACCCCAGCCGGCCAGCCGGTCCAGCGGAGCCACCGCCCGCGCCGTCACCACGTGCACCGGCTGCAGCTTGCCCAGCACCTCCTCGGCCCGCCCCCGCACCACCGTGACGTGGTCCAGGCCCAGCAGCTCCACGACCTCCTGGAGGAAGGTCGTACGCCGCAGCAGCGGTTCGAGCAGCGTGATCTTGAGATCCCGTCGCACCAGAGCGAGCGGAATACCGGGCAGACCCGCGCCCGAACCCACGTCGCACACGGTGACGCCCTGGGGCACCACCTCCGACAGCACAGCGCAGTTCAGCAGGTGCCGCTCCCACAGGCGCGGCACCTCACGCGGCCCGATCAGGCCCCGCTTGACTCCTGCGTCCGCCAGCAGCTCCGCGTACCGCACAGCTTCCGGGAAAAACTCACCGAACACCGCGCGCGCCTCTTCAGGCGCCGGGGGAAGCTCAGCTGCCTCCGTCACGGGGACCGTCCTTCCGTACCGCATGGTTCTGAAAAAACCACGTCTTCAAGATGAGGCGTCGTTCACCTGTCAGGCCAGGCTGACAAACATCGGCCCCGCCTGCGACACAGACGGGGCCGAACAACTCGCGCCGACGATCAGGCCGGGAGCACAACGACGAAGCGCTGCGGCTCCTCGCCCTCGGACTCGCTGCGCAGACCGGCGGCCGCCACGGCGTCGTGGACGACCTTCCGCTCGAACGGGGTCATCGGAGCCAGCTTCAGCGGCTCGCCGGACGCCTTCACGTCCGCCGCGGCCTGGGCGCCCAGCGCCGCCAGCTCCTCGCGCTTCTTCGCGCGGAACCCGGCGATGTCCAGCATCAGCCGGCTGCGGTCCCCGGTCTCCCGGTGCACGGCGAGGCGGGTCAGCTCCTGCAGAGCCTCCAGAACCTCACCGTCGCGGCCCACGAGCTTCTGCAGATCACGGCTGGCCGAGTCACTGACGATCGACACCGCGGCCCGGTCGGCCTCGACGTCCATGTCGATGTCGCCGTCCAGGTCGGCGATGTCCAGCAGACCCTCAAGGTAGTCGGCCGCGATCTCACCCTCCTGCTCAAGGCGGGTCAGGGTGTCGCCACTCTCAGCGGCGGCGGTGGTGGTGCCTTCCGTCACGGGAGGGACTCCTTCTTACTTCTTGGGAGCGGGCTTGCTGGGGGTCTGACGCTGCGACTTCGACTGGCGCTTCGGCTGCTGCCGCTTCGCGGCACCGCCGCTCGCCGCATCCGAGTCTGCCGTGGCCTCGACACTCTTGATCACGGAGCCGTCGGGCTGCGCGGCCATGCCCTGCTTGGTGAGGGCGGCGATGAACTTGCGCTCGTTGTCATTGCGGTCCGGGCCCTTGGCGACGATCGCCGCGACGACCCGCTTCCGGCCCCGGCCCTTGAGCTCACCGTGCGTGCTGATCTGCTTCAGCAGGCGGGTCAGGTACTGGTCCTGCGCCTTGCTGCCCGGCGTCGGGTTCTGGCTGATCACGTACATCTGCTGGCCCATGGTCCACACGTTCGTGGTCAGCCAGTAGACGAGAACACCGACGGGGAAGTTGATGCCCATGACCGCGAAGATCACAGGGAAGATGTACATCAGCATCTTCTGCTGCTGCATGAACGGCGTCTTGACCGAGAGGTCGACGTTCTTCTGCATCAGCTGACGCTGGGTGTAGAACTGCGACAGCGACATCATGATGATCATGACGGCGGTCACGATCCGGACGTCCGTCAGGGTCGCGCCGAGGGCGGCGACCTTCTCCGGGCTGTCCATGAACTTCGCGGCGATCGGCGCACCGAAGATCTTGGCCGCACGGGCACTGTCGACCAGCTGCTGGTCCATCGCACCGACCGGCTTGCCATCGGCGATGTTCGACAGCGTGTGGTACAGCGCGAAGAAGAACGGGGACTGCGCCAGGATGGGCAGGCACGAGGAGAGCGGGTTGGTACCCGTCTCCTTGTACAGCTTCATCATCTCTTCGGACTGACGCTGCTTGTCGTTCTTGTAGCGCTCCTGGATCGCCTTCATCTTCGGCTGGAGCGCCTGCATACCCCGCGTCGCCTTGATCTGCTTCACGAAGAGCGGGATCAGGCAGATACGGATCAAGATCACTAGGGACACGATGGACAGGCCCCAGGCCAACCCACTCGACTCACCGAAGATCGCCCCGTACAGCGAGTGGAACTGGACGATGATCCACGAGACGGGGTAAGTGATAAAGCTGAACAGACTGGCAATCGTGTCCACTAATCAGGCTCCTTGAGCATTGCGAGATCTACGCAACGCACTGCGCAGCTGCTCGTGCCAACGCGGGCGTTTACGGGGTGGGACATGGTCCACGCCACCCGGGGACCACGGATTGCACCGCAGGATCCGCCAGGCGGTCAGGACCGTCCCCTTCACCGCACCATGCCGGTCGATGGCCGTGTACCCGTAGTGCGAACACGACGGGTAGTAGCGGCACACCGGCCCGAGCAGCGGACTGATCGTCCACTGGTACAGCTTGATCAAAGCGAGCAGCGGGTACTTCATCGAGCCACGCCTCCCAGGAGCCGCACCAGAGCGGCATCCAGGTCCCGGGCCAGCTCGTCGGGGCCGGCATCACCCGCTCCGGGCAACGCGCGTACCACCACCAGGCTACCGGCGGGCAGCTGAGACAGCCGCTCGCGGACCAGATGGCGCAGACGGCGCTTGACCCGGTTACGTATGACGGCGTTGCCGACAGCCTTGCTGACGACGAAACCCGCACGCGCCGAGGGATCGATCTCCCCCGACTCGTGCGGGTCCGTTGCACCGCTTGTACGTAGATGGACGACGAGGAGCGGGCGACCAGCCCGACGACCTCGACGTACCGCGCTCGCGAAGTCCTCGCGCCGCCTCAGCCGATTCTCGGGAGACAGCACGACGTCACGACCTGCGTGTGGTTACGCGGAAAGGGCGGCGCGGCCCTTGCCACGACGGTTCGCGAGGATCGCGCGACCGGCACGGGTACGCATCCGCAGGCGGAAGCCGTGGGTCTTGGCACGACGGCGGTTGTTCGGCTGGAAGGTGCGCTTGCTCACTCGGGGGCTCCAGAGAATGAATCGTTGTGGCGGGACATCGCCTGGCTGTCACCGTGCGCCCACGAGGAAACTCGCGTGTTCGCCCGAGTGGCACCGCTAAATGATCACTATCAGTGACCTTCGCCCATCGGTAGGCAGGCGGCAGCAGCCATCGACAACTCGACCTCGTTACGGTACGCGCGGCTACGCCATCCGGTCAAACCGAGCCGACGTGGCCCCACACTGTGCACAGGCTGTGGACAACGACTTGAACCGTACCCGCTGGCCTGACTACCGTTGCCTGACCCCGGATTTTTTGTCCCGACCGTCCCAAAGAACCACACATTCGTGGGACCCCTGTGAGAGAGCGTGCTCTGTGGCTGACGTACCTGCCGATCTTGCCGCAGTGTGGCCAAGGGTGCTCGAAAAGCTCCTCGGGGAGGGACAGCCGGGGATCGAGCCCAAGGACAAGCAGTGGGTCGAGCGGTGTCAGCCCCTGGCACTCGTCGCCGACACCGCACTGCTGGCCGTCCCCAACGAATGGGGCAAGCGCGTCCTCGAAGGCCGGCTCGCCCCGCTGATCAGTGACGCCCTCAGCCGTGAGTGCGGCCGCCCCATCCGGATCGCCATCACCGTGGACGACTCCGCCGGCGAGCCCGCGCCCCCCGCTCCGCAGGTCCAGCAGCAGGGCGGGTACGAGCCGTACGGCGGCCAGCGCCCCGGCGGCCCCGGCGACGACCAGCTGCCCACCGCCCGCCCGGCCTACCCGGACTACCAGCAGCAGCGCCCCGAGCCCGGCGCCTGGCCCCGCGGCGGCCAGCAGGACGACTACGGCTGGCAGCAGCCGCGCCTCGGCGGTTTCCCCGAGCGCGACCCGTACGCCTCCCCGCAGCCGGGCTACCTCCAGCAGCCCGAGCCCTCCGGCTACGACCAGGGCTCCTACGAGCAGCAGAAGTACGAGCCGTCCCCGTACGAGGCCCAGCAGCAGCACCAGCCCCATCAATACGAGCAGCAGCAGTACGAGCAGCCGGCGCCGCGCCAGGCCCCCGGCCGGCCCGCGGCGCCGCCGTCCCCGTCCGGCGGCTCCACCTCGGGCCCGCTGGAGCCGACCGCACGGCTGAACCCCAAGTACCTCTTCGACACCTTCGTCATCGGCGCCTCCAACCGCTTCGCGCACGCGGCCGCGGTGGCCGTCGCCGAGGCACCCGCGAAGGCCTACAACCCCCTCTTCGTCTACGGGGAGTCGGGCCTCGGCAAGACGCACCTGCTGCACGCCATCGGGCACTACGCGCGGAGCCTCTACCCCGGCACCCGGGTGCGGTACGTGAGCTCGGAGGAGTTCACCAACGAGTTCATCAACTCCATCCGCGACGGCAAGGGCGACGCGTTCCGCAAGCGCTACCGCGAGATGGACATCCTGCTCGTCGACGACATCCAGTTCCTCGCGAGCAAGGAGTCGACGCAGGAGGAGTTCTTCCACACCTTCAACACGCTCCACAACGCCAACAAGCAGATCGTGCTCTCCTCCGACCGGCCGCCCAAGCAGCTGGTCACTCTGGAGGACCGGCTCCGCAACCGCTTCGAGTGGGGCCTGATCACCGACGTCCAGCCGCCCGAGCTGGAGACCCGTATCGCGATCCTGCGCAAGAAGGCCGTCCAGGAGCAACTCAACGCCCCGCCGGAGGTACTGGAGTTCATCGCCTCCCGCATCTCGCGCAACATCCGCGAGCTGGAGGGGGCGCTGATCCGGGTGACGGCCTTCGCGAGCCTCAACCGGCAGCCGGTCGACCTGGGCCTCACCGAGGACGTCCTGAAGAACCTGATCCCGGGCGGCGAGGACAGCGCGCCGGAGATCACGGCCTCCGACATCATGGCGGCCACCGCCGACTACTTCGGCCTGACCGTGGACGACCTGTGCGGCTCCTCGCGCAGCCGGGTCCTGGTCACCGCCCGGCAGATCGCCATGTACCTGTGCCGGGAGCTCACCGACCTCTCACTGCCCAAGATCGGGGCCCAGTTCGGCGGCCGCGACCACACGACCGTCATGCACGCGGACCGCAAGATCCGCGCTCTGATGGCCGAGCGCCGCTCCATCTACAACCAGGTCACCGAGCTCACCAACCGCATCAAGAACGCCTGAGCGCGGCCCCCCGACACCCGGTTCGGGGCCGCTTCAGGGCCCCTTCAAACGCATCCAGAGGGCGCTCCCGGTCCACAACGGGGGCGCCCTTCTTCGTTCGCGCGCCCCTGACCTGTTCGAATACGCCCCCGCTTGAGCAACTCATCCACAGATTGGGAGACTTTCTTCCGTCCACAGCCTGGGGACGCGTCGCGTCGCCCACAATCTGTCCACAGGCGTGCGGGGTGAGGCTCCATCAGGGCTGGTCAGACCCCTGTGGAATTGTGCACAAACGTCATCCACAGGCTGTGGACAAATATTTCGTCCACAGCCCTGTCCACGGCGTTGTCCACCGTCGGCCCACAGGTTTCCACGTCCTGTGCACAGGATGCGCGGCCTTCTCCACAGCCTTGTCCACTGTTCGGCAACACACCACCCCCTCTCACCGCCCGGAGTGAAAGCGGTCACACCGATGTAGACGTTTGGGTTGTGGAGTACCGGGGGAAAGCTGGGGACACACCTGTGGAGTAATCGGGGTCTCCTGGGGACAGCCTGTGCAGAACTTTTCGTTCTCCACAGGGACACGGGGTTGTCCACCGGTGTCACCCACAGGGTCGGTGGATAAAAAACCGGGGTTGACCTGCGAGAACGGGCTTATCCACCGTTTCCACAGGCCCTACTACTACCCCCATAGAGAGTTAGGCCGGTTTCGGTTTTCAAGCGGGTCCTGTGCACAACTCGTCGATCGCCCGCCCCGACGCCTCGCTCCCGACTTGACCGCCAGCCGCACCGAGTGTCGGCGCCGTACGTCAGACTGGTCCCCGGCATCGGTCGAGGCATCGACGAGCCGACGACGAAGGCCGGCAGACGAGCGAGCAACAGCAGGAGGCGGTTCCGGTGAAGATCCGGGTGGAGCGCGACGTACTCGCGGAGGCGGTGGCTTGGGCCGCCCGTAGCCTCCCGGCCCGGCCGCCGGTGCCCGTTCTCGCGGGCCTGCTGCTGAAGGCCGAGGAGGGCACCCTGAGCCTCTCCGGCTTCGACTACGAGGTCTCGGCCCGGGTCTCCGTCGAGGCGGACGTCGAGGAGGACGGCACCGTCCTGGTCTCCGGCCGGCTGCTCGCCGACATCTGCCGCGCCCTCCCCAACCGCCCGGTGGAGATTTCCACAGACGGTGTACGGGCGACCGTGGTCTGCGGCTCCTCGCGATTCACACTCCACACCCTGCCTGTGGAGGAGTACCCGGCACTGCCGCAGATGCCGACCGCGACCGGCACCGTGGCCGGCGAGGTCTTCGCCTCCGCCGCCAAGCAGGTGGCCACCGCCGCCGGCCGTGACGACACGCTGCCGGTGCTGACCGGTGTCCGCATCGAGATCGAGGGCGACCGCGTCACCCTGGCCTCCACCGACCGCTACCGCTTCGCGGTCCGCGAGTTCCTGTGGAAGCCGGAGAACCCGGACGCGTCGGCCGTGGCCCTGGTGCCCGCCAAGACGCTCCAGGAGATCGCCAACTCGCTGACCAGCGGTGACACCGTCACGCTGGCCCTGTCCGGTTCCGGTGCGGGCGAGGGCCTGATCGGTTTCGAGGGCGCCGGCCGCCGCACCACCACCCGGCTGCTCGAAGGCGACCTGCCCAAGTACCGGACGCTGTTCCCGACGGAGTTCAACTCGATCGCCGTGATCGAGACCGCGCCCTTCGTCGAGGCCGTCAAGCGCGTGGCCCTGGTGGCCGAGCGCAACACCCCGGTCCGCCTCAGCTTCGAGAAGGGCGTGCTGATCCTGGAGGCCGGTTCCTCCGACGACGCACAGGCTGTGGAAAGGGTCGACGCCCAGCTGGACGGCGACGACATCTCGATCGCCTTCAACCCGACCTTCCTGCTGGACGGTCTGAGCGCGATCGCCTCCCCGGTGGCCCAGCTCAGCTTCACCACGTCGACCAAGCCCGCGCTGCTCAGCGGCCGCCCGGCGATCGACGCGGAGGCCGACGAGGCCTACAAGTACCTGATCATGCCGGTGCGACTGTCCGGCTGACGTTCCACCTGTGGACGCCGGGCCCGGTCTCGCACGCAGCGGGACCGGGCCCGGCGTCGTCCACAGGCTGGGGAGGACGCCGGGGACCGGGAATCCCGTGAACCCGGACCGGCCGTCATGGAGCGCCCGCAAGGCCCGCCGCCACGGCCCGGCGTAGGCTCGGATCCGGTGGGCGACCCCCCTGCGCGTCCGGCGAGGACACGGCCGGGGAAGCCCCGGCAAAGACGG
Organism: Streptomyces sp. NPDC001502; assembly: GCF_042894785.1. NCBI lineage: Bacteria > Bacillati > Actinomycetota > Actinomycetes > Kitasatosporales > Streptomycetaceae > Streptomyces > Streptomyces sp. NPDC001502. The sequence continues at coordinate 269,332 of NZ_JBIAVW010000011.1, forward strand.
CCACAACGCTTAAGGAACCACCTGATGGAGCTTGGTCTCGTCGGTCTCGGCAAGATGGGCGGCAACATGCGCGAGCGCATCCGCCGCGCAGGCCACACCGTCATCGGATACGACCGCAACCCGGACCTCGCGGATGTCCACAGCCTGCAGGAGCTTGTGGACAGCCTGCAGGCCCCCCGCGTCGTGTGGGTCATGGTCCCGGCCGGTGCGGCCACCCAGTCCACGGTCGACGAGCTCGCCGAGCTGCTGTCGCCCGGTGACATCGTCGTCGACGGCGGCAACTCCCGCTGGACCGACGACGAGAAGCACGCCGAGGAGCTGAAGGCCAAGGGCATCGGCTTCGTCGACTGCGGTGTCTCCGGTGGCGTGTGGGGCCTGGAGAACGGCTACGCGCTCATGTACGGCGGTGCCGCCGAGGACGTGGCCCGTGTGCAGCCGGTCTTCGACGCCCTCAAGCCCGAGGGCGAGTTCGGCGCCGTGCACGCCGGCAAGGTCGGCGCGGGCCACTTCGCGAAGATGGTCCACAACGGCATCGAGTACGCCATGATGCAGGCCTACGCCGAGGGCTGGGAGCTCCTGGAGAAGGTGGACTCGGTCACCGACGTCCGCGAGGTCTTCCGCTCCTGGCAGGAAGGCACCGTCATCCGCTCCTGGCTGCTGGACCTGGCCGTGAACGCCCTCGACGAGGACGAGCACCTGGAGCAGCTGCGCGGCTTCGCCCAGGACTCCGGCGAGGGACGCTGGACGGTGGAGGCGGCGATCGACAACGCCGTACCGCTGCCCGCGATCACCGCGTCGCTCTTCGCGCGCTTCGCCTCGCGGCAGGACGACTCCCCGCAGATGAAGATGATCGCCGCGCTGCGCAACCAGTTCGGCGGCCACGCGGTCGAGAAGAAGTAGCACTTCGCAGCACAGGGCCGCAGCGGTACGGCAGTACGGCGGCACAGCACCACAGCGAGCAGTTGGAAGCCGGGGGAGGTCGGCGCCGTATGCACGTTTCGCATCTCTCATTGGCCGACTTCCGCTCGTACGCCCGGGCCGAGGTTCCCCTCGACCCGGGCGTCACCGCTTTCGTGGGCCCCAACGGCCAGGGGAAGACCAACCTCGTCGAGGCGATCGGCTACCTCGCGACCCTCGGCAGCCACCGGGTCTCCTCGGACGCCCCGCTCGTACGCATGGGCGCGGACCGGGCGATCATCCGCGCGGCCGTCACCCAGGGCGAGCGCCGGCAGCTGGTGGAGCTGGAGCTCAATCCCGGCCGGGCGAACCGGGCGCGGATCAACCGGTCCTCGCAGGTCAGGCCGCGGGACGTGCTGGGGATCATACGGACGGTGCTGTTCGCCCCGGAGGACCTGGCCCTGGTCAAGGGCGACCCGGGTGAGCGGCGCCGGTTCCTGGACGAGCTGGTCACGGCGCGCTCGCCGCGGATGGCCGCGGTCCGCTCCGACTACGAGCGGGTGCTCAAGCAGCGCAACACCCTGCTGAAGTCGGCGGCGATGGCCCGCCGGCACGGCGGCCGCTCCCTGGACCTCTCCACCCTCGACGTGTGGGACCAGCACCTCGCGCGCGTGGGTGCGGAGCTGCTCGCGCAGCGGCTGGATCTGATCGCGACCCTGCTGCCGCTGGCGGACAAGGCCTACGAGCAGCTCGCGCCCGGCGGGGGCCCGCTGGGGCTGGCGTACAAGTCCTCGGCCGGCGAGCCGGTGGACAGCGGCACGGCGCGCACCCGCGAAGCCCTCTACGAGGTGCTGCTGGCCGCGCTGGCCGAGGTGCGCAAGCAGGAGATCGAGCGCGGTGTGACCCTGGTGGGCCCGCACCGCGACGACGTGGTGCTGCGGCTCGGCGAACTGCCCGCGAAGGGGTACGCGAGCCACGGGGAGTCGTGGTCGTACGCGCTTGCGCTGCGGCTGGCCTCCTACGAGCTGCTGCGCTCGGAGGGCAGCGAGCCGGTGCTGATCCTCGACGACGTGTTCGCCGAGCTGGACACGCGGCGCCGGGAGCGGCTGGCGGAGCTGGTGGCTCCGGGCGAGCAGGTCCTGGTGACCGCGGCGGTCGACGACGACGTCCCGGGGGTGCTGGTGGGAACGCGGTTCGGGGTGTCCGGCGGTGAGGTGACCCGGCTGTGAACGAGCAAGCCAAGGACCCGCAGGAGGGTCGCAGGACCCCGGAGGCCTCCGGGGTGGACCTCGCGCGCCAGGCCCTCGCGGCGGCGCGGGAGCAGGCGCGGGCCCGGGGCAACGCGGCCGTCGGGAAGAAGCGCCAGCAGCCGGGGCTGCGCTCGGGAGCACGCGCGGACGGCCGGGACCCGATGCCGCTCATGGCGGCGCTGGACCGGCTGCGCACCGAACGCGGCTGGGAGATGCCGATGGCGGTGGCGGGCGTGATGGAGCGCTGGCCGGAGATCGTCGGCCCGGAGATCGCGGCCCACTGTGAACCGGAACGCTACGAGGACCGTGAACTTGTCGTGCGGTGCGATTCCTCGGCGTGGGCGGCCCAGCTGAAGCTGCTGGCTCCGCAGCTGGTCGCGCGGCTGAACGCGGATCTGGGGCAGGGCACCGTACGCCTGATCAAGGTGCAGGGGCCCGGAGGACGGCCGAAGGGCTACGGGCCGTGGCGGGCGCCGGGCAGCAAGGGTCCCGGGGACACCTACGGGTGACGGTCCCCTGCGGGGCTGCCCGTGCGGTTACATGCAGCCCGCTGCGCGGGACCCCGGGGATCCGCCCCGGACCCCGCGCCTCGAACGCCGGCGGGGCCGGAGTGTCCGGCGTGGCCGACGGGGCCGGCGGGGCTGGAGATCGGCGGATTCGGGTGGTGTCCCTCACGGTAGTCGGAGGTTGACAGCCCGAAGGGCTGGATGCCCGTGTGAGCCTCTTTGAGCCCCTTCCCGGATGTGGGGAGTCGGAGAGAGGAGGTTCAGGGCGGCACATGCGGACTCAGGTACCGGCAAACCCCCATTCATGTCGGTGGTACCGGTAGACTGAAGCAAATCCCGCCCGCTTGCGGGATCCCGCTGACAAACGCTGACAACGCAGATCGACGCAGCCGCTCCTGCTTGCATGCCTGCTGGCCCGGAGTTCGGCCTGTGCTGTGCCAGAAAGGGCGCTTCGTGGCCGATTCCGGCAACCCCAACGACAAGAACGAGACCACCGCCGACGGCGAGGCCGCCGAGGCAGGTGGATCTTCGTATACCGGCAGCAACATCCAGGTCCTGGAGGGCCTGGACGCGGTCCGCAAGCGGCCCGGCATGTACATCGGCTCGACCGGCGAGCGTGGTCTGCACCACCTCGTCTACGAGGTCGTGGACAACTCGGTCGACGAGGCCCTGGCCGGGCACGCGGACACCATCGACGTGACGATCCTGGCCGACGGGGGGGTCAAGGTCGTCGACAACGGCCGAGGCATCCCGGTCGACATCGTGCCGTCCGAGGGCAAGCCGGCCGTCGAGGTCGTCCTGACCGTCCTGCACGCCGGCGGCAAGTTCGGCGGCGGCGGCTACGCCGTCTCCGGCGGTCTGCACGGCGTCGGCGTCTCCGTCGTCAACGCGCTGTCCACGCGCGTCGCGGTCGAGGTGCGGCGTGACGGCTACCGCTGGACGCAGGACTACAAGCTCGGTGCCCCGACCGCCGCCCTGGCGAAGAACGAGGAGACCGCCGAGACCGGCACCACGGTCACCTTCTGGGCCGACGGCGACATCTTCGAGACGACCGAGTACTCCTTCGAGACGCTCTCGCGGCGCTTCCAGGAGATGGCCTTCCTCAACAAGGGCCTGACCCTGTCGCTGACCGACGAGCGCGATTCGGCGAAGGCCACCGCGGGCGCCGACGACCCGGACGCGGACGCGGCCGAGCCCCAGGCGCGCACGGTGAAGTACTACTACGAGGGCGGCATCGTCGACTTCGTGAAGTACCTCAACTCGCGCAAGGGTGAGCTCATCCACCCGACCGTCATCGACGTCGAGTCCGAGGACAAGGAGCGCATGCTCTCGGTCGAGATCGCGATGCAGTGGAACTCGCAGTACACGGAGGGGGTCTACTCCTTCGCGAACACGATCCACACGCACGAGGGCGGTACGCACGAGGAGGGCTTCCGTGCGGCCCTGACGGGTCTGGTGAACCGTTACGCGCGGGACAAGAAGCTGCTGCGGGAGAAGGACGACAACCTCGCGGGTGAGGACATCCGTGAGGGTCTGACGGCGATCATCTCGGTGAAGCTGGGCGAGCCCCAGTTCGAGGGGCAGACGAAGACCA